>NZ_AWQS01000152.1 GCF_000576575.1 Intrasporangium chromatireducens Q5-1
CCTCGTGCGCCTCCGCCGCCTCCAGCTGGGCCCACGCGATCTCGATCTGTCCCGCCAGGCCCTTCCGGCCCTTCGCGCGGTAGCGTGCCGCCTCCGTCCGCAGCACCGCCTCCGACAGCCCCGTCGAGCGGAGCAGGTGCAGGAACCACCGCGCCGCGCCGGACGGCACGACAGCGAACGCGGGGAGTTCATGAGCTCGCCGCAACGGGAGACGACGCTCGCGAGCCCGGGAGCCGGCCAGGCGCACCCTCGACGCGTACCGCCCGGTCATGCCGCCGGCTCCGCCCTGCGTCGGCCCGTGGGGCGATGCACGTATGACGGCCACGCCACCCGCCCAGCCCACACGCCCCACACCTGGCGCTGCCCAGCCCTGTCGCACTGGTCGAGCACCGGGCACCCGTCGCACTCGGCAGCGGCCGCCTCGAGCACGTGGAGGTCGTCGGCCGTGAAGCGGTCCGCCTGACCCGCGCACGGCACGATGAGGCCGGCGGACAGGGCGGCCCCGATCGCAGCCGCGAGCTCGTCATGCGCGGTCATGTCTCGGCACCGCTCAGCCGATCGATCTGCGCGGCCCACTCGCCCGAGGGCTTCCAGTCGCGGCCCATGACGTCGAGGAGCACGGCCCGCACCTCGGTCTCGTCGCCGGTCGAGACGTACCGACCGCGCATCGCCTCCGGGATCCTGTCCCTCAGCGCGTCGAGCTGCTCAGGCGTCGCGTCCGCGCGGGCGGCGCCTACGAGCAGGACGAGACGCAGGCTCTCTGCCAGGGCAGTCATGCGCACCCACCTCGCAGCACGCGGCTCGCGTGATCAACGGCCCCGCCCGAATGAGACCCCGGGGGGTCGGCGGGAAGTGGGAAGGGGGGGTCAGTGAGCGAGCAGGGAAGTAGCAGGCCGTTAGCAGGGGTGGCGTTTGCGCAGGTCAGAGGCACGCTGAGAGTCCGAAACGGAGTGACAATCCGCCGTGCTTCTCGGACGCGCGTGTGTGAAAGCGACCCGCCACGGAAACCACACACGGCCGTCATGCCAGTTCCCCCCGGATCGCGCCGACTCGACGCAGCTCCTCAGGCACCACGGTGCCGAGCAGCGCTTGCTGCTCCGGCGTCAGCGTGAGCCGAGCGAAGATCGCCCTCAACGCCTCCACGAAGATGGCGCCCTGCTGCTCCGTCACCCGGGTGCGCCGCTCCTCGAAGTTGTGCCCCGCCAGCCGGTCCGCCAGGTGGGCCGCCTGCTTGTGCCACCGCTCCCACAGCGCCACTTCAGCCCGCAGCTGCTCCGTGCCGGCGCCGGCCGCCTTGTAGCGCAGCCGGTCATCCTGCGCCAGGTCGTTCACCCGGGCCGCCAGGGCCCGCTCCGTGGCCAGCGCCCGCTCCGCCAGCTCGGCCATGACCTGCAGCGGATCCGTGATGCCCTCGAAGCTCTCGAAGGCGAGGGAGTTGCGGATCTCCGTCTCGACCTCCTCCACGGCCAGACGGCGCGCGGCCTTCGCCCGGACTTGCGGAGCGCGGCCGCCGTGTGCGACACAAACTGTCCCGCCGTGGATCGGGTACGCCTGGCACCGCTCACCGCTCCGCTTCGATCGGGCGGTGCACTGCGGTCTGCCGGTGGGGCCAAGGGGTCCTCTGCGGTCGGGAGAGTGCCAAGGGGTTGAGGTCGGCGGGGGTGTCATGGCGTCTCCTGGGTGCTGGTGATGGCGGCGTGGGTCTCGCGCGCGGGGGATATCTGCACATCGCGTAGTTGGTTGAAGCGGGCGCGGGCTTCTTGGTACTGGCTGCGGTGCACGTGGCCCCAGACGCCGGCGAGGCCCCAGCCGGTGGCTTCGGTGTAGGCGAGCATCTGGGCGATGAGCTCGAACCAGAGAACGGGCTGCGAGGGGTGGAGTCGGGTGGCCGTCGAGCCGTCAGGGGTGTACAGGTGTACATGTACACCCCCGGGTACATCTGTTCTCTCGCCCGCGATTGGACCTTGAACCTTTTCTAAGCACGAACCTTCAAGGTTGGGTTGAGTGTTTTTTGACATGCAGGGGTGTACATGTACACCCCGCGTACACCCCTGGGCGGTCATGCGGCGGCTCCTTCGATGCGGCGGTATCGGGCTCCGTCGGCGGCTCCGTTGTCGACGTCCTCGGACTCGATGAGCCCGGCGGCCTGGAGTCGTTCGATGGCGTCGTCGAAGTGCTCGCGGTCGCGGTGGGCGATGGCGCGGCGCAGGTCGCTGTGGTTGGTCCAGTCCCCGTCGAGCTTGCGCAGGATGGTCCGGCCGACGCGCTTGGCGGCCTCGCCGGCACGGACCTCGGCGGCGACGCTCTCCCGCAGTCCGTCGGCGCGGCCTCGGGCCACGGTGGCGGCGTCGCGGCGGGTGAGCAGGGAGCGGACGACGCTGGCGCGGGTGTGGTCGCTGATGGCCATCACGATGCTGGACAGGGCCCAGTCCTCCTCGGTGACCTCGGCGTGGCCGTTGAACAGGCCCAGTGCGGCGGCGGTCTTGAGACGGCAGAGCAGGGCGTGTCCGTCGAGGGGGTCGACCTCGCCGCGGTGGCGGGCCCGGGCGGACTGGCGGATGGCGGCCTCGGCGGGCGGGTAGACGGGCAGCACGGTGCGGGTGCCGCTGGCGGTCGGCAGGGGCGGGGTGCGCCACTTGTGCGGCCGTGGTGCGGTGGGGGTGATGTCGGGCACGTTGGGGTCCTGCACTGGCATCCAGAGGAAGCGTTGGGGTGTGCCGCCGTCGGCGTCGTCGAGCAGGACGGCGGCGCGGGCGGGTTGGATGCCGACGATCAGGCACATGCGGTAGGCGTGGGGGCGCAGGTCGAGGCGTCGGGTGACGTCGGCGTAGGCGAAGCCGAGGGCGTCACCGTTCCACGCGTCGCGCAGCTTGGGCAGCAGGGTGGAGCCCTGGCGTCCCTTGAGTGCGGCGAGGGTGTCGACCTCGGGGGCGCGGAAGAGCGCGCGGGTGGTGTGCTGCTCGACGTGCCCACGCTCCTTGCCCTTGCCGGCGACGTATCGCAGGTAGGTGTGGGCGA
This sequence comes from Intrasporangium chromatireducens Q5-1, assembly GCF_000576575.1. Classification (GTDB taxonomy): domain Bacteria; phylum Actinomycetota; class Actinomycetes; order Actinomycetales; family Dermatophilaceae; genus Intrasporangium_A; species Intrasporangium_A chromatireducens. Next base: position 3,019 of record NZ_AWQS01000152.1, read on the forward strand.
GGCCTTCGCCGGATCCGACGCCTGCCTCGACGAGCTGCGGGCCGAGCAGCGGGCTGTAGACGATCGCATCCTTGGCCGCGCCCTCGGCGGCGCCCTTGCCACCTCCGGAGGGGCCGATGAGCCCGACGAACAGGTTCAGGGATGCGTACGAGCCGATGGTGTCGGGCAGGGTGACGAACGGCTCGACGTGCGCGACGACCCGGGCGAGCGCACAGCCCAGTACCGCCCAGGGGGAGGCGAGACGGGCGCGGGCGAACGCGCGAACGTGTTCGAGCTCGGGGCGGGCGGTCCAGAAGTCGTCGCGCTCGATGTCGAAGGTCGGCGTGGGTGGTGGCGGCGGCTCGTCGTCGTGCTGCCGCTCCCGGGCGACCCGCTGTGCCTGGTGCTCGAGGGCGACGAGGTCGTGCAGGCCGATGGTCGATGAGGTGGCCGGGCGGGTCACTGGCCTCGTCTCTCGAGGAAGCGGGAGGGCGGCCGCGGCTGGGGTGCTGGGGCGGCCTCCGATGGCGGCGAACAGGTCGACGGCGGCGGCGCGTTCGTCGCCGCCGTGGTGCAGGTGGGCGAAGACGCGGCCGCGGGTGAGCTTCTGTCCTCCGCCGGTGGGCAGCCCTGCGAGCTCGGAGTGCACGACGAGGACGTGCGGGTTCGCCTTGAGGGTGTGGGCGCTGCAGGGGTTGTCGGGCCCGTCCGGGCGGGACCAGCATTCGTCGATGCTCGGGGGGTGGCTGCCGTGGTGTTTGGTCCAGCCGGCGCCGGTGAGGATGTCGTCGAAGGCGGCGTACTCGTCGAGGAGGTCGAACGCGGACGCGCCGGTGTTGGGGACGAGCTCGACGCGTTGCCGGGTGGGGCGCTGCTCGACGGGCTCGGGGGCCGGCGTGACCGCCTGCAGGGCCTTGGTGAGGTCCTCGATGGTGTAGGCGACGCCGTTGTCCTGCACGACCCGGCAGGGACGCTCAAGGCCGCCCTTGCGGTTGACGGTGCCGGGGATCCGCAGGACCCGGGGCAGGTCCCCGACGCCGGCGCCGTACTCGTAGCCGAGCCGCTCCGCTGACCGCTTGAGCGCCTGCTGCCACGCGGCCGACATCTTGGCGGCGATGGGGCGGGTCGTCTCGTCGAGGACCGCGGGTGCCTCGAGGAGCCACCACGGGTAGAGACCGCCGCCGGAGTGGACCCAGAGGCTCGGCTCCGGAAGCCCCGAGGTCGAGACGATGCGCCACGCCTCGTCGGCGCTTGGGGGCAGCGGCAGCCCGCGGCCGGGCTTGTGCCCGACCTCGCCGAAGTCGACATCAGCCCACAGGCCGGGCAGGGCGAGGGAGTCCGCCTCGGTGCCGCGCTCGTGGGACTCGAGAGGCCGGGCCAGCGTGGTGGTGCGCAGGTAGATACCCTGGGCGCCTGCTCGGTCGAGGCCGGCAATCCGGCGCACGGCGCCGTCGATGTCGGGGATGCCGCCGCCGGTGCCCTTGAAGGTTCCGGTGGCGTCGACGTGCACGACGGAGAGCAGGCCGGGGGCGCCGGCATACACGCGCTCGAACCAGTCCCGGACGGCGTCGAGGTCGAGGGTGGTCATGCGCCCTTCCCCGTGTCCTGGGAGGCGAGCCATGCGTCATACGCCCTCTGCGCCTCGGGATTGAGCTCCTCGCGGGTCGTCGGGGGCTTCGCCGGCTGGGGCTTGGGCTTCTTCGTCCGTGCCGTCGCCTTGGCGAGGCGTCGGGCCCGAGCAGCGGGGTCCCGCACGATCACGGCCTCCAGGCCGTGGCGCAGCTGGACCCGTTCCCCGTACAGCGAGCGCAGCGCCTCGACGACCGCCTCGGCATTGTCGGCGCTCACCGCCAGCCCTCCCGTCGCATGCATTCGTCATCGAGGAGGGCGGACGGCGTGCCGATCATCGTCCGGCTCGATGTCTCGATGTGGACGACGTGGTCAGTCAGGGCCGCGGCGTGGCGGTACGCCTCGAGGTATCCGGGCAGGCGGGATCGGCAGGTGGAGCAGTAGACGGTCGTCGAGCAGGACTGCGGCTGCTCGCGCAGGTCGTGGTCTCTGACGATGTCGCGAAGGTTGCTCCAGGTGACGACGGGGAGCTGCCGTGGGGCGGGTTGCTTGCTGTGGCGTGGGTTCTCGGCGATCATGGGAAGTGGTCCTCCTGGTCAAAGGGATGAGCGGGCGGACGCACCTTTCGTAGAGGGGTGTTCAGGCTGCGGAGTCTGTAGCGGTGGCGATGGCCGGCCCGTCGACGGGGCCGGCCTCGCTCATGTCGGGGGTTGCGCCGAGGAGCTCGAGCAGCTTTGGCACGGGCACGCGGATCGCCCGGCCAAGCCTCAGGGTTGGGATCTCGCCCCGTGCGGCAGCGGCGTAGCTGGCATCTCGACCTATGCCGAGAACGCGGCCAGCGTCAGGGACGGAGATCGTGAGCCGGCCACGCAGGCTGTCGAGGGCGCTCACGCCGCCTTCCAAGTCCGGCGAAGTGGATACACCGGGTGCTGCTGTCAGGGTCTCCCCTGTCGGTGGGCTCATTCCGCCTCCCGGAGATCCTCGAGCAGCTCGACGTAGGCCACCATGAGGGAACCTCGGGGGGACCGCGTCCCGGACTCCCAGCGAGCCACCGTCACTCGGGTGACCCCGAGCTCTTTCGCGATTCGCGCTTGAGAGAGCCCGGCTGAACGTCGGAGCTCTCTCGCGAGCGATGGCGACGGGAGTCGCCTCCGCGCCTTCACCTCAGTTATGAGCGTCAAGGGTTCTTCCTCCTTACGGGGATCCCGGTTCCGCTGTGGTGCGCATTCGGAACCTCTGTCACTGAGTCCAGCCGACACTTAGATGGGGGCGCAACGGTGCACAACTAGTCGCCTATGGTTGCGCACCGGCGACATAGCGGATACAGTCACGGGCATGGACGAAGAACTGAGGCCCTACTCTTGGTGGCTCATTGCGCCGGATGATGACCACCTGGGCCCTGTCGTCGAGGCTGTGCGGCAACACGACTGGGTTGTGTTCGCAGGTGAGGAGGACGACCCGTCCGCCGCGCCGCCCGTGGCGCTCACGTTGTCCAAGACTGCGGACGGCAGGATGGTGTGTACGGGCATGATCATCGGCTTGTCGCAGGCTCACCCCGGCCATGTCGGACCGCTGGAGATTACGTCCCGCGATCTGCGTCGGATACCCGTCGCTGAGCTCGTCGGGCGAGCCATCTACGCGGATCAGGCGCCCGAACACCATGCCCCGGCACGCCGACGGGCCATCGCGGGCGCCCCGGAATCGCTGACATTGAAGAGGAATCCGGGTCCGAAGGGGCATCCGGATAAGCACTTCCAGCAGGTCGCTGAGATGTACCGGCGCGCTCTTGAGGAGAGCCCAAGGGCCCCGATCGTCTGGCTTACCAAGGAGTTGCACGCAGACCGCTCCACGGTAGCCCGCTGGCTCAGGCGAGCCCGTGACAAGGGATTCCTGGGTGAGGCAACGCCCGGGCGAGCGGGAGAGAGTGTGCCGGAGTCGAGCACGGAGGGCGAGCGGAATGAATGACGCGAAGATGCGAGACGGGATCATCCAGCGCGGCCGGACGTGGTCCTACGTGGTCCGCGAACGAGACCCGCAGACCGGCAAGACGAAGCCGAGGTGGGTCGGCGGGTTCGCGACGCGCAAGGCCGCGAAGGACGCCCGCGACTCCGCGCGCCACGCCGTCAACCGGGGGACCTACGTCGCCCCACAGAACCTCACCGTGGGGGAGTACCTCGATCGCTGGATCGCGGCGCACTCCGTCGAGCTCAAGCCGTCCACGGCGAAGTCCTACCGCGACAACATCGCCCGCTACCTCAAGCCCACGATCGGCCACGAACGGGTGCAGGCACTCTCGCCCTCGCGGCTCTCGGTCCTGTTCGCCGACCTCTACGGGAAGGGCGGCAAGGATGGCAAGGCGCTCTCTCCGCGCACCGTCGAGTTCGCCCGTGCGGTCCTGCGCCGGGCCATGCAGGACGCAGTCCTGGACCGCATCATCGAGGTAAACCCTGTCGTCGGCACCAAGCGGCCCACCGTTGTCAAGCCGAAGCACACGACCTGGACGGGCGCGCAGCTGCAGGCCTTCCTCGGCGGCCTCATCGAGACCGACCGGTGGGCGTCGCTCTGGACCCTCGCGGCCGCTACCGGGATGCGGCGAGGCGAGCTCATGGCGCTCAAGTGGGCCCGGGTCGACCTCGAGGCCGGCGTGGTGCACGTCGAGCAGTCCGTGACGCAGATCGGCCAGGAGCGCCACTACGTGACCCCGAAGAACCATGAGCGACGGTCGGTCACGATCGACCCTCGCACTGTCGCCACACTCAAGGCCTGGCGCAAGGCGCAGCTGGCGGAGCGGCTCGCGTGGGGCGCCGCCTACCGTGGTGACGAGGGCCTCGTCTTCACGTGGGAGGACGGCCGGCCCGTCCTGCCAGACTTCGTCACCAAGGCGTTCGGGTCCCTCACGGCCGGCGTCGACGGAGTCCCGCGGATCAAGCTTCACGAGCTACGGCACACCCACGCGACGATCCTGCTGCGGGACGGCGTCCCCGTGCACGTCGTGGCCAAGCGGCTCGGCCACAAGGACCCGTCGGTGACGCTCAACGTCTACGCCGACGCCATCCCGGACGACGACGGCCGCGCCGTCGACACCTTCACCAAGGCGGTGTGGGGAGCGTGAGCGCGGACCGTGTGTCGATCGCACTCAAGGCGCTCGGGGTGATCCGGGGCGGCGAGCCACTTACGCGCGATGAGCTCGAGGGGCTCAAGGGCCTGACCGCTGAAGAGAGGGCGCGGGCGGAGAGCCTGTGGGCGGAGGGCATCTTGGCCGGTGAGCCGGAAGAGAGGCTACGTGTGGCAAGGCTCGCGTGGCTGCTCAGGACACGCCCGAGCATGAGCGCGTACGAAGCCCTCGCATCGCTCTCGGAAGAGGAGTGGGCGGAGTACCTGGCGATCAATGGAAAGGACCTGTGATGCGGCGCGTTAGCAAACCGATAGCAAGCGGCCCCCGCCAGCGGGGGGACTGGCGGGGGCCTCGGGCCTCTGACCTGCAGAGATACCCGTGGGGCAGCAGGGGCTTGAACCCTGGACCGACGGATTATGAGTCCGCTGCTCTAACCGGCTGAGCTACTGCCCCGGGCGACCGCCGACGAGCTGTCCGGGAGGTCGCCGGGGGAGTCTATCCGCCGCCGGAGCGACCCGGCGCGCTCGGTACGCTCGGGGCGTCCGCCACCACGACGAGGAGAACCATGACCGAGGGCATCCGGGCCGCAGCCGTCGACGACGTCGAGCCGGGGGAGGCGCTCGTCCTGCCCCTTGAGCTGACCGGCACGGACGAACCGATCTCGCTCTTCCGGGACGACGACGGCACGTACTACTGCATGGACGACACCTGCTCGCACGAGGAGGCCTCGCTCGCCGAGGGGTGGATCGAGGCGGGTGAGGTCGAGTGCCCGCTGCACTCGTCGCGGTTCTGCCTCCGCAACGGGCGCCCGATGTGTCTGCCGGCCACCGAGCCGGTCCGCACCCACCGGCTCGAGATCCGCGACGGGGAGGTCTACATCTTCCCGGGAGTGCCTGCGGAGGGCAGCGAGAGCTGAGGGACGACTCGCACGAGATCACCACTGGTGCGTTTGTGTCTGATGGGGCAGAATGGGCAGCGGCTCGCTCCCGCGAGCTGAGCGGCATACGACAACACAGCACGACACGGCACCGCCGGGCTCACCACGCAAGGTCGTTGGGGAAGACGTCCCTTGCACTGGAGGAGGTTCGGATGTCTGCCGCGATGTCGCGCACCATGACGCGTGGGGTCCTGTTCGTACACGGCACCCCCGCCGCGCTGTGCCCCCACATCGGCTGGGCGGTCGAGGCGGTGCTGGAGCAGCCCGTCAGCCTCGACTGGATCGACCAGCCGGCCCAACCCCGCATGGTCCGGACCGAGCTGTCCTGGACCGGGCCGGTGGGCACGGGGTCCGCGCTCGCCAGCGCCCTGCGCGGGTGGCAGGGACTGCGTTACGAGGTGACCGAGGAGGCCACGCCGGTCTCCGACGGGTCCCGGTGGTCCTACACCCCGACGCTCGGCATGCACCACGCGTGGACGTCCGTGTCGGGAGACGTCGTCGTCAATGAGGACCGGCTGCGCGAGGCGATCACCCGCAACGTCGGCGACCCCGAGGGACTGCAGGACGAGATCGACCTGCTGCTCGGCGCGCCGTGGGACGACGAGCTCGAGCCGTTCCGCTACGCCGGCGACGGGGCTCCGGTGCGCTGGCTGCACAAGGTCGGCTGAGACTCCACCCGCCCCGTCCTCCAGCAGGGCGGGTGGCATGGCGAAGGCCCGGACGGTTCGTGCGTCCGGGCCTTCG
>NZ_AWQS01000153.1 GCF_000576575.1 Intrasporangium chromatireducens Q5-1
CCCGTGGGCGCCCCGGGTGGCGGACTGGGGCGGGAGCTCCCGCGCGGCCGGGTGCACGGCCGGCTGCGGCAGGATGGCGCGGTGACCGCATCCGGGATCCTCGTGGCCGGCACGTCCTCGGACGCCGGCAAGTCCGTCGTCACGGCCGGCCTCTGCCGGGCACTGGCCCGGCGCGGCCTGCGCGTCGCGCCGTTCAAGGCGCAGAACATGTCGAACAACTCCATGGTCTGCGCCGACGGGGGCGAGATCGGGCGCGCCCAGTACGTGCAGGCGCAGGCGGCAGGAGTGCTCGCCTCGACGGCGATGAACCCCGTCCTGCTCAAGCCGGGGAGCGACCGCCGGTCGTTCATCGTGGTCCGTGGCCGTGCCGCTGGGGTGCTCGAGGCGGGCCAGTATGCCGCTGGGCGGGCCCGTCTCGCAGAGGCCGCTTTCGCGGCCTACGCCGAGCTCGCCGAGGAGTACGACCTCGTCGTCTGCGAGGGCGCCGGCTCTCCCGCCGAGATCAACCTGCGAGACGGCGACTACGTCAACCTCGGGCTGGCGCGGCGCTTCGGCCTGCCGGTCGTCGTCGTGGGCGACATCGACCGTGGGGGCATCCTCGCGGCGCTCTACGGCACCTGGGCCCTGCTCTCGGACGAGGACCGAGCACTGCTCAAAGCCTTCCTGATCAACAAGTTCCGTGGTGACGTCTCGGTCCTCGAGCCGGGCCTGGTCGAGATCACCCGCCGCACGGGGGTGCCGTTCCTCGGCGTCGTGCCGTGGCTGCTCGACGTGTGGCTCGACAGCGAGGACACGCTCGCCGTCGGCCAGTGGCGGGCGGGCCCGACCGCGCCGGACGAGGCGGACGGCGGCGCGCCTGACCGGCTCACGGTCGCGGTCATCCGGCTGCCCCGCATCTCCAACGCCACCGACGTCGACGCGATCGCGACCGAGCCGGGCGTCGACGTGAGGGTCACGATCGACCCGGTCCTGGTCGACGCCGCGGACCTGGTCGTCCTGCCCGGATCCCGCTCCACCGCAACCGATCTCGGCTGGCTGCGGGAGCGCGGCCTCGCCGACGCCCTGGTCCGGCGGGCGGCGGCTCGCCGGCCGCTGGTCGGTATCTGTGGGGGCTATCAGATGCTCGGCCGACACCTCGAGGACCAGGTCGAGGCGCAGGTCGGAGTCGTCCCCGGGCTCGGACTGCTGCCGACCGGGGTGGAGTTCGCCCACGAGAAGGTGCTCGGGCGGCCCGTCGGCTCGTGGCGCGGCCACCGGGTCGAGGGTTACGAGATCCACCACGGGATCGCTCGTCGCACAACGGCGCCGTCCCTTTCGCCCGACGGCGCGGAGGAGCCGCCGACACCGTTCCTCGACGGATGGCAGGTCGGCACGGTGTGGGGAACCATGTGGCACGGCATCTTCGAGAACGACGGCTTCCGCCGTGCCTGGCTGACGGAGGTCGCCGTGGCGGCCGGTTCCCGCTGGCGACCGGCGACCGACGCTCCCGGCTTCGGCGCCCGCCGCGCGCGGATGATCGACACCCTGGCCGACGCCCTCGAGGACCACGTCGACCTTGATGCGCTGCTCGGGCTGACCCGAGTGGGTTCGACCGCGCGGGCGGCCGCAACCGACAGTTCGGCCTCGTCGCTGCACCCGCGCGCCGGCTCCCGTGTGGTCCCGGGAGCGCGCTGATGGGGCTGCCTCCCTACCTCTCCGCCACCCGTGCCGAGTTCGGGGGCGAGCGCGACGATGCCGCCGACGAGGACGTGCACTTCACCGAGGCGGTCGCCACGGCCGTCATCGAGTCCTTGACCTCGGCCGGCGAGCTCGTCCTCGACCCGTTCGCCGGCTTCGGCACGACGCTCTCGGTCGCCGAGCACCTGGGACGCCGCGCCGTCGGCGTCGAGCTGCTGCCCGAGCGTGTCACCGCCTGCCGGCGCCGCGCCCCGGGGGCGACGGTCATCGAGGGCGACGCGCGGGGTCTGCACCGCCTCGTCACCGGGCCCGTCGACCTGTGCCTCACCTCGCCGCCCTATCGCACGGCGAACGACCACCCCCGCGACCCGCTCACCGCCTACGAGCTGGTCGGGGGCGACTACGCGTCCTATCTCAGCGATCTCGCGGACATCGCTCGGGCGGTCGAGCGGCTCCTGCGGCCCGGCGGGCACCTGGTGCTCAACGTGGCGAACATCCGCCACGCCGGCCACACCACCACCCTCGCCTGGGACGTCGCAGCAGTCGTCGGCGACGTGGTGCCGTTCATCGGCGAGACGGTGGTCCAGTGGGACGAGCTGCCCCACGACTTCACCGGCGACTACCTGCTGACGTTTCGGCGCGAGGAGTAGCCGGCGCCGCACCTGCCAGGGGCCCGCGTTGGACCGGCCCTGCGCCCGTCAGGGGGCCTGCGTTGGGTCGGCGGTGGGGCCGGCGCCGCGCCGTCAGGGGGTCGGAGTTGCCCCCGGCGCCGGCCCCGTCGGCGCTGGACTCGTCGCCTCGGGCGCGGCAGGAGTCGTCGCCGCCGGCGTCTGGGAGGAGGTCGGACCGGCCGGCGCCGAGGTGCTTGGCCGCTCCCCCGCGCCCGTTGCCGAGGGCACTGGAGTGGACCGCACCGAGGCCGGCGGCACCGAGCGGGGCTGCGTCGGGGCGGGTGCCGGAACGCGGACGTGGTTCCGTTGGGCACCGGAGCCGGCCGAGCCGCCCAGCGCCTCTCCCACCGAGGTGCCGCCCCGCGACGAGCTCGAGATCGGGTGCCCCAGCAGCCCTTCGACCCCGCTGATCGCGCCCAGCGCCAGCGCGGCGCCCGCCACGACGCCGACCGCCACCCGTGGCCAGGTCCGCTGGCGCTCCCGACGGACCGGACCGGTCACGACGCGGGGCTCGGTCGAGGCGGTCCCGCCCACGGCGACCGGGCGCAGCACCCGGAGGCGCTGAGCTGCCCGGCGGAGCGACTGACTGTAGATGGCCGAGGCGATCGTGGCGACGATCGAGCCCATCAGGGCTCCGATGATCGTGCCCGCGACGCCGAGGAAGCTGGCGGCGACGGCAGAGGTCGCGGCCGCCAGGGCGCTACCGGCGACCTGTGCGGTGCTGAGCCCGAAGAACCGGTCGGGGTCGCGCACCGGGGCAGGTTGGGACGGAGAAGAGGGAGAGGGCATGGCGTCTGGCCTGTGCTGGGGGTCGATGGACAGGTGCCGCCGCCGTTGCCGGACCCCACAAGTGTAGGCGCCGTTCCGAGTGCCCCCCGGATCGGCGCACGCCCGTGCAAGGGCCGACTCCGGAGCCGGAGCGGGCGGGGCGCGCCGGGCCGGGCGAGGCCGCGCCGGGCCGGGCCGGGCGAGGCCGGGCCGGGAGCACGGCACCTCAGACGCGTCCGGGGCGCCCGAGCGACGCCTGAGGTAGCCGGTCCCTGCACGAATACGCAGGTCGTCCGATGTGGCGGCCTACCTCAGCAGCCGAATGTGGAGGAGTCAGCAGAACGGACGGCGAAGGAGCCATCATGAACATCCCCGGAGACATCAGCTACGCCAAGGCGGAGCGGGACCACCGCTACGGCCTGCGGGACCGGTACCGGGAGCGGCCGGACTCGTCGCTCACCGTCATCGCACGCACGATGCGGCGGCGCCGCTGGGAGGAGACCCACCCGGGTCGCACCCGCTGAGGGCGTCGGCATGTCCACGCAGGCGCCACCACTGTCGGAGGGGTCGCGGATACTGGGGCGCATGCCCCTCAGGACGGGAGCCCTCCTCGGTCGCGACGCCGATGTCGAGCGACTCACTGCCGCCATCGGGCTCGAGCAGTCCGATGGCGGCAGCGTCGTGCTGTCCGGCGACGCCGGCATCGGCAAGTCGCGCCTCATCGCGCGGCTCGTCGACGACGCGGCAGGGCGGGGCTGGCGCACCGCGGTGGGCCACTGCGTCGGCCTGGCCGGCAGCACGCTGGCGTATCTGCCCTTCCTCGAGCTCATGACGGCACTCGAGGCCGACTCCCCCGAGGTCGTCGCCCGCGTGGCGGCGGTCCATCCGGCGCTCGGCCAGCTGCTCCCCGGGCTCCGCCAGGACCAGGGCGTGGTCGGCGACGCCGTCATCGATCCGGCGGGGGTCGCCACCGCGATCCACGCCCTCCTGACGGCCCTGGGGGCCGACCGCCCGACGCTCGCCGTCGTCGAGGACGTGCACTGGGCCGACCACTCGTCGCGCGACCTGCTCACCCTGCTGCTGACCCGCGGCTTCACGACGCCCGTCGCCCTCGTCGCGAGCTACCGCTCCGACGACTTGCACCGCCGCCACCCCCTCCACGAGACGCTCGCCGTCTGGGCCCGGATCGCCGGCGTCGAGCACGTCGAGCTCGCCGGCCTGACCGACGCGGCCGTCCGTGAGCTCGTCGCGTCCACTGGCTCCGCTCACCTGCCCGACCCGGTCGCCGGTGAGATCGTGCGCCGGGCCGAAGGCAACCCGTTCTTCGCCGAGGAGCTCGCGGCCAGCGCGGCGGCCGGCCACGGCCTCACGGGTGGCCTGTCCCGCGTGCTCCGGTCGCGGGTCGACGCGCTGCCCGAGGACGCCCAGCTCGTCGTCGCCGCCGTGGCCGTCGGCGCCCGCCAGATCGGACACGAGCTGCTCGCCCGCGTCGTCGACCTGCCCGAGGACCGGCTCGACGCCGCCCTCGCGGCCACCGTCGAGCACCACGTCCTCGAGACGTGCTGGCCGCCCGCCTACACCTTCCGGCACGCCCTGCTCGGCGAGGCGGTGGCGGATGCACTGCTGCCCGGCGAGCGGCTCAGGCTGCACCGGTCGTATGCCGCTGTGCTCGCCGAGCGCCCAGCGCTCGGTCCCGCGTCCGAGCTGGCCCGCCACGCGGCCGCCTCGGGGGACGTCGACACCGCGATCAGGGCGAGCCGCGCCGCGGCTGACGCTGCCCTGGCGGTCGGCGGCCCGGCCGAGGCGCTGCAGCACCTCGAGCGGGCCCTCTGCTGGCTCGACGACGACGTGCCCCTGCGCGACGACGTCACGATGGCTGCGTCGGACGCGGCGCTGCTCTCCGGCGACGTCGTCCGGGCGGTCGACCTGCTGCGGGATCGACTGGACCACCCGGGCCGCCGCCAGGCCCCACAGACCCGGGCCGAGCTGCTGGCCCGGTATGTGCTCGGGTCGCGGGTCCTCGACCTGCCGCACGATCCCCTGGGCCTGACGGCCGAGGCGCTGACCCTTGTCGGGGACGAGCCGACCGAGCGGCGGGTCCGTGTCCTGACCGCCCGCCTTCAAGCGCTCGTCGACCACGAGGGCGCCGCCGACCCGGCCGCCGCGGCCGCGGAGATCACGACCCTCACCGAGGAGATCACCAAGCTGGCGGGGCTGCTCGGCCTGCCCCGGGCCACCGCCGAGCTGCGCACCATCCTCGTCCGGCTCGTCGAGCGCCGTGCCGATCTCACCGCAGTCGAGGAGCAGCTGCACCTCGTGCTCGACCAGGCCCCGAGCGACGACCCGGTCCGGGTCCGGGTGCTGCACCGACTCGGCTCCGTCCACTACCGGCGCGGTGAGCTGACGACTGCCCTGGCGACCTACGACGCGGGTGCCGAGCTCGCCCGCCGCCTGCACGTCGAGCTGGCCCCCTTCGCGCTCGAGTGCCGCCTCCTCGGCGCCCTGCTCGCCTACCAGCTCGGCGACTGGGACGGTGCATTGGCCCGCTCCGCCGTCGGCCCCGAGCCGATGGCCGAGACGACCCGCCTCTACTTCGTCGGCACCGACCTCGCCGTGGCGGCCGGTCGCGGCGACCCCCTGGACCGGCAGCTGCTCGCCGCCCTGCGCGCGTCATGGTGGATCGACGGCATCACCGCCGTCTACAGCGTGCCGGCGGTCGATCTCCTCGGGCAGGAGGGACGGATCGACGAGGCGCTCGACCTCGCGACCGACATCCTCGCCACCCTCGACGCGCTCTGGGGGACGCACGAGCACATCGCCATCCGGCTCGCTGCCCTCACGGCCGGGCAGTGTGCCCGGTTCGCGCTCAGCGCCGATCCCCGACTGCGTCGCCGCATGCGCGACGTGACGCGGCTGCTGCTCGACCGTGCCGAGGGCCTGGCCGTCTCGCAGGAGACCGACGCCGAGTCGTGGGCGTGGCAGGCCCGGGCGCATGCCGAGTCGGTCCGGCTGCGCTGGCTGCTCGACCGCGGCGACGGAGACGCGGGGCCGAGGGCTGAGGAGCTCGTCGAGGCGTGGGCCGCGAGCACCGCAGCCTTCGAGGCCTACGGCGACGTGTACGAGACGGCCCGGTCGCGGGCGGGTCTCGCGGCGGCGCTGCACGCCGCGGGTGACGACGCGGGGGCGCGGGCCGAGGTCGCGGCGGCCCGGACGACCGCCCAACGTCTGGGCGCCCGGCCGCTCCTCGCCGAGCTGGAAGCGAGCCTGCCGAGCGCGTCCGAGGTGAGCGGCATACCGGAGCTCACGGCGCGAGAGACCGAGGTGCTCGGCCTCGTCGCGCGCGGCCTCAGCAACGGCCAGATCGGCAAACACCTCTTCATCAGCACGAAGACCGTGAGCGTCCACGTCTCCAACGTTCTCGGGAAGCTCGGTGCCGCGAGCCGCACCGAGGCGGCCGCGATCGCCCGCGAGCGCCACCTCCTGCCCTGACGTCGCGAGGGCGGGACGCTGGGGCACACGCTCCCGCCCCCGCTGACACCCTGCACGCCGCCCTCCCGGCCGCACTTCTCCCGGGGCGGGGTCCGACGATTGCGGCCACGCGCGGCTCTCGGGTTACCCTTGCGGCTAGTTGGTTGAACGCGCAACTACACAGCCACGGCCGTGCCGGGAGGAGACGACCATGGGCAGACGACGCCCGACGACAGACCGACAGGCCAGGGTGGCCGCGATGCGGGCCGAGGAGCAGCGGAAGGACCGGCGTCACAAGCTGTTCGTCTACGGCTCGACGGCCGCCATCGTCGTTGGGCTCGTGACGGCGGTTGCGGTGCCGATCGCCCGGGAGGCGGGAGACCGGGCCGCCAACGAGGCGCGGGCGCAGGCCCCCATCCCCGGTGTCGTCCAGACGGCAAACCTGAGCCGCAACCACGTCGAGAGCCAAGTCAGCTACGCCACGTCCCCGCCCGTCGGCGGCGACCACCACCCCGTCTGGCTCAACTGCGGCGTCTACGACGAGCCAGTCCCCGAGGAGCACGCGGTGCACTCGCTCGAGCACGGCAGCGTGTGGATCACCTACGACCCGTCGCTCCCCGCCGCCGAGGTGAGCAAGCTGACCGGGAAGGCCGAGGGTGAGGCCTACGTGCTCGTCAGCCCGCACGAGGGGCAGCAGTCCCCCATCGTCCTGACCGCCTGGGGCCACCAGCTCGAGCTGAACAGCGCGGACGACCAGCGGATCGACCCGTTCCTCGTCCGCTACCTGCAGGGCGAGCAGACGCCGGAACCGGGCGCCGTCTGCCACAGCGGCATCGGCACGCCGGCCGCCTGAGCCATGCGGCCACGTCCAGTCGTCATCGTCGCCCTCGGGGTCCTGCTCGCCCTCGGGGTCGTGGCCGGGCTGCTCGTCGGTGCCCGGCTCGGCGCGGTCCCGGTCCGCCAGGCGCCCCCGGAGGCGTCGGTCGACGTCGGGTTCGCCCGGGCCATGCAGGCGCACCACGACCAGGCGGTCCAGATGGCCACGCTCGTGCGGAAGGGGACGGCCGACCCGGAGATCGGCAGCATCGCCCTCGACATCGCGTTGACGCAGCAGCACCAGTCCGGACAGATGTACGCCTGGCTGGAGCAGTGGGGCCACCCGCAGCGGTCCGCCGCGCCCGCCATGTCGTGGATGAAGGGCCACGACCACTCCAGCAGTTCTGGCGCGAGCGAGCAGACCGGCGCCACCGGCGGCCGCATGCCGGGAATGGCGTCCAGGGCGGACCTGGCCGCGCTCGAGGCCGCGGGGGGCACCGAGGCCGAGCGCCTCTTCCTGCGCCTCATGATCGAGCACCACGAGGCAGGAGTGCAGATGGCCGCCTACGCGGCAGACCATGCGCAAGAGCCAGCCGTCCGCCGACTCGCCCGCTCCATGACGCAGGCGCAGCAGGCGGAGATCACGGTGCTGCAGGACCTGCTGGAGGTCCGCGAGAGGCGGACCACCCCGCAGGGGTGACGCATCCGCGTGGACGCGGCCCTGGCTCTGCCACGACGTGCTTCACCCCGCCGTACCATCACCACGAGACTTCACCCTGCCCTACCGGCAGCACGGGACTCGGCCTCGGCGGCGCCGCACACCTGCGCCGGGGAGTTCTCCCCATTCCGGCTTCCCCTGCTCTCGCCTAGCGTGCGGCCCGGGAGGGCCGAACCTAGGAGAACTCATGTGTGACACCCACGAACCATCCGCTCCTGCGAGCGTGGCGCGGCGGACGCTGCTGCGCGGCGCGGGCGGCCTTGTCCTCGCCGGCGGGCTCGTCGCCTCCGGTGCAACGGCGGCGCAGGCCGCGACGTCACAGAACGGCTGGTCGGCCGGCTCATCGAGCCAGATCCCGATCAGCGGGCTGACCGTCAGCGCGGCGTCGTTCCCGGCGGGCGTCCGCAGCGGCCAGGTACACACGATCCTCGGCTACGTCGCGCGGCGCTTCAACAGCGAGGTCGAGGCGCTGGTCTCCGGCTGGTGCTGGGGCCACAACTACCGGGCCATCTCCGGCAGCACCACCCTGTCGAACCACGCGAGCGGCACCGCGATCGACGTCAACGCGCCGCGTCACCCCCTCGGCGCTACCGGCACGTTCTCGTCGACACAGCGCACCCGGATCCACGCGATCCTGGCGTACTGCGACGGCGTCGTGCGGTGGGGCGGGGACTACTCGGGCCGCAAGGACGAGATGCACTTCGAGATCAACGTCCGCCCGGGTGACCCCCGGCTCGCCGCCCTCGTGACGAAGATCGGTGGCGGGGGCGGTGGCGGCTCGACCACGGTCGTGTGGACCACCGTCCAGCGCGGCGCGAGCGGGTTCCGCGTCGTCGCGATCCAGCACCTGCTCCGTCACCGGGGCTACTCGCTCACCGTCGACGGGTCGTTCGGCCCGACGACCGAGAGCAAGGTCATCGCGTTCCAGACGTCGCGCGGGCTCGTCGGCGACGGCGTCGTCGGGCCCAAGACGTGGTCCGCGCTCGTCGTGACGTGCGAACGTGGTGCGGCCGGGCAGGCCGTCGTCGCGATCCAGAAGACGCTGACCCACCGCGGCTACTCCCTCGCGGCCGACGGGTCGTTCGGCCCGGCGACCGAGAGCAAGGTCGTCGCGTTCCAGACCTCGCGCGGGCTCGTCGGCGACGGCATCGTCGGTCCGAAGACCTGGGCCAAGCTGACCGCCTGAACCTGGCCGACCCTGGCCCCCGCCGGAGTGGTGGCCCCTCGTCGGTTTGTGGCC
>NZ_AWQS01000154.1 GCF_000576575.1 Intrasporangium chromatireducens Q5-1
CGTCCGGCCGGCCTGTGGTGACCGGCCGGACGACGCCCGGGACCGTTGGGTTCTGCTGTCGGGTCAGCTCAGCTTGCAGGCCGGGTTGGGGTCGCCGTAGAGCTCGGCAGCGGGGATCGTCTTGACGATCTTCTCGAGGTCCCACTCCTCGGTCACTTCGCTCTGCTTCTTGACCTCGGCGAGGTAGCCGTCGTGGATGACGTTGTGGTCTGCCTTGCGGACCTCGCCGTCGCGGAGGAAGACGTCGTTGATCTTCTTGCCCTCGAGCTTCCCGACGACAGCGTCGGCGTCGTCGGTGCCGGCCTCCTGGACCGCCTCGAGGTAGTTGAGCGCTGCGGAGTAGTTCGCCGCGTGCGCGAACGACGGACGAGTGTTCGTCTTCTCCTTGAAGCGGTCGGCCCACTTCTTGTTCGTGTCGTCGAAGTTCCAGTACCACGCGTCGGTGAACTGGGTGCCGGCGAACTGGTCCGCACCCAGCGAGTGGATGTCGGTGATGAACATCAGGCCGACGGCAAGCTTGGCCTTGCCCTTGACCGAGCTCTGGTTGAACTGCTTGACGAAGTTGATGAGGTCGCCTCCGGCGTTCATCGTGCCGATGACGTCGGGGTTGCCCTCACCGGCCTTGGTGATGAAGGTGGCGAAGTTGTCGTTCGGGAACGGGGCCGGGATCGACTGGCCCACGGTGCCGCCGGCCGCCTTGACCTCCTCGGTGAACGACTTGTTCATGTCCTGCCCGAACGCGTAGTCCGGGTAGACGATGTTCCACTTCTTGCCGCCCTCCTTGGTGATCGTGCCGGCCGTGCCCTTGGCGAGCATGGCGGTGTCGTAGGCCCAGTGGAAGGTGTACTTGTTGCACTGGTCGCCGGTGAGGGCGGTCGTGCCCGCACCGATGTTGATGTAGAGCTTCTTCTTGGCCTTGGCCTGCGTGGCGACGGCGAGGGCCGCCGCCGAGTTGGGCACGTCGAGGATGATGTCGGCCTTCTGGCGGTCGTACATCTCCTGGGCCTTCGAGTTCGCGACGTCGGCCTTGTTCTGGTGGTCGGCCTGGACGAGCTCGATGTCCTTCGCGACGGCCTTGTCGCCGTACTTGGCCTTGTAGTCGTCGATCGCCATCTGGATGGCGACACCGGAGTTGGGTCCGGACAGGTCCTTGTAGACGCCCGACTGGTCGTTGAGCAGGCCGATGACGACCTTGCCGTCGGTCAGCTTGCTGTCGCCGCCGCTCTGCGGCCCGCCCGCGCTGCCGCATGCCGCGAGTGCGAGTGACGCCGTGGCTGCGATGGCCAGAGGCGCCGTGAATGTCCTGCTGCGCATGTCCCCTCCCTGGGGTGTGGTGGTGATTGGTTGGTCCCGGCGTCACATGCCGAGATAGGTGAGCAACTCGCTCTCGCGGGCCTGGAACTCCTCGTTGTCGAGGTGTTCCACGACCCTTCCCTGCGCCAGCAGGTAGTGCCGGTCCGCCACGGTCGAGGCGAACTTGACGTTCTGCTCGACGAGCAGGACGCCAACTCCCTGGCCCTTGATCTCGCGGATGATCTCGCCGATGCGCTGCACGATGACGGGGGCCAGGCCCTCGCTCGGCTCGTCGAGCAGCAACAGTCGCGCGCCCATCCGCAGGACGCGGGCCATGGCGAGCATCTGCTGCTCGCCGCCGGACAGCTTCGTGCCCGGGAAGTCTCGACGCTCGTGGAGCACGGGGAAGTGTTCGTAGACCCGCTCGATCGGCCAGGCGGCGTCGTGCACGACGGGCGGCAGCAGGAGGTTCTCCTCCACCGACAGCGTGGCGTAGATGCCGCGGTCGTCGGGGACCCAGCCCATGCCGAGCCGGGCCCGTGCGTCGGCGGATCGTTTCGTCACCTCGAGGCCGTCGAAGGTGATCGAGCCCTGGGCCTGCTTGTGCAGCCCCATGACGGAGCGCAACAGGGTCGTCTTGCCCGCGCCGTTGCGCCCGACGAGCGTGACGACCTCGCCGGGGGCCACGTCGAGGCTGACGTCGGTCAGCACGCGCGCCTCGCCGTACCAGGCCGAGACGCCGACGACGTCGAGGAGCGGGCGGTCACTCGACGCGGCGCGGGGGCGGCCGGTGGCGACCTCGGTGGACTCAGGCATGGGACTCCCCCAGGTAGGCGGTGACGACTCGGGGATCGGCGCGGACCTCGTCGTAGGGGCCCTCCGCGAGGATCTGGCCGGCCTGCAGGACCGTGACGCGGTCGGCGAGCGAGCCGACGACGTGCATGTTGTGGTCGACGAAGACGACGGTGCGGCCGGCCGCGATCCGCTTGACCAGCTCGATGGTGCGGTCGACGTCCTCGATGCCCATCCCGGCGGTGGGCTCGTCCAGGAGCAGCAGCTTGGGGTCGAGCGCCATGGCGATGGCCAGCTCGAGGGCCCGCTTCTGGCCGTAGGCGAGCGCCCCGGCCGGCACGCTGGCCCGGTCGGCGAGACCGACCCGGTCCAGCAGCTCCATCGACCGGTCGCGGAACCGACCGAAACGCTTGACGGACTGCCAGAACCGGGTCGTGAGGCCGGTCGGGCTGGCGAGGGCGAGCTCGAGGTGCTCGCGCAGCGACAGCTGGTCGAACAGGCTGGTGATCTGGAAGGAGCGCGCGACTCCGAGATGGGCGATCTTCTCCGGCGGCAGGCCGCTGATGTCGCGTCCGTCGAAGAGGATCTGTCCCGAGGTGGGCCGGAGGAACCCGGTCAACAGGTTGAACAGGGTCGTCTTGCCGGCGCCGTTCGGGCCGACGAGCGCGTGCACGGTGCCCTCGGCGACGCTGAGGTTGACCTTGGAGACGGCCGTGAAGCCGCGGAAGTCCCGCGTCAGGTCGTGGGTCTCGAGCAGGGCCGCTGACGCGCTCACCTGCACCTCCTCGTGCATTCGTTCGGGCGACCGGGTTCGGCCGACCTCGCCACAGCCTAGGAGGGCGTGAGACGCGGGGCACGGGTGCGCCGCACACACCTCGGGACCTCATGTGGGCCGACACCACATCGCCCTTCGGTGGGCGCGGGAAGCGCCCGGACGCCCGTCGCGTCCGACGTCAGTCCGGTGAGCCGGTCGCCAGCAGCCGGACGAACTGCTCCTCGTCGAGGATCGGCAGGCCGAGCTCCTCGGCCTTGGCCGCCTTGGACCCGGCGTTGGCCCCGACGACGACCCAGTCGGTCTTCTTCGAGACCGAGCCGGCTGCCTTGCCGCCGCGGCTGATGATGGCCTCCTTGGTCTCGTCGCGGGAGAAGCCCTCGAGCGACCCGGTCACGACCACCGTCTTGCCCTCGAGGGTGCGCGGGATCGACTCGTCCCGCTCGTCGGCCATGCGGACTCCGGCGTCCGCCCACCGCTCGACGATCGCGTCGTGCCAGTCCACGCTGAACCACTGCGAGACCGACTCGGCGATGACGCCGCCGACGCCCTCGGCGTGCGCCAGCTCGTCGGTCGTCGCGGAGCGGATCGCGCCCATCGAGCCGAAGTGGCTCGCCAGTGCCCGTGCGGCCGTCGGGCCGACGTGCCGGATGGAGAGGGCCACGAGCACTCGCCAGAGCGGTTGGGTCTTCGCCTTCTCGAGCTCGGTCAGGAGCCGCTCCCCGTTCGCGGAGAGCACCCGCCCGTCGACGATGTGGTCCTCGGGGTCGGTCTTCTTCGCGGCGCGCGTGTAGAGGCCGACGCGGGAGAGCCGCTCGCGGGTCAGGCCGTACTCCCCCGCCCGCGGGCTCCCCGGCGCTGGCGGGAACAGGTCGCCCTCGTCGTGGATGACGCCCGACTCGAGCAGCGCGATCGAGCCCTCCCAGCCGAGCGCCTCGATGTCGAGCGCGCTGCGCGACGCCAGCCCGAAGAGCCGCTCGCGCAGCTGGCTCGGGCAGGACCGCGAGTTCGGGCACCGGATGTCCTTGTCGCCCTCCTTCTCCGGGGCGAGCGGCGTGCCGCAGGACGGGCACTCGGTCGGCATGACGAACCGCCGCTCCGTCCCGTCGCGCAGGTCGACGACCGGTCCGACGATCTCGGGGATCACGTCGCCCGCCTTGCGCAGCACGACGGTGTCGCCGATGAGCACGCCCTTGCGCTCGACCTCGTACGCGTTGTGCAAGGTGGCCTGCTCCACGGTCGAGCCCGCGACGACGACGGGCTCCATGACGCCATACGGCGTGACCCGCCCGGTGCGCCCGACGTTGACGCGGATGTCGAGCAGCTTGGTGTTGACCTCCTCGGGCGGGTACTTGAACGCGGTCGCCCAGCGGGGAGCTCGCGACGTGGCACCGAGCTGGCGCTGCAGCGCGATCTCGTCGACCTTGACGACGACGCCGTCGATGTCGAACGACCGGTCGTGACGGTGCTCTCCGTGGTAGGTGATGTACTCCTCGACCGCGGCGATGTCCTCGACCACGCGGTACTCGTCGGAGGTGGGCAGCCCCCAGCCGTGCAGCGCCTCGTAGGCCTGGCTCTGCCGGGTGATCTCGAAGCCGCGTCGGGCCCCGATGCCGTGCACGAGCATCCGGAGCGGGCGGCTCGCCGTGACCCGGGGGTCCTTCTGCCGCAGGGACCCGGCCGCGGCGTTGCGGGGGTTGGCGAACGGCGCCTTGCCGGCCTCGACGAGGCTGGCGTTGAGGTCGGCGAACGCCTCGGTCGGGAAGAACACCTCGCCCCTGACCTCGACCAGCTCGGGCAGCGACGCGCCGGTCAGCCGCGACGGTATGCCGCTCACCGCCCGCACGTTGTTCGTGACGTCCTCGCCGGTGCGTCCGTCACCGCGGGTCAGCGCCCGCGTCAGCCGGCCGTTCTCGTAGAGCAGGTTGACCGCGAGGCCGTCGATCTTCAGCTCCGTGAGGAAGCTCGAGCCGTCACCGACCTCCCGCTCCACGCGCTCGGACCAGGTGCGCAGCTCCTCGAAGGAGAAGACGTTGTCCAGGCTGAGCATCCGCTCGAGATGGTCGACCGGCTCGAACCCCGTGGCGAAGGCGGTGCCGCCGACCTGCTGCGTCGGGCTGTCCGGCGTGCGTAGCGACGGCCACTCCTCCTCTAGGGCGCTGAGGTGGCGCATGACCTGGTCGTACTCCGCGTCGCTGATCGTCGGGGCGTCCCGGACGTAGTAGGCGAACTGGGCCGCCCGGGCCTGCTCGGCCAGGTCGGTCCACTCGCGGTGGACCTCGGCGGGGACGACGTCGGCGGTCGGGTCGGCGGTCGGCTCGGCGCTCGGCTCGGTCTGGGTCACCCGCCCATCCTGCCAGCCGACCCGCCGGTAACATCGGCGCAGACACCGACGTCAAGGAGCGTCCCATGACCAACCTCGCCGCGTCCCTCGCGGACACCGCAGACCGGCTGCCGGACAAGACGGCCATCACCCTCGACCGAGCGGCCCTCACGTGGGGGCAGCTGCGGGGCGCAGCGGCCCACCTCGCCGGCCAGGTCCGGGCGGCAGGCATCGGGCCGGGCGACCGGGTCGCGCTCATCCTGCCCAACGTCCCGGCCTATCCCGTCACCTTCTACGGCTCGCTCCTGGCCGGGGGCGTCGTCGTGCCCCTCAACCCGCTCCTGAAGGCGGGCGAGATCGAGTACTTCTTCGAGGACTCCGGCGCCCGGGTGGCCTTCGTGTGGCCCGACTTCGCCGAGGAGGCCCAGAAGGCCGCGGCCCAGACCGGCACGCGGATCGTCGTCTGCGGGCCGACGGGCCCGGCGGAGGGCCAGCTCGACGAGGCGCCGGCGCTCGAGGCGGTGCACGAGCGGGCCGACGACGACACGGCCGTGATCCTCTACACGTCTGGCACGACGGGCAAGCCCAAGGGAGCCGAGCTCACCCACTTCAACCTCCGGCGCAACGCCGAGCGGTCGGCCTTCGACATCATCCAGATCGGCGAGGACGACGTCATCATGGGGTGCCTGCCGCTCTTCCACGTCTTCGGGCTCACCTGCGCCCTCGACGCGGCGATGCTGGCCGGCGCCACCCTGACCCTCATCCCCCGCTTCGACGCGGGCACCGCCCTCGAGGTGATCGCACGCGACCGCGTCACGATCTTCGAGGGCGTGCCGACGATGTACGCCGGGATGCTCAACCACCCGAGCGCCGACGCGGCCGACACCTCCAGCCTGCGCACCTGCGTCTCGGGCGGCTCCGCGATGCCGGTCGAGGTGCTCCGCAGGTTCGAGGAGAAGTTCGGCTGCCGGGTGCTCGAGGGCTATGGCCTTTCCGAGACCTCGCCGGTCGCATCGTTCAACATGCTCGACCGGCCGTCCCGGCCCGGCACCATCGGGCGCGCCATCCCCGGCTGCGAGATGCGTCTCGTCGACCTCGAGGGCAACGAGGTGGCCCCGGGCGAGATCGGGGAGATCGCCATCCGCGGCGAGAACGTGATGAAGGGCTACTGGAACCGGCCCCAGGCCACGGCCGAGGCGATCCCGGACGGCTGGTTCCGCACCGGCGACCTCGCGACCGTCGACGAGGACGGCTACTACACGATCGTCGACCGCAAGAAGGACATGATCATCCGCGGCGGGCTGAACGTCTATCCGCGCGAGGTCGAGGAGGTGCTCTACACCCATCCGGACGTGACCGAGGCGGCGGTCGTGGGGGTGCCCGACGCCACCTTCGGTGAGGAGATCGGTGCCGCCGTCGCGGTTCGAGCAGGATCGACGGTCACCGCCGACGAGCTCAAGCAGTACGTCAAGGACCGGATCGCGGCCTACAAGTACCCGCGCCACGTGTGGTTCCTCGACCAGCTCCCGAAGGGACCCACCGGCAAGATCCTCCGCCGGGAGGTGCACGCCCCCCCCGGACGCCTGACCCCATCACGTCGAGTGAGCGCAAACTCCGGAGTTGGCGCTCAGTCGACGGTTCGCAACCGGAGTTTGCGCTCAGTCGACGGTTCGCAACCGGAGTAAGCGCTCACTCGACGGGTGCGCGGCGCGCCGGTGCGCACGTTTTGGCGATCGGGTCACCGATCGGCGACACTGGGGGTTGGAACGTGTGGTAACGGGCCGAAGCTGTGCGCAGGTGCAGGGGGCCACATCTCTCGAGGGGACGGCGCGTGCAGCTGAGCAGTCGATCGAAGTCCATGGCGGCAGGCCTGGCGATTCTCGCCATGGTCGGCCTGTCCGGATGCAACGCCACGGCGAACGCTGGTGGCAAGGCCACCGCGACCCGGTCCGCCGCCGCGGCCCCGGCGACGAGCAGCACCCCGACCCCCACCACGCCGGCGGTCAGCTGGGTGACCGACCCCAAGGACGAGTCGACGGCCGTCCCGGTCAGCACCCGCGTCACCGCCAAGACGGAGCACGGCGACCTCACGTCGGTCTCGATGACCTACAAGAGCAAGAAGGGCAACGTCGTGCCGGCCGAGGGCTGGCTGGAGTCGGGTGTCTGGACGGCCAAGGACCTGCTGGAGCCGGGCGTCACGTACACCCTGAAGATGAACGCCACCGACGAGGCCGGCGACAAGACGACCCGCGAGCAGACGTTCACCACCCAGGACCTCACCCTCGATGACCAGATCGCGGTGACCGTCACCCCGGGTGACGGCCAGGTCGTCGGCATCGGCATGCCGGTCATCGTCACCTTCGACCTCCCGGTCAAGGACCGCGCCACCTTCGAGAAGCACATGAAGGTCACCTCGAGCCCGGCCCAGGCCGGCTCCTGGTACTGGCTCTCCGACCGCGAGGTGCACTGGCGCCCGAAGAGCTACTGGCAGCCCGGCACCAAGGTCCACGTCGAGGCCAACCTCAACGGCGTGCCGGCGGGCAACGGCCGTTACGGCCAGTGGACCCGCACCTCCGACTTCACCGTCGGCCGCTCGGTCATCGCCAAGGTCAACCTCAAGACCGACATGATGGACGTCTACATCAGCGGCAAGAAGGTCAGGACGATCCCCGTCACCGGTGGCCGCCCCGGCCTCGAGACGCGCTCCGGCGTCAAGGTGATCATGGCGAAGGTGACCAACATCGTCATGAAGGCAGAGACGATCGGGTTCAGGAAGGGCGACAAGAACTGGTACGAGGACACCCCGGTCAAGTACGCCCTGCAGCTGACGCACTCCGGTGAGTTCCTCCACACCGCGCCCTGGTCGGTCGCCTCGCAGGGACGCGCGAACGTCAGCCACGGCTGCACCGGCATGAGCGACGCCAACGGCGCCTGGGTCTACCAGAACTTCAAGATCGGCGACGTCGTCGAGACGACCGGCACCAAGAAGCCGATGACGATGGGCAACGGCTACGCCGACTGGAACCTCGGCTGGGCGAGCTACCAGAAGGGCTCGGCGCTCTGACGAGCTAGGCGGCCGAGCGCTCGGCGAGCTCCGCCGCCGCCTCGACCGCCGCCCGCTGCACCGTGCGCGCGGTCTCCGGCGTACGCCCCGCCAAGCCACACGCCGGGGTAACCCCGACGTCAGCGAGCGAGCTGAGCGGCATACCGACACGACGCCACGGCTCCACGATCGCGTCCGCCACCTCCTGCGCGCGAGTCCGCGACCCGTCAGTGGGGACGGCCCCGGCATGGAGTCGTATGCCGCTCTCCGCCGCGACCGCGATGCCTTCCCACCCGCGCGGGCCGAGGAGCGTCACGTCGACGCTGAGGGCGCTCGGCGTCGCCGACCGCAGCAGGGGCAGGGGCGGTCGGTCGGCACAGCAGTGAATGACGGTCCGGCCGTCGTGGGCAGCGAGGACCGTGCGCAGCGCGGCGAGCGCTTGCTGCGGGTCAACGGCTCGGAGGCGACCGAAGCCTGACGCGGTCGGCAGCCGGCCCTCGAGGACCGCCGGGAGGGACGGCTCGTCGACCTGCAGGACGAGCTCGGCGCCGGGCACGAGGCCCCGGACGGCGCCGAGGTGCTGTCGGACGCCCTCGGCGAGGGAGTCGGTCAGGTCTCGCGATGCCCCCTCGTCGACGACGGCGCGCTCGCCCCGGGGCAGCCACACGCCGGCCGCGAGGGTCCAGGGACCGGCGACCTGCAGCTTGAGCTCGCCGGTGTAGCCGTCGAAGGCCTCGGCCAGCTCGTCAAGGTCCTCGCGCCACAGGGCGGCGGTGCGGCTCGCGTCCCGGCCCGGACGGTCGACGAGGCGCCAGCCGATGGGCTGCAGGTCGACGGGCAACTCGACGAGGAGCCCGGCGGTGCGTCCGACGAGGTCGGCGCCGGGGCCGCGCTCGGGCAGCTCGGGCAGGTAGGGCAGGTGGCCGTCGAGCAGCTCGCGGACCTGGCTCAGCGCATCCCGGATGGAGGTGCCGGGCCAGGAGCCGATGCCAGAAGCGATGGTCACCCCGGCACTCTAGCGAGCCGCACTCCCCGCCCAGCGCGAGCCGAACCCTCCCGATCGAGCGTGCGCCACTCCCGATCGAG
>NZ_AWQS01000155.1 GCF_000576575.1 Intrasporangium chromatireducens Q5-1
GTGACGATGCTCGAGAACGTCACCATGGCCCTGCGCACCGTCAAGAAGGTGCCGAAGGACGAGGCGACCCGGGTCGCGACCGATCAGCTCGACCGGCTCGGTGTCCTGGACCTCAAGGACAAGCGGCCCGGTGACTGCTCGGGCGGCCAGCAGCAACGCGTCGCCATCGCCAGGGCCCTCGCCATGCAGCCGGACGTGATGCTCTTCGACGAGGCCACCTCGGCGCTCGACCCCGAGCTCGTCAAGGGCGTCCTCGACGTCATGAAGTCGCTCGCGCAGTCCGGCATGACGATGGTCGTGGTGACCCACGAGATCGGCTTCGCCCGCGAGGTCGCCGACCGGGTGGTCTTCATGGACGAAGGAACCATCCAAGAGGAGGGCCCCGCCAGGCAGCTCCTCGACAGTCCCCAGACCAGCCGACTGCAGACGTTCCTGTCCCAGGTCCTCTGACTCTCGCCTCACCCACCGCTGGCCCCGATCCCGGTCCCGGCGTCTGTCCCACACGCCCTACGGGGCGCCCATGAAAGGAACCGATCATGCGAGTCCCGTTCATCGCCAAGGCGGCCGTCGCTTCGGCGACCGTCCTGCTCGTGGCCAGCGCCTGCGGAGGAGCATCCGACGGCGCGGCAGGCCAGGACAACCCCTACAACCTCATCACCCCGGGCACGATCCTCGCGGCGACCTCCGCCGCACAGCCGCCCTTCACGATGCAGAAGCAGGGCTCGGACCAGCCGGGCGGCTTCATCATCGACCTGACGAACGAGGCGGCCAAGCGGCTCGGCCTCAAGGTCGAGTACAAGCTGACGCCGACCGCGTCCGGCATCCAGGGCCTCTCGGCGAAGCAGTACGACATGGTCGCGAACGGCCTCGGCATCACCGAGGCACGCAAGAAGTCGATCGACTTCGCCAAGGGCATGTTCTGGTCCATCACGGCGGCCCTGACCAAGCAGGACAGCCCCGTCGCGTCGATGGAGCAGCTGGACGGCAAGCGGGTCGGGGTCATCACCGGCTCGGTGCAGGAGGGCTACGTCAAGAAGATCAAGGGCGCCCAGCCGGTGAAGTTCGAGGGCCAGGACGCCGCGGTGTCGGCCCTCAACTCGGGCACCATCGACGCCTTCCTCGTCGGCGGTCCGGATGCGGAGGAGTATCTCAAGCAGTTCAAGGACCTCAAGATCGGCGCCTCGCAGCCCGTCGAGCACGCCACGACCGTCGCCTTCCAGAAGGGCAACCAGGCCCTCGTGGACGCCTTCGACAAGCAGCTCGAGGCGATGGTCAAGGACGGGACCTACACGAAGACCTACAACGAGTACTTCACCGAGAAGATGCAGCCGCAGCTGCTCGAGATCTGGCCCGAGCTCAAGGGATGAGCCTGGTCGACCTCGGCATGGACGCCCCGGAGCAGCTGGGTCCCCGGCTGCACCGGGTGCGCCGGCATCCGGCCATGCGCGACGGGGCCCGCCTCGCCACGGACGTCTACTGGGACGGCTCGGCGCCCCTGGCGGGACTCGCCGCCCGCCCGGTCATCCTGGAGCGCTCGCCGTATGACGTCCGCGCCGAGCGCCCCTCGGACGGCTGGCACGCGGACAGGCGGCACGTCACGCCGGAGTCGGGTGCGCAGTTCTTCGTCGACCGAGGGTATGTCGTCGTGCGGCAGGACTGTCGGGGTCGCGGCGGGTCCGAAGGCACCTTCGCGAAGTACGTGGGCGAAGCAGCCGACGGCTTCGACACCCATGCGTGGCTGGCCGACCAGCCGTGGTGCGATGGCACGGTCGTGACTCAGGGCGTCTCCTACAGCGCCCACACGCAGACGGCGGCCGCGTCGGTCGGGGCGCGACCGATCAGCGCCATGATCGTCGACTCCGGCGGCTTCTCCAGCGCCTGGGAGGCCGGCGGCCGGTTCGGCGGTGCCTACGAGCTGAAGCAGGTCATCTGGGCGTGGCGCCGGATCACCCAGCAGGCCGCCCGGACCCCTCCCGGTGACGCCCCTGCCGTGACCGAGCCGACGATCACCGAGGACGAGCTCCGCGGCTGGCTCAGCGCCATACCGTGGCGGCGGGGGCACACGCCCTTTGCGGCCCATCCGGACTTCGAGGACTTCATCCTCGAGCAGTGGTCGCACGAGGACCTCGACGCGTTCTGGCGGCAGCCGGGGCTACAGGCGAGGGACTACTACGACCGCTTCCCCGCGTGCCCGGTGCTCGCGATCTCGAGCTGGTACGACCCGTACGTCTTCACCGCGGTGGACACGTACGCGTGGGCCCGGTCCGTCGACCCGCGCTCCTGCCTCGTCCTCGGACCCTGGACGCACGGCGCGCGAAGCCGGACCCACGCCGGTGACGTCGACTTCGGCTCGGCTGCGACCCTCGACGGCAACCTGGCCCCCGACTATCTCGAGCTCAAGGCGACCTGGCTCGAGCAGGCCTTCGGGGGTGCGGGCCGGCTTGCCCCGGTGACGTACTTCCTCATGGGGGGCGGCTCGGGCGAGCGCCGAGGAGGTCGACTCGACCACGGCGGTGAGTGGCGCACCGCCACCACGTGGCCGCCCGCGGAGACAGCGGCATACGCCCTGCATCTCCACGCGGACGGCGGACTGCGCGTCGAGGCACCGACGGAGCCCGGCGAGGTCACCTATGAGTTCGACCCCCGCGAGCCGGTGCCGAGCCGCGGTGGCGGCATCACGAGCGGCGAGCCGCTGATGAGCGGCGGCGCCTTCGACCAGGTCGCTCCCCTGCCGGGTGGCGCGAGCATGCTCCCGCTGTCGGCGCGCCGCGACGTCGTCACCTTCGAGACGGAGCCGCTGCCGGCCGCCGTCGCCATCGCCGGGCCGGTGGAGGTCGAGGTCGAGGTCTCCACCGATGGCCCCGACACTGACCTGACGGCGAAGCTCGTCGACGTCCACCCCCCGAGCGAGGACTATCCGCGCGGCTTCGCGATGAACGTCACCGATGGCATGCTGCGTCTGCGCTATCGAGACGACCCGACCCGCCCGACGCTCCTCGAGCCGGGACGCGTCTATCGGGTGACGGTGCGGCTGCCCGACACCGCGAACCTCTTCGCCCCGGGCCACCGGATCCGCCTCGACATCTCGTCGAGCAACTTCCCACGCTGCGACGTGAACCCGAACACCGGCCGGCGAGTGTTCGACGACCGCACCCGGCGGGTCGCCCGGACGACGGTCCACCTCGGCGGCTCGCGCGTCGTCATGCGCCGGTTGCCGTGAACCGCTCGCGACGCCGGATACTGGCGGGGTGGTGATCGCCCTCGACCTGGCCCAAGCGCGGCGAACCCGCATCTGGGCGGTCGCCTCGCCCATGGCCGAGCTGATGGCCTCGTTGCACGTCCTTGCCGAGCCCGACCACCATCCGGAGTCGCGCCGGTGGATCGACGAGACGGTGGCCTGCCTCAGCGACGACCTGAGGGCGCGCCTGCACGAGTGGGCCCCGTTGTGGGCGCGCTACCGAATGCGGCTGTTCTATCCAGTCTGCGGCGAGGAGTCGCGCTCGCTCGCCGGCGAGCTTGAACAGCTCGCGGGGGTCGACGACGACGTGTTCGTTCCCATGTGCGCCAATGCGATTCGCGGACTCAGTATGCCGCTCACCGCGGCCTCCGAGGTCAGGCGCAGCCGCAGGTGGGTGACCGAGTGCGAGCATCGTTCGTTTGTCCGCGGTGAGCTCGCCCATCGCCTCGTGGCCGACCCGGCTCGCTTCCGCGCGGATCTCCTCGGCGTGCTGGAGGCTGCGGCACGTGAGTTCTTCGACCGGCAGTGGGAAGCATCCGGGCCGGCCCTCGAGTCAGCCGCGGCGAGCGCCCGACGGCGGATCCAGACGGTCGAGCCGCCCGAGCTGGTGGCGTCGCTGTCGCCGATGGCCTCGCGCCGCGAGTCGGCGAGCACCGTCTACTTCGACAAGCTGCAGAGCAAGCAGGTCGCGGTCGGACCCGAGGGCCTCGTCGTCGTCCCGTCGATCCGGTCGTGGCCGCACGTCATGGTCAAGTTCGACGCCGGGATGCCGATCGTCGTGCAGTATCTCGTGCGCGAGGCCGGTCGAGAGGATCTCGAGACGCAGAGCCAGCTGCGCCGCAAGCTGTTCGTCCTCGCCGAGCCGGGCCGGTGGGAGCTGTGCCGGCACCTGATCGGTGAGTCGATCACGACGACGGAGCTGGCTCGCCGGACCGGAACCTCGAAGCACTCGGTGTCGAGACACCTGCGGGCGCTCCGGGAGGCGGGCCTGATCAGCTCACAGCGCGAGGGGCGGCAGGTGTTCCACCGGCTGCACCCGGCCACGGTGATCCGCCTGGGTCAGGACGTGCTGAGCGCGATGCTGCGCTGAGGGAGATGAATACAGCCGGGGTCCGACAACCGGCCCCCGCCGTCGTGCAGCTCAGAAACCGTGATCGTGGAAACGGCCAGCTGGTCGGCTCGCTCGCTCAGAGGTTGTCGAAGCGCGTCGGCGGCTCCCGCAACACGCTGATGACGATGTCGGCGTCGAGCAGGAAGCGCATGGTCACAGTCCGGCCCGCTCCTGAGGCTCGGGCTGGCCGCGGTGCGCCAGGAAGTCTGCGGTGACCCGGAGCCCGTGGTCGAACCAGTAGTCGATCCGGCTACCGGCAGGGATGATGACGCGAGACTCCCCCACGGCGATGACGTCGACCTCACGGACGTCCTCGGGCAGGGCGACATCCTTCGGCAGCCGCACGGCCTGCATCTTGTTGTTGCGGAAGACGGTGGTTCGCGTCATCAAAACCTCCTGTATACGCTCAGTATGTACAGGCGAGCGCGTCGGGCGCTTGGGCCACACCAATGCACTGTCGATCGGGAATGCTGCACTGTCGATTTGAACTAGCCCACTCTCGATTGCGATTACTGCACTGTCGATGGCGAATGCTGCACTGTCGATTGGAATTCAGGGTGAGTGGGCGGGCGACGTCGACGGCGTCGCGGAGGCGATCGACTCCAGGGCGTCGATGAGATCGGCCACCGGGATCATCGACACCTCGGCGAGCCGGGCCTCGTGGGCCTGCACCAGCGCCTCGGTCCGCGCGAGGACCTGGGACCCCAGCGACGACAGGAGCACCTCGACCTGGCGCCGGTCGGCAGCCCGGGCGTGACGGAAGACCAGGGCCCGGTCGACGAGGGTGTCGACGAAGCGGGTCACGCTCGCGGCCGGCACCTGGAGGTGCTCGACGAGCTCGCCCATCGTGCGGCCCTCGTCCGTCGACAGCGCGCGAAGGACCCGCCACTGGTCGAGCGTGATCCCCTCCTCGCGCTCGAGGTCGACCTGCAGGGACCGGCCGACGACCCGGTGCGCGCGCGCGAGCGCGTCGAGCAGTCGCTTCGGACGGGCTGATTCGTCCACGACACGCCTCCTCACATCCGGGTCGGTTCCGACCATACTGAAGCAGTGCCCCCGCCGCCTGCCCTAGTGGACCCCTTGGAGATGATGCTCCAGGGGCCGGACCCGACCCGGCTGCGGGTCGGGCTGGCGGTGCCGACCTCCGGGGTGCTGGGCCTGACCGGCCCAGCGGCGATCGCGGCGGCCACGCTGGCCGCCGAGGAGGTCAACGGCGCGGGCGGCGTCCGGGGACGCCCCGTCGAGCTCGTCCCGATCGACGCCGGCGCCCCACCGGATGACGTTGCCGCACAGGTCTCATCGCTGATCGGGGCCGAGTCGATCGAGGCGCTGGTCGGCTTCCACACCAGCGACATCCACCGCCGCCTCGAACGGGTCACCTCGACCCGGATCCCCTACCTCTTCACCCCGCCGCACGAGGGCGGCACCCGCCTCCCCGGCGTCTCCCTGCTCGGCGAGGGCCCCGGCGAGCAGCTCCTCCCCGCCGTCCGGGCCCTCACTGACCAAACCGGTGGACGACGCTGGGCGCTCATCGGCAACGACTACATCTGGCCGCGGGCCATGCACGCCGTCGCGGTGCCGATGCTGCGCGGCCACGGCGCCGACATCGTCCTCGTCGAGGAGGTCCCCTTCGGCCAGGTCGACCCGGACCGGCTCCTCTCCCAGATCGCCGCGGCCCGCGCCGACGTCGTGCTGCTCAGCCTCGTCGGGCGCGACCTCGCCGTCTTCAACCGGGCCTTCGCCGAGTCGCCCCTGCGGGGACGGGTCCTCCGGGTCTGCGGCGCCCTCGACGAGACCGGCCTCCTCGAGATCGACGGCGACGACACGGGCGAGCTCTTCACGACGATGCGCTGGTATGCCTCCGACCCCGAGGCCCAGGCGCTCTCCGAGCGCTACCACCGACGCTGGGGCGCGCACGCGCCGAGCCTCGGGGTGTATGCCGCTGGGTGTTACGAGGGGGTCCACCACCTCGCGCGGTTGGCTGGCATGCGACCGCTGCGGATGGCAGCGGCAGCCGACTCAGCGGCATACCCGATGAAGCCCGGCCAGCCCCGGCTGGCCCGCGCGGACGGACTCGACCTGCTGCCGATCGCCTGATCCTTGCCACACGGCCGCGTCGATGGTTTCCTTCCATCTGGAAATATTCCTTCCAGGGAGGGCTCATGAGCTCAGCACCAGAACAGGCCGGCGCGGCCGGCATCGAGCAGTTCGGCTACAAGCAGGAGCTGCAGCGCTCGCTCAGCATGACGGACCTGCTGATCTACGGACTCATCTTCATGGTCCCGATCGCGCCGTTCGGCATCTTCGGCAGCGTCTTCGAGGGCTCCGGCGGCATGGTCGCGCTGACCTACGCGATCGGCGCCGTCGCGATGATGTTCACGGCGAACTCGTATGCGCAGATGTCCCAGGCCTTCCCGATGGCCGGCTCGGTCTATACGTATGCCGGGCGCGGGCTGGCGCCGTGGGTCGGCTTCCTGTCGGGCTGGGCGATCCTGCTCGACTACCTGCTCGTGCCGGGGCTGCTCTATCTCGTCGCCTCGGTCGCGATGAACTCGATCTTCAGCGCCGTGCCGATCTGGCTGTGGCTCGTGCTCTTCGTCGTGCTCAACACGGCGGTCAACTACATGGGCATCTCGATGACCGCGAAGGTCAACCGGATCATGCTCGTCGCCGAGCTCCTCGTCCTGGCGGTCTTCCTCGTCATCGGCATCGTCGCGGTCGCGCAGGGCAAGGGGAACGGCTTCAGCTTCGACGCGTTCTTCAACAGCGACACGTTCTCGATCTCGCTCGTCCTCGGGGCGGTGTCGATCGCGGTGCTGTCGTTCCTCGGATTCGACGGCATCTCAATGCTCGCCGAGGAGAACCGCGACCAGGCCCGCAGCATCGGCCGGGCCATGGTCCTGGCGCTGATCCTCGCGGCGGCCCTCTTCATCGCGCAGACCTGGGTGGCGTCGATGCTCGTGCCGAACCCGGCCGGGCTGATCGCGAACGGCGATCCGGCCGGCACCGCCTTCTACGACGCCGCGCGCGTGGGTGGCGGCGAATGGCTCGCCTGGCTGTGTGCGTTCGCCACCGCCATCGCGTGGGGCTTCGCGAACTCCCTTGTGGCGCAGGCGGCCACCTCACGCCTGCTGTTCGCGATGGCGCGGGACCGGCAGCTGCCGAGCTTCCTAGCCAAGGTCCACCCGACCCACAAGGTCCCGGTCAACGCGACGCTCATGGTGGCCGGGGTCTCGCTCGTGCTCGGCCTCTACATGGCGTCGCGCGACGACGGCATCTCGCTGCTCAGCACGCTGATCAACTTCGGCGCGATGACGGCCTTCCTCGTGCTGCACGTGACGGTGATCAACCACTTCATCCGGCGCCGCGGGAGCAAGGACTACCTGAGGCACCTCGTCTATCCGGTCATCGGCTTCGCCATCCTCGCGTTCGTCGTCATCAACGCCAAGGTCGCCGCCCAGGTGCTCGCCTTCATCTGGATCGTCATCGGTGTCATCGTGCTAGTGACCTTCAAGGCCATGCACCGGCGGGTCGAGCTCGCCGGCCTCGAGGAGGAGTGACCATGCCCGACGTCCATCAGCTGCACCCCACCGAGGACCAGCTCAGCTACACCTTCGGCGGCCGTGAGCCGCTGCTGCGGGTCGCGCCGGGCTCGGTCATCGAGCTGTCGACCGAGGACTGCTTCGGCGGGAAGGTCCGCAGCGTCGACGACCTGCCCAGCCAGGTCTGCGTCTTCCCCTACCTCAACCCCGTCACGGGGCCGATCGCCGTCGAGGGCGCCGAGCCGGGCGACGCCCTGGCGGTGCACTTCGCCGACATCCGGCCGGCCCGTGACTGGGCGGTGTCGACGACCTTCCCGCACTTCGGGGCGCTGACGACGACCGGCACGACGCCGATGCTCCACGACGCGCTCGAGGAGCGCGTCTGGATGTATGAGGTGGACGTGGAGCGCGGCATCGTCCGCTACACCGCTCGCCGGAGCGACTACACAGTCGACCTGCCGCTCGATCCCTTCCACGGCACGGTCGGCGTCGCGCCGGCGGCCAACGAGTCGATCATGTCCATCACGCCGTCGGCACATGGGGGCAACATGGACACCCCGGAGATCCGACGCGGGACGACGCTCTATCTGCCGGTCAACGTGCCCGGCGCGATGCTCGCGATCGGCGACGGGCACTGCCGGCAGGGCGAGGGCGAGGTGTGCGGCACCGCCGTCGAGGCGGCGATGAACACGACCATCGTCGTCGACGTCATCAAGGGCGCGGGGCTGCACTGGCCGCGGCTGCAGGACGACACGCACATCATGTCGACCGGCTCGGTCAAGCCGCTCGAGGACGCCTTCCGGATCAGCCAGCACGACCTGATCGGCTGGACGCGGGAGCTCACCGGGCTGGACGACCTCGACGCGCTGCAGCTCGTCAGCCAGGCCGGCCTCGCGCCGGTCGGGAACGTCGTCGACACGAACTACACGATGGTGGCGAAACTGCCCGTGTCGGTGCTGAACGGCGCCAGGGTCTATGACGGCATTCACGAGCACCTCGCCGGGATCGGCCGGTCGCACGTCGGCTAGTTGACTGTTCTCAGGAAGGAGGGCCAGGGGGCGATCCCTTGGTCCTCCTTCTCCCCTCTGCTGAGGATCTCTCGCGAGGAAGTCGCGCATCCCTACAAATTCGACGCAGGGTCTCCTCGCAGGAATAGAATTCCGCCGTCGTGATGATCCGCATGCCGGCAGACGCCCAAGGGCGTGTTCGGGCGCAAGCCGCGCAAATGCATCCGCCGCGCCGCGGTGGATGCGACAGACACCCCTTGCTAGACGCGAGGCGCCAAGGAGCGAATGTCTTTCCTGCCAGCGGGGCGACCCACACCGCCGCCTAAAGAAGCCACGCATCCGTAGGCCTTTAGTGGCTCTTCGAAGTTAAGCGGGCAACACGGTC
>NZ_AWQS01000156.1 GCF_000576575.1 Intrasporangium chromatireducens Q5-1
CCGCCCTGCTTGCGGTCACCCTCGCCCAGGCGGTCGCCATCAACGGGAGCGGAGCGATCGCCGAGGAGATCAACGGCGGCACCCTCGAGCAAACCCGACTCAGCCCCGCATCCGCCTATCTGCAGGTCACCGGCCGAATCGTCGCGCTTGCTGTCGAGGGGCTGCTCTCGGCAGCCGTCGCCGGGACAGTCCTGGTGCTCTGGTTCGGGCTGGACTACGCCGGACACCCGGCCGCGCTCCTCCCGGCGGCACTAACCGTGGTGGACCTTCTCGGCTACGGACTGCTGATCACCGCGCTCACCCTGCGGGTGGCCAGCATCGGTGCGATCACCCACGTGTTCAACATGGCCGTCATGTTCTTCGGCGGGATGCTGGTGCCGGTGACGGTGTTCCCCGGACCGATGGAGACCGTCAGTCACCTGATCCCCTCCTCCCTCGGAGTCGAGGCCTTCAACACCTCGCTGAGACACGGTCTGCGCGCCAGTTGGTCCGACGGCCCCCTGCTCTGGCTGCTGGTCCACACCGTCGCGCTGGTGGCTGCCGGCTACATCACCTACGGCGCCGCGTTGCGACGCGCTCTGCGACAAGGAGCGCTGAGTCCCCGATGACCACCCCCCTCACAGCCACGTCGCCAGACCCAACCTCGCCGTTGTCGGCTGGCGCCTACCAGAGCGCGGTCGGCAACGAGATCCGCAAAGGGTTCCGCTTCGCCTGGTCCGAGCGACTGCAGATCCTCATCGAACTGCCGATGTTCGCCGCGTTCGCCTTGCTACTCGGGCCTCTGCTGGGCCAAGGCGACCGGCTCGCCACGGGCACCGTCACCTGGACACTGGACAGCCACACCACCGCGATCCTGGTGGTCTGGTTCGTGCCATTCACATTCATGTACATGCAGGTCGTCAAGATGTTCTGGCGACTGCTCGGCGAGATCCAGGCGGGCACCATCGAGCAGGTCTTCCTCTCGCCGCTGCCCAGCTGGCTGGTCGTCGCCGTCGGAAGGATCGCCGCGGCATTCCTGGAGACCCTGTTCGTGGCCGCCGCCACCTACGGCATCGTGTCGGCGTTCGTGCGACTGGACATCGGCTGGGACCTCGCCGCACTGCTGCCACTTTTCCTCGGGATGGTGGCATCCATCGGGCTGTCGCTGATGATCGCCGGCGCTACGCTGGTGTGGAAGCGGATCCAGCTCGTCAACGACGCCGTGCTGATGCTGGTGATGATCTTCAGCGCCAGCGCCCTGCCGCTGATCGCCGTACCGAGCTGGTGGGCCACGATAAGCCACGTCTTCCCACTGACCGACGTCGTCGGCAGCCTCTACCGCACACTGTTCACCGACCAGCCCGCCTACACCGCCTGGGGACTGGGCGGGCTGATCCCGATGGGCGCCGTCTCGCTCGGCTACCTGGCCGCCGGGATCCTCGCTTTCGTGCTCGGTGAGCGCGCCGCCCGGCGCCGCGGCACGCTGGGCCGCTACTGACCTCGACGACGCCGCCGACAGGACGCCACCGATGGATCACAATGAACCGGTAACCGGCGACCACGCCCAGCACCAGCTCCCGCGACGCAGACCCTCGCCTCCTACGTGCGCCGCGCTGAGCTCGATGGGCGCCGTCGTGGTTCGAGAGTTGAAGTCGGCCGCCGTTGTCTCTGCGCGTGCGGCGCGACAGGGTGGGCCCATGGTGAGCAGGGACCGCGACGAAGAGGGCCGTCCACGCCAGGCCAGGCCTCGCGACGAGCTCGGCCGACCGCTGCCGTACGGCACCGCGGGGGTCGAGCCGGTCTCCGAAGACCCGTTGCCGCCCCTCGAGACGGTGCGGTTCGCCATCGAGCTGCTGGACCAGGGTCGGCCGTTCTCGGCACACGAGGTCTTCGAAGCCCGCTGGAAGGACGCCCCTGAGGACGAGCACGACCTCTGGCAGGGGCTAGCCCAGCTGTGCGTCGGACTGACCCACGCCCTGCGCGGCAACGACACCGGCGCCGGGCGACTGCTCGAGCGCGGCAACGCCCGGATCGAGCGCTACCTCGCATCCGGCGGTCCGACCTACGGGCTGGACCTGGCGGACTTCCGGACGCGGATCAACCGCGTGGCCGGAACCGACTGACATCGCCTATCCCTGTCGACCGAAACCGCGCCTCCACCGGGGCGGTGGCGGCCGGGGAACTCCCCGGTCAGGCGGTGCGCGATCGGCTCCAGCCGAGGCTCCAATACTCGGCACCACCAGGCCGGGCACCTCGGAACATGGCGGTTCTTCGTGATGGAGGGACTGGAATGAGGACATGGGACTTCTTGCAGAGGAAGGCGAGGTCAGGAGGGCTGGTGCTCCGGGGGGGCGCTGGTGCGGCGGGCGACGCTGCCGATCGCGTCGAACAGCAGGGAGGGACGTGCGCCGATTGAGTTGGCGAAGATGGCGGTGACCGAGGCGGCCATGGCGATCATCGCCCAGACCGGGTGGACCAGGCCGGTGGTGGCCAGGGGGATGCCGATGCCGTTGAAGGTGAACGCCAGGGCGACGTTGTGGCGGGTGCGCCGGTAGGCGGAGCGTGACAGGTCCCGGGCACCCAGGACGGCACCGAGGTCGTCGCGGACGATGATGACGTCGGCGGACTCCACCGCGATGTCGGTGCCGCCGCCCATCGCCACGCCGACGTCGGCCTGCATCAGGGCGGGGGCGTCGTTGATCCCGTCTCCGACCATGGCCACCCGGGCGCCGCCGGTCTGGAACTCCCGTACGATCGCGGCCTTGTCCTCGGGGAGCACCCCGGCCCGGACGTCGTCGATTCCCAGCTGGTCGGCGATGATCGCGGCCGTGCGGGGGTTGTCGCCGGTGACCAGGACCGGGGTGAGCCCGGTGGCTCTCAGTTGTGCGAGGGCCTCGCCGGCGTCCGTGCGTAGTTGGTCGCCGAGGGCGATCACCCCGAGGGCGGCCTGGTCGGCCGCGACGGCGACCACGGTGTGCCCGGCGTGTTCGAGCCGGGCAATGGACTCGGTGAGCGGTGCGAGGTCGACGCCGCGGTCGGTGAGGAGTTGAGGTCTGCCGACCAGGATGTCGCGGCCTTCGATCCGGGCGATAACGCCGAGACCGGTGAGCGAGGTGAAGTCCTGGGCCGTGGGCAGGATCAACCCGCCGTTCTCTGCGAAGGCCACGATGGCGCGGGCCAGCGGATGTTCGGAGGACGACTCCGCCGCGGCCGCGAGCCGCAGTAGGTTCTCCTCGTCGTCGAGCGCCTCGATCACCCGGACGTCGGGACGCCCCTCGGTCAGGGTGCCGGTCTTGTCGAGCAACACGACGCTGACTTGGCCGAAGGTCTGGAACGCCTCCCCGGTGCGCATGATGATGCCCCGGTCGGCGGCTTCCCCGGCGGCCCGGACGATCGCCAGCGGTGCGGCGATCCCGACCGCGCACGGGTAGCCCATGACCAGCACCCCGAGTGCGGCGAACACACCGCGGCGTACCTCCGGTTCCCCGGCGAGCGCCCCGCTGCCAGCCAGCCAGCCGATCAGCGCGAGGCCCGAGACGATCAGGACGGTCGGGGTGTAGATCCGCAGGATCCGGTCCACCAGGTGCAGGATGCCCGGTTTGAGGGCTCGGGCGTCCTCCACGTGGCGTACCACCTGGGCTAGGAAGCTCTCGGTGCCGACCCTGGTCGCGGTGACCAGCAGGCTGCCGGCGCCGTTGATCGATCCGCCGACCACCTCGTCGCCGGGGCCAACCTCGGCCGGCACCGGCTCCCCGGTCACCAGCGAGACGTCCACGACCGAGAAGCCCTCGCGGACCTGCCCATCGACCGGGATCCGCTCGCCGGGGCGGACCCGCACGAGGTCCCCCGCGTCGACCTGGCCGATCGGGACGTCGCGCTCGGCGCCGTCGCGGACGACGCGCGCGGTGTCGGGTTGGAGGTCGAGCAACTTCTTCACCGACTGGCTGGACCGGGTCTTGACCAGCAGCGAGAGCCACTCGGAGAAGATGTGGTAGTTCGCCACCAGCACGGTGACTGCGAAGAATGACGCGGTCGGGTAGTTGTCGAACACGCCGGACAGGCCGATCACTCCCCCGGTGATACCGGCGAACGCGCCTACCTCGAGCAGCACATGCTGGTTGAGGATCCCCCGTCGTGCGGCCTGGTAGGCCATCCGCAGGATGTGCGGCGCCACCGCGAAGACCACCACGAACGCGAGCACACCGGTCAACCACCCAGCTCCGGGTTCCCCGATCCATCCGACCGCTCGACCGGTGTAGAGCAACGCAGCCGGGGTGAGGACAGCCAACGACCCGAGCAGGGCCCGGGCCCGGCCGGCGGGTCGCAGCACGGCGTAGGAGACCGGCACCATCAGCGCGACGACAGACCCCGGCACCAGCAATGACCAGAGCCCCGAGACCGTGAGGATCAACGCGATTGCGGCGAGGCTCGCGGTGACCGCACCCAACAGCCGCACCCCCTCGCGGACCAGGTCAGCTTCCTCGTCCTCGAAGGGACGCAGCTTGCGCGGATCGTAGAGGTCGTAGCCGATGTCACGCAGCGTCCCCAGGATCTCCTCGGGGGTGATCACGGCCGTCTCGTAGTCGATCAACGCCTGCTCGTGGGTCAGGCTGACCGCGACCTGCTGCACCCCCGGCATCCGGCCCAGGGCCTTCTCGATGGTGCCGGTGCACAGCGAGCAGTGGAGACCCGCGATCCGGGCCCGGATCCGTGCTCGACCCTCGGTGCCACTGGGCTCAGCCGCCCACAGCTCGGAGACCTCCGCGCCGGCCGTCACCGGTCCCCCCGCTCGACCGGGACGCTGTCATTGTCGGTGTCGATGTTCGTGTCGGTGGCATTGTCGGCTTCGACGGTGTAGCCGGCCAGGACGATCCGCTCGACCAGCGCGCCGCGGTCCGTGCCCGTCGGGTCGAACCGCACCCGCACCTCACCCGTCAGGTGGTCGGCGGAGGCCTCCACGACCCCGTCCAGACGACGCAGCGCGGTACCGATCCGCTGCTCACAGCCGATACAGCTCATACCCTGCACCTGCAGTCTGAGGGCTCGCGGCTTGCTTTTCGCCATCGATGTTCGCCTCCTGGAATCGTCTTGCTCAACATGGACACGACTACCGTAGAACCTTGCCCCGGAGGTAAGGTCAAACCGATGCGTGATCACGCACGAGGAGGACGATGATGCAGCTCGTGACCGTCGGAGGTGCTGCCGAGCAGACCGGGCTCAGCGCCAAAGCGATCCGGCTTTACGAACGCAAGGGACTGCTCACCGAAGCCGAGCGGACCGAGGCCGGCTACCGCCTGTTCACCCCCGACGACATCGCGGTTCTGCACTTCATCCGACGCGCCAAGGCCCTCGACCTGGGGCTGGAGGAGATCAAGGACATCCTCGATCTCCAACGAGGTGGCGAGCAGCCCTGCCAACGGGCCACCGCGATGCTCGACGCCCACCTTGCCGACCTCGACCGGAAACTCGCCGACCTACGCAGGCTGCGCGAATCCCTGCGCAACGCACGTCGCGCCGCAGCCACCGCCCGACGCGACGGCAACCCCGCCGTTGTGTGCCAGATCATCGAATCCGCATCCACCTCACCCACGGTCGCTCACCCCAAGGGGCGCCGGCCGGGCGCCCGCCCGCGTCGAAGAGACTGAACCCGCACCCCCTGCCTCGACGAGCTCGGCTACCTCCCTTCTCCACGCGGTACCGCGCTCCTATCTATCGGGCTGCCATCATCTGCGGCGTGCCAGGTCGAGTGCGTCGAGGTTCTTCTGGTCGGCTTCGGGCGCGCTGAGGAGGGGCCGTACTGTCCACTCGATCTACGGGCCGACTACGCACGACCCGGCCGATGAGGCATGGGTCCAGAAGGTCCTCCCGGTGCACGATGTGGACCATCGCTACACGCACCTGGTCGAAACGTGGAACCGCGACCTCGTCGCCCAGCCGCGGACGGGGCGGCCGTCGCGCTGGGAGGCGACTGGGCGATGGCGTGCGAACCCTGACCAGCCAGACCCGCAGCCGGCTCCTCGGCTGACGAGCACCGACTACTGCACCGATCCGCAGAGCCCGGATCAATGACGACGTCCGACGTCCGAAGACGTCGACGACGAACGGCTCTCATGCGGTGGGCGGCTTGCGCGCTCTTCCCCCATGTTTGCAAGGATCGCGGCAAGAAAATGACCCTAGAGGAGATCGCTGTGCAGTATCGGGAACTGGGCAAGACCGGCCTGACAGTGTCCGCGCTCGGCTACGGCGCTTGGGGCATCGGCGGCGCCGGGTGGGTCGGCGCCGAGGACGACGAGTCGCTGCGGGCCCTGGAACGGGGCATCGACCTTGGAGTGAACTTCATCGATACCGCGCGCGGCTACGGCGAGAGTGAGCGGCTTGTCGGGGAAGTGGTACGGCGCCACCCGGGCCAGGATCTGTACGTGGCGACCAAGGTGCCACCGAAGAACGGCACATTCCCCGCACCGCGTGGTCTCGATCCGGCAAAGGCGTTCCCCGGGGACCACATCCGTTCCAGCGTGGAGGAGAGCCTGCGGGTCTCGGGCCTGGAGGCGTTCGACGTCTTCCAGTTCCATGTCTGGAGCGACGAGTGGGTCGGCCGGGGCGACTGGTTGGAGACGGTCAGTGACCTGAAGCAGCAGGGGAAGATTCGCGCCTTCGGTGTCTCGATCAACGACTTCCAGCCCGATAGTGCGCTGGAGCTCATCGGGTCCGGCGTCGTCGACACCGTCCAGGTCATCTTCAACGTCTTCCACCAGCAGCCAGAAGAGCGGCTCCTCCCGGCCTGTGCCGAGCACGGTGTCGGGGTGATCGTGCGGGTTGCGCTGGACGAGGGCGGTCTGACAGGCCGCATCACGGCGGATACCCGGTTTCCCGACGGCGACTTCCGCAACGGCTACTTTCGCGGCGACCGGCCGGCGCAGGTCGAGCAGCGCATCAAGGCGCTGGATGAGGACCTCGGGATCTCCGCTGACCAGACGGCGGATCTGGCCCTGCGCTACGTGCTGGAGTCGCCAGCGGTTTCTACGGTGATCGCAGGCATGCGCACCGTCCGCAACGTCGAGCGAAATGCCGCGACCATGGACGGCCGTCGACTGTCGGCCGCGCAGTTGGACACTCTGAAGAGGCACCGCTGGGAACGGAACTGGTACCTCGGGGACTGACCACCCGCTTCAACGACCAACCACCCTTCCGAATGTCGCAATGGATCTGCGGCCACCGGCCCGAATCCGTAGAAGCCGTGCACGATCTGGACGAGCTGGATCAGCACGGCGATTCCGCACCCGATCACCTCGCGTCCGACCCGTCACCCTCACCGCAGCCAACCTCGCCTACGGCCTATAGATAGCGGCAGACCTGGTCGGGGTTGCAAGACTCGGGTTCGGGCTCGGCCGCCTGGTCGCGTAGGTCGGCGATGGTGTCGCGCAGCGCGGTGAGTTGGGCGAGCTGTTGCTCGATTTCCGTCAGGCGTGCGTCGAGCAGGTCGCGGACGTGGCCGCAGGGCGCTTGTCCTCGATCTCGGATGTCGAGGATCTGTCGGATCTGCATGAGCGTGAGGCCGGCCGCCTGGCCTCGGTGGATGAAGTCGATCCGTGCGACGGTCTCACTCGTGTATTCGCGGTAGCCGGCCGGGGTGCGCTCAGCCGGCGGCAGCAGCCCTTGGTCTTCGTAGAACCGCAGCGTCTTGGCGGTGGTGCCGGCCGTCTCGGCGATCTCCCCGATCCGCATCGCGCCTCCTGTGTCACGGGTCTCCCTTGACCTTCCCCTGTACTGGAAGGTCCAGTATCGCCTCATCAAGCGATTTTCCCAACCGACCGGGGAGGTACTGGGATGGGTACGACGTATGACCTTGCCGTGATCGGGTCGGGTGGCGCGGCGTTTGCCGCCGCCATCCGCACAACCACGCTGGGCAAGTCGGTGGTGATGGTCGAGCGGGGCACATTCGGCGGGACCTGCGTGAACACCGGGTGCGTGCCGTCGAAGGCGCTGATCGCCGCCGCCGAGGCCCGGCACGTCGCCGCGGACGCGAGCGTCCGGTTCCCAGGGATCGCCACTGCTGTGGACGCCGTGGACATGCCGGCGCTGGTGGGCGGCAAGCAAGACCTGGTCGAGGCCCTGCGGGGCGAGAAGTACGTTGACGTCGCCGAGTCCTACGGGTGGCGGGTGGTCACAGGCGATGCTGCTTTCGACGGCACACCCGACGCGCCCCTTCTGCGGGTGACGGCACCCGACGGAAACCTCGAAACCGTCGAGGCCGCCCACTATCTGGTCGCCACCGGCGCCCGGCCCTGGGCACCGGTCATCGAGGGCCTCGAGGAGGTCGGGTATCTGACCTCGACGTCGGCGATGGAGCTGAGCGAGGTCCCCGAGTCACTGTTGGTGCTCGGTGGCGGCTACGTGGCGCTGGAGCAGGCCCAGCTGTTCGCCCGCCTCGGCTCCCAGGTGACTTTGCTGGTGCGTTCGCGGCTGGCGTCGAGGGAGGAGCCGGAGGTCTCCAAGACGCTGCAGGAGGTGTTCGCCGACGAAGGGATCCGGGTGGTCCGCCGCGCAGTGCCCACCCGCGCGACCCGGGACACCGCCACCGGGCAGGTCGTCGTCACCGCGGACGTCTCCGGTGGGGAGCAGGAGTTCCGCGCCGACCAGATCCTGGTCGCGCTGGGTCGCCGTCCGGTCACCGATGGACTGAACCTGGAGACGGTGGAGGTCAAGACCGGCGATCTCGGCCAGATCGTGGTCACCGACCAGCTCCAATCCTCCAACCCTCGCGTCTGGGCCGCGGGCGACGTCACCGGTCATCCCGAGTTCGTGTACGTCGCGGCCCACCACGGCG
Organism: Intrasporangium chromatireducens Q5-1; assembly: GCF_000576575.1. Lineage (GTDB taxonomy): Bacteria > Actinomycetota > Actinomycetes > Actinomycetales > Dermatophilaceae > Intrasporangium_A > Intrasporangium_A chromatireducens. Next base: position 8,807 of record NZ_AWQS01000156.1, read on the forward strand.
CGATGGTGGCCGAGAACGCGTTCACCGACGCCGACCGATCGGTCGAGTACAGCCGGCTGCCGCGGGTGACGTTCACCAGCCCGGCGATCGGGGCGGTCGGGTTGACCGAGGAACAGGTCCTCGCCGCCGGGATCCGCTGCGAGTGCCGCGTCCTTCCGCTGGACTCGGTGCCCCGCGCGCTGGTCAACCGAGACACCCGGGGCTTCATCAAGATGGTCGCCAACGCTGAGACCGGCGAGATCCTCGGACTCACCGCGGTCAGCAAGGACGCCGGCGAACTCGCCGCCGCCGGGGTACACATCCTCGGCAAGACCATCGCCGAGGTCGCGGACGCATGGGCGCCCTACCTGACCATGGCCGAGGGCATCCGGATCGCCGCCAAGGCCTTCACCACCGACATCTCGCAGCTGT
>NZ_AWQS01000157.1 GCF_000576575.1 Intrasporangium chromatireducens Q5-1
GCCGCTGCTCGTGGTGGCCTCAGACCTCCTCGACCGTGGACGGCTCGCGCCGGCTGAGGTCGATGCCGAGCTCCTCCGCTGCGCGGAAGACCTCCTCGTCGGATTCCTTCATCTCGATCGCCGTGCCGTCGGAGCTCAGGACCTCGACGTTGAGACACAGCGACTGCATCTCCTTGAGGAGGACCTTGAACGACTCGGGGATGCCGGAGTCGGGGATGTTCTCGCCCTTGACGATCGCCTCGTAGACCTTGACCCGGCCCGGGACGTCGTCGGACTTGATCGTCAGCAGCTCCTGGAGCGTGTAGGCCGCGCCGTACGCCTCGAGCGCCCAGACCTCCATCTCACCGAAGCGCTGGCCACCGAACTGGGCCTTACCGCCGAGCGGCTGCTGGGTGATCATCGAGTAGGGACCGGTCGAGCGAGCGTGGATCTTGTCGTCGACCAGGTGGTGCAGCTTGAGGATGTACATGTAGCCGACCGACACCGGCTCGGGGAACGGCTCGCCGGAGCGGCCGTCGAACAGGCGGGTCTTGCCGGAGCCGTCGACGAGGCGGACCCCGTCGCGCGTCGGCAGCGTCGAGTCGAGCAGGCCGGTGATGACTTCCTCGGACGCACCGTCGAAGACCGGCGTCGCGACCCGGGAGCCCGGCGTGGCCTGGTGGGCGTCGGCCGGGATCTGCTTGGCCCACTCCGGCTCGCCCTCGATCTTCCAGCCGCGGCTGGCGGCCCAGCCGAGGTGCAGCTCGAGGATCTGGCCGAGGTTCATCCGGCGCGGCACACCGTGCGGGTTGAGGATGACGTCCACCGACGTGCCGTCCTCGAGGAACGGCATGTCCTCGATCGGGAGGATCTTGGAGATGACGCCCTTGTTGCCGTGGCGGCCGGCGAGCTTGTCACCGTCGGTGATCTTGCGCTTGTTCGCGACGTAGACGCGGACCAGCTGGTTGACACCCGGCGGCAGGTCGTCGCCCATGTCGGCGCGGAACTCCTTGACGCCGATCACCGTGCCGGTCTCGCCGTGCGGGACCTTCAGCGACGTGTCGCGGACCTCGCGGGCCTTCTCACCGAAGATCGCGCGGAGCAGCCGCTCCTCCGGCGTCAGCTCGGTCTCGCCCTTCGGAGTGACCTTGCCGACGAGGAGGTCGCCGTCGCGCACCTCGGCGCCGACGCGGATGATGCCGCGCTCGTCGAGGTCGGCGAGGACGTCCTCGGAGACGTTCGGGATGTCCCGGGTGATCTCCTCGGGGCCGAGCTTCGTGTCACGGGCGTCGACCTCGTGCTCCTCGATGTGGATCGAGGAGAGGACGTCGTCCTGCACGAGGCGCTGCGACAGGATGATCGCGTCCTCGTAGTTGTGGCCCTCCCACGACATGAACGCGACGAGCAGGTTGCGCCCGAGCGCCATCTCGCCACCGTCGGTGGCCGGACCGTCGGCGATGACGTCGCCGACCTCGAGCCGGTCGCCCTCGTCGACCTGCACGACCTGGTTGTAGCTCGTGCCCTGGTTGGACCGGCTGAACTTGGCGATGCGGTAGGTCTGGTAGGTGCCGTCATCGTTCGCGACGCTGACGAGGTCGGCGGAGACCTCCTGGACGACGCCGGCCTTCTGGGCGCGGACGACGTCACCGGAGTCGAGGGCGGCGCGGAACTCCATGCCGGTGCCGACCAGCGGGGCCTCGCTCTTGACGAGCGGGACCGCCTGGCGCTGCATGTTGGCGCCCATGAGGGCGCGGTTGGCGTCGTCGTGCTCGAGGAACGGGATCATCGCCGTCGCGGCGGAGACCATCTGGCGCGGCGAGACGTCCATGTAGTCGACGTCCTCGCCGGGCACGAGCTCGACCTCGCCGCCCTTGGTGCGCACGAGCACGCGCTCGTCGACGAACCGCCCGTCCTCGCCGACGACCGCGTTGGCCTGGGCGACGACGAACTTGTCCTCCTCGTCGGCGGACAGGTAGTGCACCTCGTCCGTGACGAGGCCGTACTCGACCTTGCGGTAGGGCGTCTCGATGAAGCCGAACGCGTTGATCCGGCCGTACGAGGCGAGCGAGCCGATCAGGCCGATGTTCGGGCCTTCCGGCGTCTCGATCGGGCACATGCGGCCGTAGTGCGACGGGTGGACGTCGCGGACCTCCATCTGCGCGCGGTCACGGGAGATACCGCCCGGGCCGAGGGCCGACAGACGCCGCTTGTGCGTCAGACCGGCGAGCGGGTTGTTCTGGTCCATGAACTGCGAGAGCTGCGAGGTGCCGAAGAACTCCTTGATCGACGCCACGACCGGGCGGATGTTGATCAGGGTCTGCGGGGTGATCGCCTCGACGTCCTGCGTCGTCATGCGCTCGCGGACGACGCGCTCCATCCGGGACAGGCCGGTGCGGACCTGGTTCTGGATGAGCTCGCCGACGGAGCGGAGCCGACGGTTGCCGAAGTGGTCGATGTCGTCGACCTCGACGGGGATGTCGACCTCCTCGCCGTGCCGGACGCCCTTGAGGGTGTCCTGCCCGTCGTGCAGGGCCACGATGTAGCGGATCGTCGCAACGACGTCGTCGATCGACAGCGTCGAGTCGTTGATGCTCGCGTCGAGCCCGAGCTTCTTGTTGACCTTGTAACGGCCGACCTTGGCCAGGTCGTAGCGCTTGCCGTTGAAGTAGAGGTTGTCGAGCAGGGTCTGCGCGGCCTCACGGGTCGGCGGCTCGCCCGGGCGCAGCTTGCGGTAGATGTCGAGCAGGGCCTCGTCCTGGTTGGCCGTGTGGTCCTTCTCGAGGGTGAGGCGCATCGACTCGTAGTCGCCGAACTCCTCCAGGATCTGCGCCTCGGTCCAGCCCAGGGCCTTGAGCAGCACCGTGACGGACTGCTTGCGCTTGCGGTCGACGCGGACCCCGACCATGTCGCGCTTGTCGATCTCGAACTCGAGCCAGGCACCGCGGCTCGGGATGATCTTGGCGGTGTAGATGTCCTTGTCGGACGTCTTGTCGGGCGTGCGCTCGAAGTAGACGCCCGGGCTGCGGACGAGCTGGCTGACGACGACACGCTCGGTGCCGTTGATGATGAAGGTGCCGCGCTCGGTCATCAGGGGGAAGTCGCCCATGAAGACGGTCTGGCTCTTGATCTCGCCGGTCGTCATGTTCATGAACTCGGCGGTGACGAAGAGCGGCGCGTCGTAGGTCTGGTCGCGCTCCTTGCACGACTCGATCGTCTTGCGGGTCTCCTCGAACCGGTGGTCGCGGAACGACAGCGACATCGAGCCGCTGAAGTCCTCGATCGGGGAGATCTCCTCGAAGATCTCCTCGAGACCGGAGCGGTCGGGGACATCGGAGCGCCCCTCGGCCTTGGCCGCTGCGACGCGAGCCTGCCAGCGCTCGTTGCCGAGCAGCCAGTCGAAGCTCTCCGTCTGAAGGGCCAGGAGGTCGGGGACCTCAAGTGGTTCGCGAATCTTCGCGAAGGACAGACGCCCCGAAGGGGTCAATGCGGTGGACATTTTCGTCGCAGTACGCGAGGCAGCCAAGGAGGGTCCTTCCACGGGCCTTTTCGAGTCTTCAGATCCGCGTTGTCGCAGCACTTCGTTCGCGGGTCCGCGTCACGGTGAAGACACAGGTCGACCGAGGCCGGCGAGGTCTCGCGCACCGATCGAGGTCGCGAAGGGAGGGCATGGGCAGCGCAAGGGCCTAGCCTACCGAAGAAGGGCATAGATGTCCAACCGAGTCAAGAGGCGGAGTTCGAACGACCTCGACACCTCCCGATCCGGGAGCTCCTGCAAGGAACGCGATGACTATGGACCCCCATGTGCCCGCACGTCAAGCATTTCCCGCACCGTGGCGCCCGGTCGAGGTATCTACCGGTCGAGGTATCTACCGGACAGTGGTGTCCGCCGGACACCTCGAACCCGCGGCTCTTCCGGGGGTCAACCGGTGAGGAGGAGGCCGGCCGCGACGACGAGCATCTGGACCGCGATGAGCCCGTCGACGAGTCTCCAGACGGTGGGCCGGCCCAGCACGCCGCTCAGCGCCCGCGCGCCGAGGCCCAGGAGGGTGAACCACAGGACGCTGGCCAGCATCGCGCCGGCCGCGAAGGCCCATCGGCCCGGGTCACCCTTGGTCGCCGCCACCGATCCGATGAGGACCATCGTGTCGAGATAGACGTGGGGGTTGAGCCAGGTGAGCGCGACAGCGGTCAGCACGACCCCCGCGCGGGTGGGGTCGGGCGCGTCGGCGGCCGCGAGGGCCGCAGGTCGCAGAGCCCGCCGGGCCGCCACCGTCGCATAGGCGACGAGGAAGGCGGCGCCGCCCCAACGGACCGCCTCCAGGAGCGCCGGGAAGCGTCCTGCGAGCGCGCCCATCCCGGCGACGCCTGTCGCGATGAGCGCGATGTCGGACAGGACGCAGACGAGCACGACCGCGACGATGCCGTTGCGCCGCAGCCCCTGCCGCAGGACGTAGGCGTTCTGCGGGCCGATCGCGACGATGAGGCCGGCGCCCGTGCCGAGCCCGGCGAGCGCGGGTGCAATGAAGGACGACACGCGGGCAGCCTAGGGATGAGCGGATCTGAAGCCCAGCGAATGTTTCTGGTCTTCCATTAGCGTCGCTTCATGGATGTCGATCAGCTCAGGGCGCTCGTGAACGCCGTCGACGCGGGCACTTTCGACGCGGCCGCGGCCCGGCTGCACGTCACACCGTCGGCCGTGAGCCAGCGGATCAAGGCACTCGAGGCCAGCGTGGGGGCCGTGCTGCTCCAACGGACGAAGCCGGTTCGGCCGACGGCGAAGGGTGAGGTGCTGCTGCGCACGGCCCGTCAGGTGGGCCACCTGCTCGACGAGGCCGGCGGCCTGCTCGCCGGCGACCCTGCCCGCGGCTCCGCAGGGCGGGTGCGCGTGCCCGTCGTCGTCAATGCCGACTCCATCGCCACCTGGTTCGGCCCGGCCATCGTCGACCTCGGGCGCGGACCGAACCTCGAGCTCGACCTGCGCCGGGACGACGAGGCGGTCACGGCGGAGCTGCTGCGGTCGGGCGAGGTCATGGCCGCAGTGACCGCCGACCCGAGCCCCGTGCAGGGGTGCTCGGTCCACGGGCTGGGCGCCATGACCTACCGCGCCAAGGCGTCTCGTCGCTTCGTCCGGAGGTGGCTGCCCGACGGAGCGACACCGGAGGCGCTCCATCGCGCTCCCATGGTGCAGTACGACCACCAGGACCAGCACCAGAACCGGCTCCTGCGGTCGGTCGCCCCCGAGGCCCGACCGCCTGAGCACTTCATCCCGGACTCGGTGCAGTACGTCGCGGCCATCCGCGCCGGGGTGGGCTGGGGCATGGTGCCCGACCTCCAGGACACCCTCGGCCAGCTCGTCGTCCTCGACGCCGCCTGGGTCCACAAGGTCGAGCTCTACTGGCAGGTCTGGAAGCTCGACTCGCCAGCACTCGACCTGGTCACCGCTGCGGTGCTGCGGGCTGCGGCGCACCACCTCCGCTGACGCCCCCGAGGACGGCAGGGGCATGCCGCCCGGCGGACTGGGCGGGTGCACCCGCCCAGCCCGCAGCCACGGGTAGCCGCCCCTGCATCAGGTGGTCAGCTGCCCGCGGAGCAGGCTGTGGCCGGAGTGCAGTGGGCTGCCGTTGTACTGCTGCACGGAGATGTCGACGATCGTGTAGCCCTGGTCCATGAGCCGCTGGCTCATCGTGAACCGGCCCGACTCGCCCGGCCGCAGGACCCCGACGGAGACCATCCGTTTGAGGTCGGTGTTGATGAGCCAGACCTCGAGATAGCCGTTGCCGGGATCGAGCTTCGAGGAGGGAGCCACCTCGAGGTCGAGTCCCTGCTGGGTGCGGACCACGACGGCCCTTCCGTCCTGCTGCTTGGTGTCCAGCGTGTCGAGAGACGCCGTGGCGACCGTGGGCGCCGGCGCGACAGCGGTCGGGCTCGGAGCCGGCGTGCCGCCGTCCCAGATCTGGTGGCCCAGCCCGAGCCCGACGAGCAGGGAGGCTGCGGCGAGCCCGGCCGCCCAGGCGGGGGTCCACCGCAGGCGCGCACGGGTGCGCGCCGGTGTGTCGGCGGACGTCGTCGCTCCGGCGGCGGGCCCTGCCCCCTGCTCGACGTCGGGCCCCCGCTCGACCTGGGCCTCGAGCTCGGGAGAGTCAGTGGCGGGCGCGGCGTCGATGCCGTCCTCGATGGCCGCCCACACCGACGGGCCCGGCGTCGCCCAGCCACCGGTGGCCACGGGGTCCTGGCTCACGGCCCGCAGGAGCTGCCGGGCCCGGCGCAGCTCGGCCACGGTGGCGGCGCACTGCGGGCACGAGGACACGTGCTCGGACACCGTCGGATCCGGCTCGCCGATGACAAGGTCGGCAAGAGCCTCGTCAGTCGGATGGGACACGCTCCACCTCCTTGAGTCGGTTACGCAGCTCGAGCAGACCTCGGCGGACATGGCTCTTGACCGTGCCGAGGGGCATCGCGAGCCGGTCTGCGATCTGTTCGTGGGTCTGGTCCTCGAGGAAGGCGAGCCGCAGGATCGCCGCCCGAGGGTCGCCCATTCGCTCCAGCTCGTGGACGAGGAGCAACCGGTCGGCCCAGTCCTCCACCGTCACGGCCGGCGCGACCACCGCTGCGGTCGCGACGGCGTGCAGGTCACGGGCCCGGCGCGCCCGTTGGGCGTGGAGGTCGGCGATGCGGTGTTTCGTGATGCCGACGAGCCAGGCCGCCGGGCTGCCCCGATCCGGCCGGAGGGTGTGTCGGCCGCTCCAGGCTGCGACGAAGACCTGCTGGGTGACGTCCTCCGCGTCGGCGGTGTTGGCGAGGCTGCGAAGGGCGATCGTGTGGACGAGGGAGGACCAGCGCCGGTACATCTCCGCGAGCGCGTCCCGGTCCCCCGCGACGAGTCGGGCCGCCAGGTGGCTGTCGACGGCCTCGGCCGGCGCGACGGCTTCGACCTCGACGTCGTCGTCCAAGGGCACGGGCTCCACGATAGCCACGCAGGCCTCACACCGGACGGGCAACAAGGACGACGTTCTCGTCGTAGCGCCGGGCGACAGGGTCGAAGCGGCCCCCGCAGGTGACGATGTGCAGGCTCGGCGGGCCGTCCACCCGAAAGAGCGTCGCGAGGTCCAGCCGGGTCTTGCGCACCCTCTGCACCTCGGTCACGACGTAGCGCCGGGACGTGGCCCCGGTCCGCACGACGACGCTGGCCCCCGGGGACACGTCGTTCAAACGGGCCAGCGGACCGGTTCCGTACCAGGGCTGGTCGAGGTGGCCGGCGATGACGACGGCGCCCTGCGGGTCACCGGGGAGCGCCCCGTAGCGGTACCACCCGGCCCTGGCCGGGGTGGGTGGCAGCGCCATCTCCCCGTCAGCGGCGACGCCGACGGGGACGACGGGCATCCGCAGGCCGGCGGCGGCGATGGTCAGCTCCGTGGGTGTGGCACCCGTCGGCCCGGGTGCAGGCGGTTCGGCCGGAGTGGCCTGCAGCGTCGGGGAGGACGCCGCCGCTGCGGCTGCCGACCCAGCAGCTGGCTCCGTCCCGTCGACGGGCGTAGTCGTGACCGCGGCCGCGCCCCGCAGAGCGGTGCCGAGCGCCGCCGCGTCGCCGGGCCGGGGGCTGCTCAACCAGGAGGCGAACAGGCCGGCCACGAGGGCGGCGACCACGGCGGCCGCCGCCCTCGACGGACGGATCCTGAGGTGCACGGCGCCCCGTCAGCGCGTCGGAACGGCGCGGCGGCGGCTCACCAGCACGATGCCGCCGGCCAGCAGCGCGGCGCCGCCGATGCCGGCATAGCGGATCAGATCGGTCGGAGCCTGGGCCTGGCCACCACCGGCCGGGACGCCGGCCGGCGCGGAGTGCATGCCGCCGATGGTCTGCACGGCGAGCTTCAGGTCCTTGTCCTTGGCACTCCCCCAGGCATAGACGATGGTGTTGGTGCCCTCCTTGAGCGTGAGGTCGGCCGGCCCGATCGCCACCGTGGAGGTGCCGGCCAGGACGACGTCGGCCTTGATGGTGCCGGCGGGGACGAGTCCCTTGGCCTCATTGGGGTTCGTGAGGTTCTTGAACACCGGGGCTCCGCCGGCCCGGACGTCGACGGCCGGGGCCGCGGCATCGTGGCGCACGGTGACTCGCGCCTTGCCGGCCGGGACCATCGAGGTGTCGTTGACGTAGGGCGTGAGCTCGGGCTTGCCGGAGGCGTCGAGGTGCGCGACGACGGTGATGTTGGCCCCGCTCGGGACCTTGACGCCGTTGGCCTCGATGACCGCCTTGCCCGAGGCGCCGGCGCCGGCGGCGGTGACCTTGAGGTCGTAGGTACCGCCGGGGAGCATGAGCGGCTTGGTCAGGGTGCCGGGCTTGAAGTTGGTCAGCAGCGCCTTGCCGTTCGCGTAGACGTCGACCGTCGCGCCGGGGACGGCATGCAGGATCGAGACGGTGGCGTCCGAAGCCGCCTGGGCCGGAAGGCCGAGCGCGCCGAGCGACGCCAGGGACAGCGCGGTGACAGCCGCAACACGGAGGGTCTTCATGAGGGTGCTCCTTGCTCTGGTGATCCGGGACGAGCGGCCCGGGTGGCCGCCCTTGTCCCTTCTTTCCGAGGCAGGACCTCATCCGGATGCACTGGTGGACAGATTTTTCGGACGCGTTTCTCGAGGAGCAGCCCTAGAAGGCCGCCAGGTCACTGACGAGCCAGCGGTCACCGACTCGTTTCATCGTCACGATGACCCGGTTCTGGTCAATGGCGGGAGTGGGCTCCTTGGCGGTGGTCGTCGCCTGGTTGACGAAGGCCATGATGCGCACGGTCGACCCGTCGCCCCCGTCACCCGAGGTGTCCATCACCCCCGCGTCGTAGACCTTGGCCTGGACCGTGGCACCGTTCTTGACCGCCATGGGCTTGATGTCGGTGGCCGCGACCTTGCTGAACTGGTCCTTGAACGGCGCGGCGAGCCGGGGCGTGACCTCGGCGACATGGGCGTCGAACGTCGCCCCCGAGTAGCTGAGCAGGGACTCCAGAGTCGTCCGGGCCGAGTCGACCGCCGCGGCCCGATCGGTGTCGCGCATGGCCGGCTGGAGGGACACGACGAGCGTCCCGACGAGCAGGACGAGAGCGACGGCCGCCGCGAGGGCCGCCGGCCAGACCCGGCGGCGCGTCGGCGACCCGGTCGCGTGCGAGGCCCGGCGG
>NZ_AWQS01000158.1 GCF_000576575.1 Intrasporangium chromatireducens Q5-1
GCCTGGGCGAGGGTGACCGCAAGCAGGGCGGGCATGGTGAGGGTCATCAGGTCGGTGATGACGTGGCCGCCCCCGATGAAGAGATTGATACCGAGGTAGGTCATCAGGTTCAGTCCGGTGGCGACCGCGATCATGCCCTTGCGGCGACCGGCCAACCGCAGACCCTTGGTGATCTCGTTGGCCAACAGCCGCAGCTGTCCTGCTCCGCTGACCGCGGTGCCGCGGGTGGTATCGGCCATCGTGACGCTCATGATCGGACCTGGCCGGCGACGCGCGCGGGTCCCGCGTCCTTCTGCAGCACCCGGAGGAAGACCTCCTCCAGGGTTGGTTGAGCCTTCGCCACCGAGACCAGATGGGCGTCGGTGGCCCGGATCCGGTCGAGCACTGGGTAGGGATCGGTGGTCTGTGTGGGCAGCAGCACCCGGGTCAGGTCGGCCTCGGTAGAGAAGGACGCGCCGTCGGGCAGCGCGACCCCGAGACCGTCGATCGCACCGGCCAGCCGGATCTCCCAGCGGTCCTCGGCGTACTTCTTGAGCAGCTCACCGGTGGGCAGGTCGGCGATGATCTCTCCGTCCCGGATCACCGCGATCCGGTCGGAGAGCTCCTGGGCCACGTCGTGGAGCTGGTGGGTGGTCAGCAGGATCGTCTTGTGCTCATCGCGGGCGAGGTGGGCGACCCAGTCCTTGAACGTGCGCGCGGACTCCACGTCGAGACCCAGCGTCGGCTCATCGAGCAGCAGGATCGGCGGGTCGGTGATCAACGCGGTCGCAACAGCGACCTTCTGCTGCATACCGCGCGAGTACGATCCGACCTGCTCGTGGCGCCGTCCCCACAGGTCGAGGTCGCGGAGCAGCCGCTCGGCCCGCGGCCGGGTCTCGGCGGTGCGCAGCCCCTTGAGCCGGCCGAAGTAGAGCAGGTTCTCCCACGCCGACAGCGGCCAGTAGACGTTGCGCGATCCTTCGAGCACGGCGCCGATCTGCAGCACCGCCCGACTGCGCTCGGTGGCCAGATCCCAGCCGCCGATCCGGACCGTGCCGGCGGTCGGTGTCACCAGTCCGCAGATCATCTTGATCAGCGTGGTCTTGCCGGCGCCGTTCGGGCCGAGGAGGCCCAGCACCTGTCCCCATGGCAAGGACAGGGTGCTCGACCGGACCGCGACACGCGCGGTGTCGCCGTGGCCATAGGTCTTCCCCAGCTCGGTCAGCTCGATCGCCGCGGTGCTGTCGTGGTGGTTCATGGTCGTCGTCGATCCCATCCTCGTCTCCTTATGCCGTAAGAGCCGCTCCCTCGACACGGTAGAACTTACGACGTAAGATTTCAAGGTGACCACTGCAACGGCTTCCCGCACCGGGCGTCGAACCTCGCTCAGCCGGGAGCGGATCGTGCAACGCGCCCTGGGTTTGATCGACGAGAACGGGCTCGATGCCCTCAGCATGCACAAGCTGGGCGCCGCCCTCGATGTGAAGGGGATGTCGCTCTACCACCATGTCGCCAATAAGCGCGACCTGCTCGACGGTGTCGTCGAGGCGGTCTGGGAGGAGATCGAGGCCGCCGCGCCCGTGCTGCCCGACTGGCGCGCGGGTCTCCGATCGGTCGCGAACGCGGTGCGCAATACGGTGCGCCGCCACCCGAGGGCGGCGACACTGATCTTCAGCCAGCAGCTGATGCCCGAGCCCGCGCTGCGCGTGGTGCGCACCCACGTGGCGGCCCTGGTGGCGGCGGGCTTCGCCGAGCAGCGCGCCTATGACCTGCTGCGCACCATCTGGTCCTACGCATTCGGGTCGGCGTTCGCCGAGATCACCTGGGACACCGCCGACCCGGGCTGCGCGGTCGACGTACGCCAGATGCTGCGCCCCGGGACTCCCGAGGACCTCGCCGCGGTCGCCGAGGTCTTCTGCGGCCAGTCAGACGCCGACGCCCAGTTCGAGCTGGGCCTGGACCTGATGCTCCGCGGTCTGGACGACCCCACGCCTGACTAGGGCCTGATGGAAGCCGGGCCTTGACTCGGTACCTCGGTGCAGGGTGCACGGTGGGTACATGAGGACGAACGACGCGACAAGGAACCTGACCGTGGAGGAGTGCTGCGCCCCGACCGGATCGATCGCCGAGCCGGCGGCGAGGTGGCGCGGCGGCAGAACGATCGGCCCGTGGGGAACAGCTGTGCGCGCGATCGCTGGGATCGGGGCGATCGTGGCAGGAGTCGCGGTGCCGCACGAGCATCCGCTGCTCGACCTGCCGGGCGCGAGCTCGAACCTGATCGGCGTCCTTGTGGGGCTGGTCGGGATGCCGCTGTTCCTGACTGTGGCGGTCCGGTCCCGCGGGCGCGACGCTCCAGTGCTCCGGCTCGGCCACGGCGCGGCCTGCATCATCACCCTGTTGACCTTCGGTGTCGCGCAGTTCTACCCCGTCGCGGTGTTCGTGACGATTGGTGCCCCCCTGGTGCTGCTGGCCGCCGTCGGCCAAAATGGCTGCGAGCTGCTCGCCGTTCCCAATCTCGTACTCCGGCGCAACGACTACCTGTTCTGCCTGCCGTTCAGCCCGATCGATGCCTGGGAACACCGTCGCCGAGCCCTGCTACAGGACTCATCGGACGGGCATACGGGTAAGTCGAACTCACCGACCGCCGTCCTCCGCGGATGAGGACGCCTCGCCCGCACAGGAACACGTGTCGTGGCCCGGCGGGATGCTGGTCGGGTCGATCGACGCGACCGCCTCCACCATCAACCGACACAACCGGCCAGGGCCGGGCCCGTGGCAGACCGCACCCATGGCGGCGAGACACTCGCGCATCCGACCCAGCTCGGCGATCCTCCGGTCCAGGTCGGCCAGCCGCGCGGCAGTGACGGCGCGCGCCTCCGCGCAGCTGGCGGCGCCACCGTCCGCCAGTCGCAACAGATCCTCGACATCGGTCAACGAGTACCCGAGATCCTGAGCGTGCCTGACGAACCGCACCAGATTCACTGCCCACGCCGGATAATCGCGGAACCCGCCAGAGGTACGCTCCGGCTCCGGCAGGATCCCTCGCCGCTCGTAGTACCGCAGGGTCTGCGGATTCACCCCGGCGCGCTTCGCGACCTCGCCCGACCACATGCACCTAGCATCACCCTGTATCCGAGTACAGAGTCAAGACCGAGCCGGTGCTGCCGCTCCGATGACACGAGCACCCTAGGATCGGCACGAATCGTCTGTTCGTCAGGTCAAGGACGCCATGCCCTCGAACGATGACTACCTGCACACCATTCGCGCGATCCGTGCCGGCGATATTGCCGTCCTGGAGTCTCTGCTCCAAGCCAACCCCGAGATCGCGAGCTCACGGCTCGGCGGTCTCGCCGGGGGTCGCACGCCGCTGCACGTCGCGACGGACTGGCCGGGCTTCTTCCCCAACGCTCCACGCGTCGTGGGCCTGCTGATCGACGCCGGGGCCGAGGTTGACGTGCGTGGCGAGGACGGGAGCGGTGAGACACCGCTTCACTGGACCGCGAGCAGCGACGACCAGGCCGTGGCCCGGGTCCTGATCGATGCCGGCGCCGACATCGAAGCGCCCGCCGGCTCGATCGGCACGCCGTTGGACAACGCGGTCGGTTACGGCTGCTGGAACGTTGCCCGCCTCCTGGTCGAGCGCGGTGCGCGGGTCGACGAGCCGTGGCACGCGGCCGCGCTCGGTCTCCTTGATCGGCTCGACGAACTGGTCACCGATTCCTCGGTGACCCAGGCCGCGCTCGACCAAGCCTTCTGGCACGCGTGCGCGGGTGGACAAAGACGCGCGGCCGAGATGCTCCGTGATCTCGGCGCCGACCTCGACTTCACTCCCGACTATGGACACGGCACCGTCCTTGACATCGCCTCTGGCCCAGGCACCCAGCGCAGCAACCTGATCGAGTGGCTCGAACAGCTCGGCGTACGCCGTGCAGAGGCCTAGGAATCGGGTCTCGACTGCGGACGTCTGTGGTGGTTGAGCGCATTGAGACCGCGGCTTCAGCCGAGTTTGCTGGCTCGGCGCATGCCGTCGGGGTCGAGGATGCTGATCTCGCCGCGGCCGACGGCCGCCGCCCGGCTGGGCGGCGACGCCCTCCTCCTCGGTCTTGCCGCCGCACTGGCCTGACGTCGGAAAATCGCGTTGAACCGTTCTATTGCGTTCCAGCTCTTCGTGCGACGCCCCCCTCGACGGATCGAGGGGGACCCACTCCCGCCCCATCTTCACCTGCTGCCAGCCGCGCTCCCTCCGGAGAAGCAGGTGGCTCTCACACTGTGCCTGCTCGACGGCCTGACGGTCGTCGACATCCCGCACGCCTTCCCGATGCCCGAGACGCCAATCGGACCGGAGGCACACTTCGCGCGTCGCCCACGCGCCTGTGGCAAAAATGTGGCAGGGCGGCCAGTCACGACCGGCCGGACTCAACGACTTCCAGCACGTTCGCGCAGGTCAGCCTCACAATGCCGACAACCACCAAGGTCGGCCGCTGAGCGTGCCGCGCTTCCCCTGGTACTTCTAGGCCGCTTTCCGGGCCCTTCCACGCCCCTTTCCGTATGCCGCTGAGCTGAGTCCCAGCGGGCCGTTGCGTTCCCGTGGCGTGCCGTTCACCGAGAAGGCGCGCCTCTCGGCCGGGACGTGGATCCGCCGTCGGCGGGAGAGGGCAAGATGAACAGGTGACCTCCCACAGCGACTCCCCGAGCACCGGTTCCAGCCGGCCGCGGGTCGAGCCGACCGAGGAGATCAACGTCCCCCCGGGCGGGCGCCCCGCCGACTACCGCCAGCCGCTGCGGACCACGGCCGCCAACGGGGCGAGGGCGGTCGGTCGGGGCGTGGGCCGCGCCACCGTCGGGACGGCCCGGCTCACCGCGCGCGCCGGCCGGTTCACCGCCCGGACCTACCACTCCTACACGCACTCGGGCGGCGCCGGCGACTCCGGCCTCGCACGGGTCACGGAGCTGCACGCCACCCACAGCGCCGGCGACGCGGCGATGATGCTGGCCCTGGCCGGCACGGTCTTCCTCAACCCGCAGACGGTCCAGGCCCGCGACCAGGTCGCCTGGTTCCTGCTGCTGACGATGGTCCCGTTCACCCTCGTCGCACCGTTCCTCGGCCCGGCCCTCGACCGCGTGCCGCACGGTCGGCGGTGGGCCCTCGGCACGACCATGGCCGTGCGCGGGTTCCTGTGCTGGGTCATGGCCGAGGCCATCGTCGGTCACAGCAACTGGCTCTTCCCGGCCGCCCTCGCCTACCTGGTCGCCTCGAAGGCCTACACCGTCGTGCGTGCCGCGGCGGTCCCCCGCGTCCTGCCCCCGGGCACCTCGCTCGTCAAGGCGAACTCGAAGGTCTCGGTCGCCGGCATCATCGGCGGCACCCTCGGCGGCGCGCTCGGCGGCGCCCTGATGCTCGCCGGTGCCTCGTGGGCGCTGCGAGCCGCCTTCGTCGTCTTCGTCGTCGGCACGGTCCAGGCCATCCGGCTGCCGGCGCGCATCGACAGCTCCGAGGGCGAGCGCGCACCGGAGGACACCGCGCCGATCCCGCTCGAGCCCGCCGAGCGGCCCACGGACACCGTGCGGGACGGCCGCACCGAGAACGACGTGCTCGTCGTCGACTCGCTCGGGCTGTGGGGCCGCGCGCGTCGTCGGCTGCTGGCCATCCCGTGGCCGGTGCGGCACGCGATGTGGAGCACCGGCGGCACGCGGCTACTGACCGGCTTCCTCATCCTCTTCATGGCGTTCCTGGCCAAGGAGCACCCCCTCGACGGGATGCGGGCCGAGCTCGTCCTCGGTCTCGTCGGCGTCGGCATCGGGGTCGGCAACGCCCTCGGCAGCGTGCTCGGCAACGTCCTGCGCGACCACCGACCCGAGCGCGTGGCGATGATCGCGCTGCTCGTCGCCACGGTGGCCTGCGCCGCGACGGGCGTGTGGTACGGCCTGCTCCTCATCGTCGTCATCGGCCTCGTCCAGGGGCTCACCTCCCAGCTCGCCAAGCTCTGCCTCGACGCCCTCGTCCAGCGCGAGGTCGCCGAGTCGGTCCGCACCTCCGTCTTCGGCTGGTCCGAGACGATGCTCCAGATGCTCTGGGTCGTCGGCGGCGCGCTCGGCATCGTCCTGCCGCTCAACCCCCACGTCGGCTTCTCCGTCGCGGCCGCCGCCCTGCTCGGCTGCGTCGTCCTGGCCGCCCGGTCCCGACGGGCCGGCCGCCCCGCCCGCACCCGCCCGATCCCGAAGGCTGCCTCGTGACGCTCACCGCCCTGCCCGTGCCCGCCGGCCCGGACGTCCTGTCGATCCTGCCCGCCCTCGAGGACGCGCTGGCCGGGCGCGGCGCGGTCCTGCCGTATGCCGCTGACGGGCCTCCCCCGGTCGTCGCACCGCACGGCGCGGCGGAGCTCCCGGAGCGCCTCGCGGTGGCCATCGGCACCTCGGGCTCGACGGGCCGCCCGAAGCACGCCCTGCTCACCGCCGACAACCTCGCTGCGTCCGCGGACGCGACGCACAGCGTCCTGGGCGGTGTGGGCTCGTGGCTGCTCACCATGCCCGCCCACCACATCGCCGGGCTCCAGGTGCTCGTCCGGTCGCTCCGGGCCGGCACGACTCCGCTCGTGCTCGACAGCCGCGACGGCTTCACGGCGGCCGGCTTCGCCCGGGCGGGCGCGAGACTGCGCCAGAGCGGCGCCGGCCGCCGCTACACCGCCCTCGTGCCGACGCAGCTGGGGCGGCTGCTCGCCGACCAGGACGGGCTCGAGGCGCTGCTCAGCTTCGACGGCGTACTCGTCGGCGGCTCCGCCACTCCCCACGCCATGCAGCAGGAGGCCCTCGACGCCGGCGTCGCCCTCCGGCTCACCTACGGCATGAGCGAGACGGCCGGCGGCTGTGTCTACGACGGCGTGCCCCTGCCCGTCACCCGGATCCACGTCGACAACGACCGGCACGTCGTCCTCGGCGGCGCCACGGTCGCCGCGGGCTATCTCGGCGAGCCGGAGCTCACCGCCGACGTCTTCGTGGTGGACCCGGAAGGTGTCCGGTGGTTCCGCACCGACGACCTCGGCCACTTCGACGAGAGCGAACGGCTCGTCATCGACGGACGCGCCGACGACGTCATCAACACCGGCGGCCTGAAGATCACCCCGGGCGTCGTCGAGGATGCGATCGCGCGGCACGTGCCCGGGGTGCTCGACGCGGTCGTCATCGGCGTGCCGGACGTGGAGTGGGGCGAGACGGTCTGCGCGGCAGTGACGCTCATCGACCCGAGCGGGCGCGTGACCGCGGCCGACGTGCGCGAGCAGCTGCGCGGCATACTCCCCGACCCGGCCCTGCCCCGCCGGGTGGTCACGCTGCCCGCCATCCCGCAGCGGGGACCGGGCAAGCCGGACCGGGCCGCGATCCGGCTCGCCCTGCAGAGCGGCTGAGGCGCCCGCCGACGCGGGTGGCAAAATGGGGGGACCGTCTCGTCGAAGGAGTGCCCCGTGGCTCGCGTCCTGTTCACCGCAGCCGTGGTCTTCGCGACGATCTACGCGTTTGTGGACTGCCTGCAGACCAACGGCCGGCTCCTGCGGGTGCTGCCCAAGGCCGTCTGGCTCCTCGTCGTGCTCGTCCCCGTCCTGGGCCCGATGCTGTGGTTCATCTCCGGCCGCACCGACTCGCGAGGCGGGCAGCCGCCCGTCGGCCGCGGTCGGCGGCCCTCGGGCCCCCGCGGGCCTGACGACGACCCCGAGTTCCTGCGCCGGCTCTGACCGGTTTCGGCGCTGCGCCGCGCGGCCAGTGCGCTGCGCCACCGCCCACCCCGACGTCCCCGTCCATCGGGCCCCCACGGCCCTGTCAGCTCGCGAAGGACCCATGGCCACCCTCTCCCAGTGGATCGAAGGCGCCCGCCCGCGCACCCTGCCCGCTGCAATCGCCCCGATCCTGGTCGGCACCGCGGCGGCGTACCAGACGGGCAACGTCGTGTGGGGCTATGCGCTCCTCGCGCTCGTCATCGCCCTCGCGCTCCAGGTGGGCGTGAACTTCGCCAACGACTACTCCGACGGCATCCGCGGCACCGACGAGACGAGGGTCGGCCCGGTCCGGCTCGTCGGGCAGCGGCTCGCGGCGCCGTCGAGCGTGAAGTTCGCCGCGTTCGCCTGCTTCTTCTTCGCGGCCCTCTGCGGTCTGGCCCTCATCGCGCTGTCCGGACTGTGGATCATGATCCCGATCGGTGTCCTCGCGATCCTCGCTGCCTGGTACTACACGGGCGGCTCGCACCCGTACGGCTACATGGGGCTCGGCGAGGTGTTCGCCTTCGTCTTCTTCGGGCTCGTCGCGACGCTGGGCACCATGGCGACGATGACCCCGCTGACCCCGGCCGCGTGGTGGGGCGCGATCGGCGTCGGCTCGGTCACCTCGGCGATCCTCGTCGCCAACAACCTGCGCGACATCCCGACCGACCGGGTCACCGGCAAGCGGACCCTGGCCGTGCGGATGGGCGACCGCGGGACCCGCGTCTTCTACCTCGCCCTCATTGCGGTCGCGTTCGTCATGACGGCGCTGGCCGCGGCGACGACGCCGTGGGTGCTGCTCGCGCTGCTCTCGGCCCCGGTCATGGTCCGGCCGGTCCGCGCCATCGTCGGCGGCGCCCACGGCCGCGAGCTCATCCCCGCCCTGGCCGGCACCGGCGTCTTCGAGCTGGCCTGGGCGCTGCTCTTCTCCGTCGGCCTCGCGCTCGGCCACCACGTCGGCTGACGACACGCCCGCGATCCCCGCAACACACCGAGAAGCCGTCACCGAACCCCGGTTGTACCGATGCGGACTTGGCGACTGCTCGGTGTGTCGCGGGAGGTGGGCGCCCGGTGCCAGCGGTGGGAACGGCTGAGCGCGATCGCCGAGTGCTCAGGCGCGCTCGTCGCGGGGCTCGCCCGTCTGCGCCGCCTCAGCCTCCGCGTCCTCGTCGAGCTCGTCCGCCGACGGGTGCTGGCGTGCGGCGACCTTGGCCTCGTGCCGGGCCATCAGCTTGGCCGTCATCTCGTCACGCAGGCCGCGCAGCAGCACGTACGAGGTGATCGACGAGGCGAGTGCGGCCAGGACGATGAGCACGATCGGGCTGTTTCGCAGGCCGACGAGCCAGAAGAGCAGGG
>NZ_AWQS01000159.1 GCF_000576575.1 Intrasporangium chromatireducens Q5-1
CTTCGCCTCGCTCGGGGGCGACTCGCTCTCCTACGTCGAGGTGTCGATCCGGCTGGAGGCGCTGCTCGGGCAGCTGCCGCCGAGCTGGCACGTCACACCGGTCGCGGAGCTGGAGCGACTCCGGGAGCTGAAGTCAGGGAAGGCGCAGGGGTCGACGAACGCCTCGGCTCGCCGACCCCGCAGCCTGACCCCACGCTGGCGCTCGATGGAGACGAGTGTCTGGCTGAGGGCGCTCGCCATCCTGCTCATCGTCGGGACCCACGCGGATCTCTTTGCGCTGCAAGGCACTGCGAATGCGCTGCTCGTCATCGCTGGCTACCAGATGGTCCGCTTCCAGCTGTCGGAGCCGCGCCGCCGAGCGCGGGTGCGGCGGATCCTCAAGGGCGCCCGGCGGATCGTCGTCCCGAGCCTGGTGGTCATCTGGGCTGCGCACTTCCTCGGCGGTGACTACGAGCCGCGCAACCTGTTCCTCGCCAACTGGGTGTTCGGCGAGGAGCGTCTCGGTCCGCCGTGGCGGTTCTGGTTCATCGAGGCTCTCGTCGTCGCGCTGCTTCTCGTGGCCGCCCTCGCCGCCGTGCCCGCCTTCCACCGGGCGGAGCGGCGGTGGCCACTCGGCGTGCCGGTCGTCCTCACGGCCGTGGCGTTCACCGTCTTCCGGTTGCCCGTCCTCGACCTGCCCGTGCCCCGCATGCACGGCTCGGCCCTCGTCGTCCTCTACCTCTTCCTGCTCGGCTGGGCCCTGGCCCGCGTCGAGACCCGGCGCCAGCGCTGGCTCCTCACCGCAGTGGTCGTGCTCACCGTCGGGACCTTCTCGTTCAACCCCGCTCGCGACGGCCTCACGATCGCCTTCGTGCTGCTGATGCTCTGGCGTCCGATCACCCACGTGCCGGCCGTCTTCGTCCCGGCGATCCAGGTCCTCGCTGGCGCCTCGCTCTACATCTACGTCGCGCACTGGCAGGCACTCGAAGTCCTCCGGCCGCTCGGCCTCCCGCCGCTGACCTTTGTCGGTGCGCTCGCCGCCGGCCTGGCGTACTGGTGGGCCTGGACGCGACTTGCGTCCCTGTTGGGTCGCGCGGGCCGGTTCCGTTCGCCCGCTTTGCCCGAGAGGTCGTATGCCGCTGAGCGAGCTTCCAGCGAAAAGAAAGTCAGCGGCATACCGGCCTGTCACGAAAATCCGTTGTGAACCCTGGCGCTCCGCTGGACACTTTCCGGCGGGGAGTTTCGAGTCGATGGGGAAGAAGCGGCAATGGGCTACTGGGGTGGGTGCGTTCTCGACGTGCCACGACGCGGCGACGGCGACCGGTCGAGACCTGCCGGCCGACCGACGCGCGGTCGCCGACCGGGGCGCTCGGTGCACCGGCGGGGCGCGCCGACGAGACGGCCGGCAGCGGCCCACCACTGACCCTCCCGATCGAGAGTGCACTCGGAAGCCGGTCTGCTGGCCGGGTCGGTCGAGTCACTCCTTCCGGCGCGACGACACGACGTCGACGAGGGCCGCCGCCAACGCGACCGCGACGAGGGCGACCGTGACCCGCAGTGCCAGACCGGTTGCAGCGGCGAAGTTGCCGTGGCCGCCCGCGAGCCGGCTGAAGAACACCGAGCCGATGAGGGCGATACCGGCGGCCGTGCCGATCCGCTGACCGGTCTGCAGCACGCCACCAGCGGTGCCAGCCTGGGCCACCGGCACCTCGGACACCGTGAGGGTCACGTTCGGTGAGATGACCAGACCGCTGCCGAGGCCAGCGATGAGCAGGGGTGGCTCGATCCACCAGCTCGGGTCGTTCCCGCGCAGGGTCACGACGGCGTCGGTGAGGGCGAGCCCGACGATGACGACGACCAGACCGAGGGCGACCATCGGGCGGCCGTACCGCGTGACGACCCGTCCGCCGAATCCAGCTGCGACGGCTGAGCCGATCGCGAACGGCGTCACGGCGAGTCCCGCCATGAGCGCCGTGTAGCCCAGCCCGAGCTGCAGATAGAGCGTGAGGATGAAGAAGATGCTCGTGAATCCGGAGAAGTAGAGCAGGCCGATGAGGCTGCCGGCGGTGTAGCTCGCGATCCCGAACAGGCTCAGGTCGATGAGCGGAGCGCCGCCGTGGTCGGCATGGCGCCGCTCCCACCACACGAAGATGGCGAGGAGGACGGCGCCAACGAGCAGCAGCCACCACTTCCCGGCACCCGGCCACTGCCGCTCCTGGACCAGGGGCAGCAGGACCGCGAGGACGGCAAGGCCGAGGAGCACGACACCGACGGGGTCGAGGTCCTCGCGGTGCCGCTCCTCGTCGGGTTTGACCCGCACATAGCGGAAGGTCAGCAGGATGCAGGCGATGCCGATCGGGAGGTTGACGAAGAAGATCCACCGCCAACCGGTGTCGGTGCCGAGGAGCCGGATGATCGCCCCACCCAAGAGCGGCCCGATGGCGGTCGAGACGCCGATGGTCGCCCCGAGCAGCCCGAAGGCCTTGCCCCGCTCCGCACCGCGGAACAGCTCCTGGATCAGCCCGTTGATCTGCGGGTTGAGCAGGCCGCCGCCGATGCCCTGGACCAGGCGCGCGACCACGAGCGCCAGCGCGGTCGGGGCGAGGCCCGCGGCGAGACTGCTGAGCGTGAACAGGGCGACACCGGCCACGAACATCATCCGCCGGCCCCGAGCATCGCCGAGCCGGCCCGAGGGCACGAGGACGAGGCCGAAGGTCAGGGCATAGCCGGACAGGATCCACTGGAGGTCGCTCGTGCTCGCCTGGAGCCCTGAGCTGATCGACGGCAGCGCGACGTTGACGATGGAGATGTCCATCAAGGTCATGAAGCCGGCAACGAGGCAGACGCTAAGGGCTCGCCAGCGGGCGGGATCCGGGCGTTCCTGTGGCGGTGTGGTGGTGGCGGGCGGCCCCGAGCGGCGCTGGGGACCCTCGTTGACGTCGCTCGGGGATGAGGGGTGGGCCATTCGTTCGACGCTACCCACGGATGATCCGCCGAATCTGGGAGCGGCGTCCGCACGATCCGCGCGCTCGAGGAGGTATGCCGCTGAGCGCGCTTCCAGCGCAACTCCGCTCAGCGGCATACCCGTGTATCGGCTTGTGGACTCCACCTTGGCCATGGACACTGCTCCACGTGGCGCAGCTGATCATGGTGGAGGGACTGCCCGGCGCAGGCAAGAGCACGACGGCGCATCTCGTCACCGAGTGGCTCGTCGAGCAGGGGCTCTGCGTCGGGTCGTTCCCCGAGGGGCGGACCGACCACCCGGTCGACTTCGAGCAGGTCGCGGTGCTGGCCGACGGGGAGCTCGACCGGGTCATCCGTGACTTTCCGGGGGTGGCCGACACCATGAGGCGGGCAGCGGAGCGGTCCGGTGATGGCTGGCTGATCCGTTATGGGGACCGTCCCGAGTGGTCCGGCGACCTCCGGGCGCGGCTGGCGGCCTTCGACGCCTATGACGGAGAGATCACTGCGGATCGGCACTGCGCGGTGCTGCGTGCGAGCTGGGAGGCGTTCGGGGCGTGGGCGTCGCACGACGTCGATGTCTACGTGTTCGAGTGCGTCCTCATCCAGAACCCCATGTGCGCCCTCATGGCCCGGTTCGACCAGCCGGTGGAGCGGATCTCCGCCCACGTCCGCGCGCTGGTGCGCTCGGTCTCGTCGCTTGAGCCGGTCGTGCTCTATCTCGATCCGGGTGAGCCGACGGGGGCGCTGGAGCGGGCGGCCGCCGAGCGGCCGCCGGAATGGCTCGACGCCGTCGTGCAGTACCACTGCGCCCAGGGCTACGGGCTCGCTCGAGGGCTGAGCGGCTTCAGTGGCTACGTCGAGTTCATGCGCGAGCGCCGTGAGCGTGAGCTGGCGCTTCTGCCGGAGCTGGGCATCCCGGTCATCCGCGTCGACGTGGCCGCGCAGGACTGGAACGTTGTGCGGGTCTCGGTCACCGGTGCCCTGACGACTCACCTCTCGCAAGTGTCGACCGGCTGATCGGATCCGCGGACGCGTATGCCGATGAGGTGCGCGGCTCCTGTCGCGCATTGTGGGCATCAACATCCCAGCCACCGCGACGCCTCCGCAAACTCGAGGCCGCCTTGGGCAGCAGAAAGGCCCTTCGCTCTGGGCGAGCCAAGGGCCTCTGACCTGCGGAGACAGTGGTCGGGGTGACAGGATTTGAACCTGCGACCTCTTCGTCCCGAACGAAGCGCGCTACCAAGCTGCGCCACACCCCGGTGCCGCCGCCCGAACGGGTGGCAGCAAGGAGAGATGCTAGCGCAGGCCGCGGCCCATCTCCGAATCGGGGTGGCCGCCAGTCCGGCCATCGAACTGGCCCTTTCTGATCGAACTGGTCGGTCTACCAGCCCGTTGGCCCTCGAACGGTCCGTTCGCGGGTCAGGAGGGGTCGTCAGCCGGCAGGCTCCGCGGCCACGAGCGTCAGCAGCGTCGCCTCGGGCCGACAGGCCAGGCGCACGGGCGCGGTCGGCGATGTCCCTAGTCCGGCCGACACGTGCAGCCACGCCGCATCATCCGGAGCAGCCGACGATGGCAGCACCGGCGCCCCCCGGCCGTGCCCGGCCCCGACCCACCACCGGGACAGCCCCTTGACGCGGCTCGTGTCGAGGTCGCAGTTCGTCACCAGGGCCCCATGGCCGGGCAGGCAGACCTGTCCGCCATGCGTGTGCCCGGCGATGACCAGCCGCGCCCCGTCGGCCGCGAAGGCGTCAAGCACTCGCTGGTATGGCGCATGCGTCACCCCGATCGTCAACGCCGCGTCACCAGACGCCGGCCCCCGCACGAGGTCGAGCCGGTCATAGCGAAGGTGCGGGTCGTCCACCCCGACGAAGTCGACGCGCAGCCCCTGCAGCTCGACCGACGCCCGCCGGTTCGTCAGGTTCACCCAGCCCCGGGACTCGAGCCCGGCCACGAGTGACTCCACCGGCAACCGCGGCGCCGGCGCGCGTCCCCGGACCGGTCCGCGGTGCCACAGGTACTTGAGCGGGTTCTTCACCGACGGCCCGAAGTAGTCGTTCGAGCCCAGCACGAAGACCCCGGGCCGATCGAGGAGCCACTCGAACGCGTCGAGAACGGCCGGCACAGCGTCATACGAGGCGAGGTTGTCCCCGGTGTCGATGACGAGGTCCGGGTCGAGGCTGGCGAGCTCCTTGACCCACTCGGCCTTCCACCGCTGCCGCGGCAGCAGGTGCAGGTCGGAGACGTGCAGCACCCGCAGCGAGGGCGACCCCGGCGGCAGCACGGGCACCGTCACGCGGCGCAACCGGAAGGCGTTCCGCTCGACGAGCGACGCCCAGCCGAGCACGCCCAGGGCCGCCCCGAAGCTCCCGAGCGCCGTCTTCGTCACCGCATGCATGCCCCCATCCTGACGCCCTCCGATCACCGAGGGCCAACCGCCCGCCGCGCGGCACCTGCGAGAATCGAGCCCATGACGCTCAAGGACCAGCTCCAGGCCGACCTCACGACGGCGATGCGCGAGCGCGACCCCGTGCGTGCCGGCTCCCTCCGGATGGCGCTGACCGCCATCACCAACGAGGAAGTGGCCGGCAAGGAGCACCGTGACCTCACCGACGACGACGTCCTCAAGGTCATCACGAAGGAGGCCAAGAAGCGGCGCGAGGCGTCAGCGGCATACCGAGGGGCCGGCCGCACCGAGCTGGCAGCCAAGGAGGACGCCGAGCTCGCCATCCTCGAGACCTACCTGCCCACCCAGCTCAGCGACGAGGAGCTGACGGCGATCGTCCGGGACGCCGTCGCTGCGTCCGGAGCCATGGGCATGCAGCAGATGGGCCTCGCGATGAAGGCCGCGCAGCAGGCCGTCGCGGGCCGCGCCGAGGGCGGCCGCGTCGCGGCGATCGTCAAGCAGGTGCTCGCCTCCTGACGCGAAAGGGCCCCGACCGCTTTGGTCGGGGCCCTTGCTTGTCGTATGCCGCTCAGCCTGCTCCCGCTCGGCTCACGGGGTCCCAGCGGGGCCGGCTCAGCCGTTCGGCTTCGGTGGCTTCGGCGGCTTCGGCTTCTTCGGTGGTTTCGGCTGGCTCGGCGGCTTCGGCGCGCTGGTCGGCTTCGCCGTCGGCGGCGGGACGGCCTTGTCCCGGCTCACGCCGCCCTGCGAGGTGTAGATCGTGATGTCCGAGCCCTTGGGTGCCCGGCCGTAGGGGGACGTACCCGCGACGAGGCCCTGGCGGACGCTCGAGGCCATCGTGCCGCCGACGTGCGCGGTGAAGCCGGCGCGCTCGAGGACGGCCGTGGCCTGGCTGACGGACATGCCGGTCACTCCCGGGACCGAGACCTCGTCTCCTTTGGTGATCTTGTCGGACGGCTCCTTGAACTTCACCCGAGGCTGACCGTCGAGGGCCCGGTTCATGATGCCCTTCCAGATCGGGGCGGCCACCGCGGCGCCGTGCATCTTGGGGATGAACTGCCCGCCGATCGTCAGGTTCGTCATCATCCGCTTGTTGCCGTCGTCCGGCGTGCCGACCCAGACGGCCGTGACGAGCTGCGGCGTGTAGCCGACGAACCACGACTCGTTGTTCTTGTCGGACGTACCGGTCTTGCCGGCCGACTCCCGGGCACCGTTGTCGAGCTGGTTGCGGACGCCGGAGCCGTTCGTCATGTTGTACTCGAGGAACTTGTCCGTGCCGCGGACCGCGTCGGCGCTGACGACCTGCTCGCACTCGGTCTTCGGCAGTGCGATGTCCTTGCCGTCCCGGCTCAGCTTGGTGACGACGACCATCGGGCACTTCTTGCCGTCGTTCGCGAGCGTGGCGTAGGCGTGGGCGACGCCCTGGGGCGAGACCTCGTCGGCACCGAGGATGTACTGCGGGGCGTACTTGCCGATCTGGCTGCCGTCGGCCCGGTGCAGGCCGAGCTTCATCATCGTGTCGCGCACCTTGCAGCCGCCGAGCTGCTGGGCCAGGGCGACAAAGGCCGTGTTGGTGGACAGGGCCGTCGCTTTCATGAGCGAGATGCTGCCGCCGCCGAACGGTGTGTCGTTGTGCACCTTCCAGGTGCTGCCGGGGCCGCAGCCCTTGGCGAACTCGCTCGGCTTGTAGCTCGCCGGGGTGTTGCCACCGGCAGCCTTGGCACGCACCGAAGAGTGTGTCGTCATGCCGCTCTCCATCGCGGTGACGAGGGAGAACGCCTTGGCCGTCGAGCCGAACTGGAAGCCGCCGGACCCGCCGTACCTGGTGTCGAGGGCCCACGAGACACCGGTCTTGCCGAGGGTCTGCTTGGTCACCGTGTACTCGGTGTTCTGGCCGAAGCCGAGGACGTGGCCGGTCGAGTCGGTGACGTAGGCGGCCGCGCCGACGTGCGACTTGTCGCCGACAGGCACCTTGCGGGTGACCTCTTCCTGGACGATCTTCTGGATCTTCGGGTCGAGCGTCGTCTGGATGACGTAGCCACCCGCGTAGAGGTTGCGGCGGCGCTCCTCACGCGTCTTGCCGAGGGCCGGCATCTCCATCGCGTAGTTGAGCACGAACTCGCACCAGTAGGGGTATGGCGAGGACAGGCACGTGCTCTTGGGGTTGGTGACCTTGAGGTCGTCCTTGATCGTGCGCTTCTTGGCCGCCGCCCAGTCCGCGTCACTGACCATCTTGAGGTCGTGCATGCGGTCGAGCACGACGTTGCGGCGGGCGAGCGCCCGGTCGGGGTTGTGGACCGGGTCGGTGGTGCCCGGGTTCTGGGTCAGGCCGGCGAGCGTGGCGGCCTGCGAGAGGGTGAGCTTGGAGGCTGGGACGCTGAAGTAGTGACGTGCGGCAGCCTCGACACCGTAGGCGAGGTCGCCGTAGTAGACGGTGTTGAGGTACGCCTCCAGAATCTGGTCCTTGCTCCACTTCTTCTCGAGGGTGATGGCGTATTTCAGCTCGCGGAGCTTGCGGATGTAGTTCTGGTCGACCGCGGCCTCGGCCGCCTGCTTGTCCCCACGCTGGAGCGCGGTGTACTGAAGCGAGACCTTGACGTACTGCTGCGTCAGCGACGAGGCGCCCTGGCTGCCGCCGGTGCGCAGGTTGGACAGGAACGCCCGCACGATGCCCTGCATGTCGACGCCACCGTGCTCGTAGAACCGGTGGTCCTCGATGGCCACCTGCGCCTTGCGCATGATCGGTGCGACCTGGTCGAGCTTGACGACGATCCGGTTCTGGTCCTGCGGGGTGGCGATGACAGTCTTGCCGTCCGCGGCCAGGATGCGCGACTGCTGCAGGAGCGGGCTCGAGGTGAACTCGCTCGGCAGCTCGTTGAAGACGTCGACGCCGCTGCGGGCGAGCGCGCCGGTGGCCCCGACAGCAGGCATGAACAGGCCGGCG
This sequence comes from Intrasporangium chromatireducens Q5-1, assembly GCF_000576575.1. GTDB lineage: Bacteria > Actinomycetota > Actinomycetes > Actinomycetales > Dermatophilaceae > Intrasporangium_A > Intrasporangium_A chromatireducens. The sequence continues at coordinate 8,289 of NZ_AWQS01000159.1, forward strand.
AGCAGGAGGCCGAGAACCATGGCTGACGCGAGGAACGCGCCGAGCAGGCTGACGACACCTCCGATGGACGGCGTGCGTGAGGACATGCGCCCAAGGGTAACGGAGCAGCATACCCACCCCGGGAATCGACCGGCGCCTGGTCACCGCATGGCGCGCGGTGACTAGTCATGTGTCTCGATAAATGGTCCAAACGGGCCATGTTGCGAAGGCCCTTGCGCTCCTAATGTCTCATTTGGGTTCATCGGGGATCCCGATCTGGTAGGGCGACGCATCGCCACGACGATCGGTCGGTGCTGGGAGGCGCCGGAAACGGGGAGAGGAAAACCGCCGTGACTGTTGATGTCGCACGCGCGCTTTGGGACGAGGACTGGGCGACTCGGGCCCAGTGTTCGGGGAAGGATCCGGACGCACTGTTCGTCCGGGGCAAGGCACAGCACGAGGCCAAGGCAGTCTGCAAGACGTGCCCGGTGCTCGCCCAGTGCCTCGCGGAGGCTCTCGACAACCGGACGGAGTTCGGCGTCTGGGGTGGCATGACCGAGCGGGAGCGTCGCGCTCTGCTTCGTCGTCGGCCCGACGTCAAGTCCTGGAAGAGGCTGCTCCGCTCGAGCATGGAGGCCACGGCGCGCCGCAGCGCCTGACCTGACGCTCCACGCTTGTCGACAGTGCACCAATCCTGATCGACAGTGCGCTAGTCGTCATCGACAGTGCGCCAATCCAGGTCGACAGTGCGCTAGTCGTCATCGACAGTGC
>NZ_AWQS01000160.1 GCF_000576575.1 Intrasporangium chromatireducens Q5-1
CCCGCCCGCCCGCCCGCGAGCCCACAAAGGGAGAATGGCAACACGGCCATGCCGGCCGCCATCACGGAGAGGCCCAGGCCTCCCATCGGCGCTTGGACGTACTGGGTCACCAAGGTGAACAGCATGTAGACGGTGAGGCCGGCAACCAAGACGACTACGTTCGCCCTCATCACCGCGGAATGCCGCGCGAGCCGCAGGTCCACGAGCGGCGCCGCACTGCGCAACTGGGAAGGAATCCACCAGCAGAGCAGTGCCACGGCGAGGACGCCAAGAATCAAGCTCCACGGCCAGTGCTGTTCGAGGAGGGTAAGTCCCAATAGGAGGGCCCCGACCGCGGCGGCAAGGCCAAGCGCTCCGATCCAGTTCACCGCGCCGACGGGCTGTCCCTTCCGGTCCGGGATGACGAGCCAGGCCGCCGCTAGGACAAGGACAGATAGGGCGGCACCGGTGGCGAAGGCGGGCCGCATCCCGAACAGGTCCGCCACCAGTGAGGTGACCGGATACCCGAGACCAATGCCGGCAACCCCGGACACGGAGACGAGAGCGCCAGCCCTCGGGAAGTCCTCGGGGGGTACTGCGAACCGGGCGACGGCGATGGCGAGCGGGAGCAACGCCAAGCTGGCCCCTTGGAGTATGCGACCGACGAGCAGTCCGCCGAACCCCAACTCAGGCACGCACAGGGTGGTACCGCCCGTGCAGACTAGGAGGGCAGTCAGCACGGTCCGGCGCAGCCCCTCACCAGTTGCGAGCCTGCCCAGCAGTGGCGTCAGCACCGCCCCTGCCAAGAGGTTGGCGGTCAGGGTCCACTGTGCGGCGCCGAGAGCAACGCGCTCCTCCCTTGCGATGAGTGGCACCAGCGGCGCCCCCAAGCTGCTGATGACACCGATGACCAATCCCAGCCCCACCAGGATCGGCAACAGCGCCCGATGGCGCCAGGGCCTACTTGAGGCGCTGCCAGAGGTCACGTTCCAGCTCGACAAACTCCTTCGTATACGGCAGCTCTTCGACGTGCCGAGGGCGGCCAAAGGGGACCTTGAGGTCGACCTCGATGCTGCCTCCGCTGAGCATGATCACCCGGTCGCCAAGCAAGAGGGCCTCGGCAAGATCATGGGTGACGAACACGACGCTCGGCCTGCTCTCCTCCCAGATCCGCATGAACTCCGTTCTGACGCTCACCTTCGTCTGTGCATCCAGTGCGGCGAAAGGCTCGTCCATGAGGATCAGCGACGGGTCCGGCGCCCAGGTGCGTGCTAGGGCGACGCGTTGGCGCATGCCTTGCGAGAGCTGCCACGGCCACAAGTCCGCACTGTCCAACAAGTGCACGCGGTCAAGCATCTCCTCGGCGCGGCGCCGACGCTCGGCCGCGCCGACCCCTTTGACCTCGAGGCCCAGCTCGACGTTCGTGCGAGCCTTCCGCCAGGGCATGAGCGCATCCCGGGCGAACATGTAGCCCATGCGTTTACGCGCCGCTCGGGGAGTTGTGTCGAGAACTTGCACCGTGCCACTCGTCGGCCGGAGCAATCCGGACAGGAGGTTGAGCACGGTCGTCTTGCCGCACCCGCTGCGCCCAACGAGAACAACGAACTCACCCGGCTCGGTGGTGATGTTGATTTCCTGCAGCACCCGGCGCGGCCGCCCGGACGCATCGGGGAACTCCACGACCACATTCTCGAGCCGAATGGCAGCGTTGGACTTTGCCGGAGTCCGGCCATCGGGTGACCCGACTGCCCGAGCAGTCACTTGGTGCTCCATCGCCCCAGCGCCTCCTCAGTCTCTCGAACCAGCCGCCCGACGATTTCCTGCACGTGCTCAATCTCCGTGAGGTAGCCCACGCCCTGTCCCGCTGGCGTGTGCATGAGGTCCAGGACCCGGTTCCGGTCGACCGAGCCGAGCAAGTCGCCGATGAGGATGTCCTGGAGGGGCATGGGCAGCGGGCTCGGGGCGGCGTCGGCGGCCCACTCGTCAGTCCAGGTGGAGCGCAGTTGACGTAGCGTCTTGCCGCTATCAGCCCGCGACTGGACGGTGTCCCCTACCCCCGCCGCCAGAAGCATCTTCTGCAACTCGGGATCCAGGTCGTGCTCGACGGCCCCGAGCCAAAGCGTGCCGGTCCAGACCCCGGCCGCACCAAGCATGAGCGCGGAAGCCACATGTCTACCCGTAGCCACCCCGCCGGCCGCTAGGACCGGCACGCCACCGGCCATGTCGACGATCTGTGGCACCAACGAGAAGGTGCCGATGGTGCCGGTGTGCCCGCCCGCGTCGTACCCTTGGGCAACCAGGACGTCCGCCCCGGCCTCGAGTGCCTTCTGGGCATGCCGCGGTGAGCCGATGAGCGAGACCACAACCTTGCCTGCCGACTTCAGTTGCTCCACGGCATCCTGGGGCGATCCCACGCCCAGTGCGACGACTGTCGCCTTCGAGCGCAGGACGACGTCAAGCTGTCGGCGTGCCATCTCGTTGGAACGCACGAACCGCGACCGCATGCCTGGCTGGCCATCGTCGGGCACGTCGTACTTCTGTCGGAGCTGGGCGACGAATGCACGGTGCTCTTCCGGTATCTGAGCCTCGATCAGCGCCCGATCGTCAAGCTCGGGCATGTTGGCCGGGAGAACCAAGTCCACACCGAAGGGACGGTTGCCGACCGCCTCGACGATGCCGGCCAGACCGGCTTCGATCTCTTCGGGGGTGTCGCGCGTCGCGCCCCAGATGCCGACGCCACCGGCCAGGCAGAGTTCGGCTATCACATCGGCGCTGTGGGCGAAGCCGAAGATCGGCAGTTCTGCAGGGATTTGGTCGCCCAACGTCGACCCGGATGGCTGCCACTTCATGCTGGTTCTCCTCATGGTTAGTCGCCTTGGGGTGCCTGCCAACGCAGGACCCACTTCTCGGCTAGGCCCGTCAGCGAATTGAGAATGCCTGCCACCACGGCGAGGACGATCAAGATGGCGTAGACGGCGGCCATATTGAAGCCGGCGGAATACTGTGCGACCAGCTGCCCCAGCCCGTCTCGCGCCGTGATGAGTTCCGAGGTCACCACGCCCAACAAGCTATAGATGAGCCCTAGCCGAACGGCCGCAAAGATGCTGGGGGTGGCGATCGGAAGCAGCACCTTGAAGAACTGCTGCGTCTTGGACAAACCCATCGTCCTGGCAAGTCGGACGATGTCGGGATCGGCGCTATTGACGCCCGCCCGCGCGTTGAGCAGAAAGACAAAGACCACCACGCTGAAGGCGAGCGCGACCTTCGCAGTGATCCCGATACCGAAGGCAATGATGAACACCGGCGCCAAGGCGACGCGAGGCATGCTGTTAAGGCCACTAATCATGGGGCCAACGGCGGCCTCGACACGCGGCATCAGCGCAAGTGCCAAGCCGATTGTCGTCCCCACCACGCCGGCGAGGAGCAGGGCAATGATCACCGCCTGCATCGTGGCCCACAGGTTGCTGGCCAACGTGCCATCAGCCATCAACGCCGTGAAGGCCGTCCAGACCTGCCCAGGACTCTTGTTGAGCGCCGCGCTCCCGGCCCCCGAGATGTAGTACAGCTGCCAGGCCAACAGCACGAGCCCGAGCACGCCCACTTGCGACAGCAGGCGAAGGACAGGCCGGCCCGTCCTTGGCCTGGACATGCGGCGATTGGCTCGGCGCGTATCCGTCATCGTCATCGTCGCCACGTCAGCCAACGCTGACACAGTTCGGCTGCATCGCTGAGGAGTAGTCAGGGGCATGGTCCATGCCCGGAAGGAACTGGACCTGCTCGTCGAAGAGCTCCTTGGTGAACTTGTCCGAAGGGAAAGACGTCTTGATCTCGGCCCAGATATCCGTCGCCGTCTTCGAGTCGACGCCAAGCGTCTTGGTCAGGAAGGTCGCCATTGCCGGTGCGTTCTTCTCGTCGCGAAGGAAGGCGTAGGCCTTCTGAATGGCGTTGCAGTACGCCGTGACCGTCTCCGGGTGCTTCTCAGCGAAGTCACAGGTGGTCACCGAGCCGACTTGGAGCATGTTCTTCAACGTGTCCGGCTTGCCGTGAGCGGTGTCGGTCAGGAAGGTGTACTTGATTCCTTGAGCGGCGAGCATCTGATTCAGCGGCGGATAGCCGATCATCGCGTCCACCTTGCCCTGCTGGAAGGTTGGCAGCGCCGTCGGCGCGGCTCCCACAGCGATGAAGGTGACGTCCTTGGGGTCTACCCCGGCAGCCCGCAAGATCGCCGTCATCCACACCTCAGTGGCCGACCCACGGGCCACCACGCCGATCGTCTTGCCCTTGAGCCCTCGAACCGAATCGGGAAAGCCCTTGTCTGCTCCCGGGATGTTCGCGTCCGGCCGGGCAATGAGGTTGTACATGTTGCCCATGCCCGGTCCGAGGTATCGCAGGCACTGGCCCTGCTTCAGCAGGGGGTAGACGAGTGCAGGAGATCCGCCGGTGACCTGCGAGGTGCCACCGATCAGCGATGCGACCATTTGGGGACCGCTGGGGATCTCCAGGATCTTGGCATCCACGCCCTCCTCCTTGAGGAAGCCCATCTTGACGACCATCTGGTCGATCGTGCTGACCGGCGACTTGGTGAAGGCCGAGACGGTGATGGCTTCGGCGGCCCCATCGGCAGTCTGACCGCCGGAGGCGCCACCCCCGCTCGATCCGCAGGCGCCGAGGAAGAGCGCGGCCACGGCTGCGGCAGCGAGAGCGGTTCTTGGGAAGCGCATGTTCTACCTCCTTGTAGAGTTAGCGTTATGCTAGAGACTCCGTGGTGGGCTGTCTAGGGCTCTTCGGAACATCTGAACTCCAGGAGGACACGATGCGGGGCGTACCGGACTACGAGACGTTGTCGTTGACCCTCGAGGATGGCGTGCTCACTGTCACGCTCGACCGCCCCGATCGTCTGAACGCATTTACACTCACCATGGGTCGGGAACTCACCGAGGCGTTCCGAGCCGCAGACGCCGATGACGACGTCGCCGCTGTCGTCGTCACAGGTCGCGGCCGAGCCTTCTGCGCCGGAATGGACCTGTCGACCTCCGGCAACCCGTTCGGCGTTGATCCGACACGACACCTCACGATGCACGAACTGCGAACCCACCTACATACTGACGAGTTGGTCGCTGGGGTACGCGACGAGGGTGGCAAACTGACGTTAGCCATAGACGAGTGCCGAAAACCGGTGCTGGCCGCTGTCAACGGCCCCGCCGTCGGTGTAGGCGCGACCATGCTATGCGCGATGGACGTGCGATTGATCTCCCAAGACGCCAGCGTTGCCTTCGTCTTCGGCAAAATTGGGATCGTCCCCGAAGCGATCTCGAGTTACTTCCTGCCCAGGATCGTTGGCCTTCCACGCGCATTGGAGTGGATGTACACAGCACAGACCCTTGAACCGGAGGAACTGATGCAAGCCGGCTTCGCCCGGTCTGTCCACCCTGCCGAAGACCTCCTCGGCGCCGCACATTCGCTAGCCCGGCGATTCACCGAGCACCGCTCTCCGGCCGCCACGGCCCTCACCCGCCGCCTCCTGCGGCGCAATGCAACCGTCGCCGACCCGGTGGAGGCACACCTGGCCGACTCCTTGGCGATGGCGTACACGTCCACCCGGGACGGCCTGGAGGGCGTGTCGGCCTTCTTGGAGAAGCGCACTCCACGCTTTACCTCCAAAGTATCGGAACTCCCTCCCGCCTTTCCTTGGGGATGATGGGCACCTTCGGCGGTTGAAGGTGAGGACCAGCCGGTGCCTGATGCCGAGCTGCCGGCGCGTCGACGTCTCCAACGTGGAGGTGATGTACTCCGTGGCCGCCTGCAATCTCGGCTACTCCGACTTCAGCGGCCGAGCCGCGAACGGTGAGCCAGTCGACGGCGGACGCGTCGCCTGCCTCCCCGTCACCGAGCTCGTCGCCCCCACCTGACTTTGGTCACCCGCTTGAGCTCCGGCGGGTCGCAGCCCGCTGACGTGCGGTGATGCAGTCGCGCGTGGGCGATTTGAGGCACTAATTGGTGCCCTACGCTCGGGTCCGTGGCGTGGGTGAGGCGGGTCCGGACGGCGTCGGGCGCGACGGCGGTGCAGATCGCGGAGTACGTCGATGGGCGCCGTCGGATCGTGGCTCACGTCGGGTCGGCTCACTCGGAGGCGGAGTTGGGGCTGCTGCTCGAACAGGCTCGGAGCCTGCTCAGCGATCCTGGCCAGGGCGAGTTCGACCTGGGGGTCGAGCCGACTCCTCGGAGGGCGGGTCTGCTGGCGCCGGCGGCGGATGCGGGCCTGTTCGCCCAGCCCGCGTCGTCGGCCGACCCTGGGCGGGTGGCGGCCCCGAAGGTGCTGGGCACCTGCTCGCGGCTGCTGTTCGACGTGCTCGCTGACGTGTACGACGGATTGGGTTTCGCGGTGGTCGGGGACGAGACGTTTCGCGACCTGGTGATCGCCCGGATCGTCGAGCCGACCTCGATCCTGGACACCGGCCGGGTGCTGGCCGACCTTGGCAAGCCGGCGCCGAGTGAGAAGACGATGCGCCGCACGCTGAGCCGGTGCGGCACGCGCGGCTACCGCGAGCAGGTCGCGACGGCCTGCTTCACCCACACGATGAGCACGGGCGATGTGTCGCTGTGCCTCTACGACGTCACCACGCTCTACTTCGAGGCGGAGAAGGAAGACGGCCTGCGCAAGGTCGGCTTCTCCAAGGAACGCCGCGTCGACCCGCAGGTCGTGGTCGGTCTGCTGGTCGATCGGGCCGGATTCCCCCTGGAGATCGGCTGCTTTGAGGGCAACAAGGCCGAGTGCGACACGAGGTCGCATGCTGTAAGTGGGTCACGAGGACGGAGGCCCTGATGGTGACGTGATCCCCGGTCCGTGCTCAATGGCCGGTCTCCTCCTTGGCGTGCGTCGCGGGTAACCGCGGGGTGCGAAGCCCAAGGTTCAAGCCGAAGGGTCCTCGTTCCTTCCGAGGGCTACGGGTGAGGAGAAGGACGGGCGGGCGAACACGCGTGAACCCTCGGTTGATGCCTCGTCATGTTGAAGGTCCGGCGAAGGATCGCGGTACCGGGCCGAGGTCAGGGACGTGCTGCTGGGATGCGGCAGATGCCGGCCGCCGATCGGCAGGTGGCCGGGTGAGCACCATGGTCCCCGGGGTATAGAGGGCGCCCATTCCGTCCGTGTCTTACGCATGTGGAACGTGGAAACCCCGTCTGGGTCCAGTCCTTGGTGGCTGGTAGGCCGACCGTGAGGAAGGCGTAATCCCCAGCCGGGAACAGGATGACCCGAGAAGCGAATGCCGGTGCGCCGAAAGGCGACGGGAAGGACGTCATCGACAACGGCCACCTCCGGGGTCGTGGTGGCGTCGAACCGGCCGGATACGAGCGGTGTGCTCGGCCCGAGAGGGAGCCCACGCGGGTCAGGTGAGTTCGTGAAGGAGACGATGATCGTGACGTCAGCATCCGCGGGGACGTTGGACGCCGCCACTGCGGTGACGGTGAACGGACCGCGGGACTTTCCCGAGGAGTGGGATCAGGTCAACTGGACCCGCGCCGAGGCGCAGGTACGGCGGTTGCGGCAGCGCATCTTCACGGCGTCAAGGGCAGGTGAGCACCGCAAGGTGCGCAGCCTGCAACGGTTGATGCTGCGCTCGGAGGCGAACGCGCTCGTCGCGACGCGCCGGGTCACGCAGGTCAACCAGGGGCGGCGGACCGCTGGGATCGATGGCCTGACCGCGCTGGATGGACCTGATCGGGTGGAACTTGCCCGCTGGGTCCAGCAGCACGGCCACCGGCCACCGGCCTTGCCGGTCCGTCGCATCTTTATCCCGAAGGCGAACGGCAAGAAGCGTCCGCTCGGCATCCCCGTGATCGCCGACCGGGCGTGTCAAGCCGTGGTGCTCAACGCGCTGGAGCCCGAATGGGAGGCCCGGTTCGAACCGCGGAGCTACGGCTTCCGGCCCGGCCGGGGCTGTCATGACGCGATCGAGGCCATCTTCACCGTGTGCAAGGGCAAGGACCCGACGCGCGCGTGGGTTCTCGACGCGGACCTGACTGCGGCGTTCGACCGGATCGATCACGACCGACTGCTCGACCACCTACACGGGTTTCCCGGCAAGGAGCGGGTGGCCCGGTGGCTGAAGGCCGGAGTGGTCGAGAATCGTCAGTTCGCACCGACCATTGAGGGCACGCCGCAGGGTGGGGTGATCAGCCCGTTGCTGATGAACATCGCCCTGCACGGGATGGAGACCGCTGCTGGAGTTCGGTACAAGCCGTGGCGCTCAACGCGCGGCTGGTCGATGCCGGGGACACCGGTACTGATCAGGTACGCCGACGACCTGGTGGCGCTGTGCCACTCTCGGCATGAGGCCGAACAGGTCAAGGAACGCCTTGCCGCGTGGCTGGCACCCCGAGGCTTGTCGTTCAACGAGGACAAGACGCGCATCGTGCACTTGTCCGAGGGGTTCGACTTCCTTGGATTCAACGTCCGCCATTACCGCAATCCGGGGAAACTGCTGATCAAGCCGTCCAAGGCAGCGGTCAAGCGCTTCCGTGCTCGCCTGCGCGCCGAGGTGCGCAGCCTGCATGGCGCGAACGCGTTGGCCGTCATCAGCAGGCTCAACCCGATCCTGCGAGGCTGGGCAGGCTACTACCGGACGGCCGTGTCCAAAAGGGTCTTCGCGGACATCGATGCCACCCTCTGGTGGACGCTGTTCAAGTGGGGCAGACGCCAACACAACACGAAGACCGGCCAGTGGATCGTGGACCGCTACTTCGGGCGGTTCCACCCGACCAGGCACGACCGCTGGATCTTCGGCGACCGGGAGACCGGCGCCTATCTGCGGAAACTGTCGTGGACGCCGATCCGTCGTCACCAGATGGTCAAGGCCGATGCGTCCCCGGACGACCCGGCCCTGACCTACTACTGGCAACAGCGGCGCCGGCGCCACCGGCCACGCGACACGCCCGCCCCAGCGCCTCGTTACCCTCGACGCCCTTAGGAACTTGCTTGAGCCGGATGCGGTGAAAGTCGCACGTCCGG
>NZ_AWQS01000161.1 GCF_000576575.1 Intrasporangium chromatireducens Q5-1
GTCGTGCTGTCCGTCCTCATCGGGGTGCCGGCCTCCTACGTGCTCGCCCGGCGCAACTTCCCCGGCAAACGACTGGTCAACCTCGCGTTCCTCCTGCCGATCCTCATGCCGCCGATCACCTACGGCATCCCGCTCGCGACGGTGCTCTACAAGTTCAACCTCGCGGGCAACATCAGCGGCGTCATCCTGGCAAACCTCGTCCCGTGCGTGCCGTTCGTGATCCTCACGATGACCCCGTTCATCGAGCAGATCGACCCGACGATCGAGCGGGCCGCCCGGATGTCGGGCGCCCGGACGATCTCGATCTTCACCCGGATCCTCGCTCCCCTGCTCGTGCCGGGGATCCTCGCCGCGTCGATCCTCGTCCTCGTCCGGACGGTCGGCATGTTCGAGCTGACCTTCCTGACCGCCGGCCCCGACTCCAACACCCTCGTCGTGGCCCTGTTCAACTCGATGAACGCGGCCGGCATCCGGGCGCAGCAGTCGGTCGACGCAATGGCGGTGATCTACATGCTCATCATGGCGGTCCTGCTCGTGACGGCCCTCCGGTTCGTCAACCCGACCCAGCTCGTGGCGCAGGTCAAGGAGGAGCAGGAAGCGTGACCACCGCGGGTTCGCCGGAACGCCCTGACCGTATGCCGCTGAGCCGGCCTCTCGTCGTCGTGCTCGGTGAGGTGCTCGTCGAGCTCTCGTCCACCGAGCCGTTCGCGGCGGGCGGGAGCCTGCGGCTCGGCTTCTCCGGCGACGCGCTCAACGTCGCCGCGGCCGCGGCCGCCGGCGGAGCCCGGGCCGTCCTCATGTCCCGGGTCCCCGACGACGAGCTCGGTGAGGCGCTCGTGCTGCGCTGCGCCGAGCTGGGCGTCGACACGAGCGCCGTGGTCCGGTCCCCGGGCCACCACGGGGTCTACTTCACCCACGCCGACCCGCTGGGCGCCCGGCAGTTCGCCTACGCCCGGGCCGCCAGCGTCGGGGCGAGTCTGTCACCGGACGACCTCGACGCGGACCTGCTCGCCGACGCGGACGTCGTCGTGACGAGCGGGATCACCGCTGCGTTGTCCGGCTCCGCCCGCGAGGCGGTGCGGCGGGCGGCCACGCTGGCCCGCCGGTTCGTGTACGACCCGAACTACCGGCCCCGGCTGACGACGGCCAGCGCCGCGGGGGACTTCCTGCGGGAGATCGCCCCGCAGGCCGAGGTCATCACGCCGTCCTGGCCCGGCGAGACCACGGCGCTGCTCGGTCTGCCGCCCGATATGCCACCGCGGGACGCCGCCACGGCGGCGCTCGAGCTGGGCAGCCGCGCCGTCGTCCTCACGTGCGGCGCTGACGGCGCCGTCGTCGTCCAGGGTGACCGGGTGCACCAGGTGCCGGCGCCGAGGGCGGCGGTCGTCGTCGACCAGACCGGTGCCGGCGACTGCCTGACCGGCACCATGGCCGCGCGCCTCGCGGCCGGTGACTCGCTGGACGAGGCGGTCCGGCTCGGTGCCGCGGCGGCCTCGCTGTCCGTCTCCGGCCAGGGCGGGACCGGGCACGTGCCGACCCTCGACGAGACCCGCCGAGCCGCCCAGAGCTCCGACCTGCCTGCCACACAAGGGAACTGAGAGACGAGATGAACCACCAGCTGCTCCTGCTCGCTCCCGGCGACGACGTCGCCATCGCCCTCCAGGAGCTCGCTCCGGGCGCGACCGCAGCGGCAGGTGACGGGCCGAGCGTCACCGCGGTGAGCGGCATACCCCGTGGTCACAAGGTCGCCCTGCGGGACCTGCCGGCGGGCACGCTCGTACGCAAGTACGGTCACATCATCGGCGTCACGACCAGTGCCGTCCGTGCCGGCGAGCACGTCCACGTGCACAACCTCGCGATGCCCAAAGGGGCGAGCGCCCTGGCGTCCGGCGGCGGGCAGCAGACGGCGACGACGGCGCTCCCGGCCGACCTGCGTCGCACCTTCATGGGCATCCCCCGCTCCGACGGCCGGGTGGCCACCCGCAACTACGTCGGCGTCCTAACGACGGTGAACTGCTCGGCCACGGTCGCCCGGCAGGTCGCTCGGCGCACGGAGGACATCGTCGCGGCGCTGCAGCCCGAGGGTGTCGACGGCGTCGTCGCGCTGACCCACGGCACCGGCTGCGGCATGGCGGACTTCGGTGAGGGCTGGGACCTGCTGCGTCGCACCCTGCAGGGCTATGCCCGGCACCCGAACATCGGCGCGCTCGTCGTCATCGGACTGGGCTGCGAGGTCAACTCCGTCACCGGCCTCGTCGACTCGATCGGCGCCGACGCGACGATCCCCATCGAGCACTTCACGATCCAGGACGTCGGGGGCACCGCGGCCGCGATCAGCCAGGGCGAGAAGCTCGTCACCGGACTGGCCGAGGACCTGCGCGGCACCCGACGGACCGAGGTCGGCGTCGAGCACCTCGTCCTCGGCCTCAACTGCGGCGGCTCCGACGCGTGGTCTGGCCTCACCGCCAACCCGGCGCTCGGCGTCGCGAGCGACCTGCTCGTGGCCGCGGGCGGCACGAGCGTCCTCGCCGAGACGCCCGAGATCTACGGCGCGGAGCAGATGCTCGTCGAGCGCGCCGCCGACCCGGCCGTCGGCGAGGCGCTGCTCGAGCGCATCAGGTGGTGGGAGCACTACACGACGTCGCAGGGCACGACACTCGACGGCAACCCCTCACCGGGCAACAAGGCGGGCGGCATCACGACGATCCTCGAGAAGTCCCTCGGGGCGGTCGCGAAGGGTGGGCACAGCCCGCTCGCGGCGGTCTGCGGCTACGCCGAGCCGATCCCGACCCCCGGCTTCGTCTTCATGGACACCCCCGGCTACGACCCGGTCTCCGTCACCGGGCTCGTCGCCGGCGGGGCAAACCTCATCTGCTTCACGACCGGCCGGGGGTCGGTCTTCGGCAGCCGGCCCGCGCCGACGGTGAAGCTGGGGACGAACTCCGACCTCGCCCTGCGGATGGCCGGCGACATCGACCTCGACTGCTCCGGCGTCGTGGAGGACGGCGTGCCGGTCGAGGAGATGGGCCGGCGGGTCTACGACCTGCTGCTCGACACCGCGTCCGGACGGCGCAGCTTCAGCGAGGAGCTCGGCCTCGGCGGCGAGGAGATCGTCCCGTGGCAGGTCGGGGCGGTGCTGTGAGGATCGAGTCGGCCGAGGTCGTCGTCACGAGCCCGGGCCGCAACTTCGTCACGCTGCGCCTCACGACGGACGATGGACTGGTCGGCCTCGGCGACGGCACCCTCAACGGGCGCGAGCTCGCCGTCGCGTCCTACCTGCGCGACCACGTCGCGCCGCTCCTCGTCGGGCGCGACGCACACCGGATCGAGGACACCTGGCAGCTGCTGCACCGCGGCGCGTACTGGCGACGCGGACCCGTCACGATGACGGCGATCGCCGCCGTCGACGTTGCCCTCTGGGACCTCAAGGCGAAGGCGGCGGGCATGCCGCTCTACCAGCTGCTCGGTGGCGCCTCGCGGAACGGTTTGCTCGCCTACGGGCACGCGTCCGGACGTGACACCGAGGAGCTCTTCGACTCGATCCGCCACCACCTCGACGAGGGCTTCCGCGCGATCCGCGTGCAGATCTCGATCCCCGGGGTGGGCAGTGTGTATGGCGTGTCGTCCGTCCGCGCGGCCGGTGAGCGGGCCGACCACTACGAGCCGGCCGTCCGGGCCGGGCTGTCGATCGAGGAGGGCTGGGACACAAGGGCTTATCTGCGGCACGTGCCGACGGTGTTCGAGGCGGTGCGCTCGGAGTTCGGTGCCGAGCTGCCGCTGCTGCACGACGGGCACCACCGGATGACGCCGATCCAGGCCGCCCGGCTGGGCCGCGACCTCGAGCCCTACGACCTGTTCTGGCTCGAGGACTGCACCCCGACCGAGGACCAGGAGGCCCTCCGGCTCGTCCGGCAGCACACCGTCACCCCGCTCGCGATCGGCGAAGTCCTCAGCTCCGTCTGGGACTACCAGACGCTGCTGCGCGAGCGGCTCGTCGACTTCGTCCGCTCGTCGGTCACCCACACGGGTGGGATCACCGGCCTGCGCCGGCTGCTCAACCTCGCCGCACTGCACGGGGCCCGCTCGGGCATGCATGGTGCGACGGACATCTCCCCCGTCGGCATGGCCGCGGCGCTGCACCTCGGGCTCGCGATCCACAACTTCGGCATCCAGGAGTACATGCCCCACCCGGACGTCACCGGCGCGGTGTTCCGGACGTCGTTCGCCTTCGCGAACGGCCTGCTGCACCCCGGCGACGAAGTCGGTCTCGGCGTGGACCTCGACGTGTCGGCCGCGGACCGCTTCCCGTATGAGCCGGCGTACCTGCCAGTCGCCCGACTCGCAGATGGGACCGTCCATGACTGGTGATCCGCAGGCACGGCTCGAGGCGCTGGGCCCGATCCCGGCCGTCGTGCCGGTCGTGACCATCTCCGACGGCGTCGATGCCATGTCGCTGGCCCGCGCCCTGTGCCGCGGCGGCCTTGATGTCATCGAGGTCGTCCTGCGGACTCCCGCGGCGCTCAGGGCGATCGAGCGGATCGCGGCCGAGGTCCCGGAGGCCCGCGTGGGAGCCGGGACAGTGACGTCGCCGGAGCAGGTGTCCGCCGCGCGGCGGGTGGGGGCGACATTCCTCGTCCTGCCGGGATCGCCTGGGCGGCTCGTGGACGCGGCGCTCGACTCCGGCCTGGCTGTCCTCCCGGCGGCGAGCACGGTGACCGAGATGATGACGCTCGCCGAGCGTGGTTTCCGGACCCTCAAGTTCTTCCCCGCCGAGGCGGTCGGCGGGGTCCGGCTGCTGTCGGCGGTCGGTGCACCCCTGCCGGGGCTGCGGTTCTGCCCCACGGGTGGCGTGTCGGTGGCGAATGCGCGCGACTACTTGGCCCTGCCGAACGTGCCCTTCGTCGGGGGCTCCTGGGTTTGCCCCGGCGACGCTCTCCGCGATGGGGACTGGGCCCGGGTGGAGGCCCTCGCTGCCGAGGCTGCGTCGCTCTCGCCCGGCACTTGATCGGATGCTGACACGGCCGCGTCAGGTGAGGTTGTACGCCGTGGCGTGGTGAGGCTCGTAGAGCAGCATGTCGTCGGCGCCGGGAACGTGGAGGAGAACCCCTCGACCGAAGCCCATCTCTCGCGCCTCACCGGCGAAGCGGGCTCCCCTCCCGGACAGGTCGGTCACGGTCGCATCGAGGTCGTCGCACATGATCGCAATGGAGTGATGCCTGGGCGAGCTGTAGTGCTGACCCTCATGCTGGCCGGCGGTCGGGTGCACGCCGAGCTCACTCGGGCCGGTCGCGAAGATCAGCCACTCGGCCGGGTCGTGCCCACCTGTCCCGGTGCCCGTCCCAGCGTCGCCCCGGTCGCCCTCCGACACGAACCGCCACCGCAACACGTCCTTGAAGAAGGCCCGAGTCGCCGTGGCGTCGTCGGAGTAGACCAGCGTGTGGATCGCAGTGATCATCCTCGACCGTAGCGCGCACGGACTCACTTCGGGTGGACGCAGCTCCAGCAACACAACTCGGCGCAGCTCGGCACGGCGTGGTCAGGGCCGGCTGCCTCCGCCGACCACTCTGCACTCACCGTCCAGCTGCTTGAAGGAGTAGAACCAGGTCACGCGCCCGGCCTCGATGGAGCCATCGGCGCTGCCGCTCGTGGTCACGCTGGTGGCGTGGATGGCCCCGCCCTCCGTCGGCGTCGCGGGCTCGCTGACGGGTGCGAAGGCCTTGACTGCAACGGAGCCGCAGAGGTCGCCGTTGCCCGTCGTGAAGGACGCGGCCGCCAGCTTGCGTGCGGTATCGCAATCCCCGGCCACGAGCGATCGGAGCTACGACTCCAGGACTGTCTCCCTCGGGGCGTCCGGCTGCGGGACGGAGACTGACTCCTGCAGTGACTTCTGGCAGCCGGCAGTGATGCCAGGGTTGAGCAGTACGACGGCTGCTTTCGCGAGTCGCTGCCGGATCGACCAGAAGTGGTCATCGCGTCGGTCGAGGCGCTACCGAGGGACTCGTTGTCCCCGGTAGGGACTGCACCGGCTCGGAGGACGGCTCCCCCTCTCGCCTGAGCAGCCCGAACACCCAGGAGTCAGAGACGTCGCCGTTCACGACGCAGTCTTCGCGCAACGTCCCTTCGCGGACGAACCCGAGCTTCTCCAGCACACGAGCGGATGCAACGTTGCGGGTATCCGTCTCGGCCTGGACGCGATTCAGATCCAACGTGTCGAACGCCCACCGGAGCAGAGCGCCCGCCGCCTCCGTCGCGTAGCCGTGGCCCCACGCCGCCTCGGTGAAGCAATAGCCCAGTGACGCGCTTCGGTAGTCCGGGTTCCACTCGCTCAGGTGGCACCATCCGATGAACGCCCCGTCGGAGGGACGATCCACGGCCACCCGCGCCCCCGTACCCTCTTCGGCCATCCCCCGGCACGCCTTGATGAAACGCTCGGAGCGCCCGCGCTCGCTCCACGGCGGCGAGTCCCAGTAACGCAGCACATGGGCATTGCTCTGCAGTTCGAAGAGGTCGTCGTCATCCGTGGCGGCGAAGGGGCGCAGTCTGAGGCGACGAGTCAGCAGCGTGGGGGTAGGCAACATGCGCGTCAGGTTCCTGTCCAGTCGTTGGCTGTCCGCCAAACATCCTGTGTTGTTCATTCGCAATGCCATTTCTCGGCCGACGAGCCACACAAACGGAGCGCTCGTCTGCAGCATCAGGATGAAAGATACGGTCCGTGTCGGAGGGAAGGACGGACATCGCCTCCTCGCCGCCGACCTCCACGTCGAAAGACGGAGTACGGAGCAGGGCATCATGGCGGCATGGAGACTCTCGATGTCGACGGCCGTCGGTTCACAGCCGCGCGGGCGACGGCAGCCGACCTCCCTGCGATCGTCAGTCTCCTGGCAGATGACGTCCTGGGCGCCGAGCGGGAGTCCAAGCAGCTGGAACCGTATGAGGCGGCGTTTCGCGAGCTCGACTCCGATCCGCACCAGCTCCTCATCGCCGTCCGGGACGACGACGGCGCCATTGTCGGGACCATGCAGCTCACGCTCATTCCCGGGTTGGCCCGTGCGGGAGCGAAGCGGCTCCTGATCGAGGCCGTCCGCCTGGCACCTGCCACGCGAGGGTCCGGCTTGGGCACCGCGCTCTTCGGCTGGGCACACGACTATGGGCGGGCGCACGGCGCGACCTTGGCTCAGCTGACCTCTGACAAGACGCGCGCGGACGCCCACCGGTTCTATGCACGTCTGGGCTATATCGCCAGTCACGAAGGCTTCAAGTCGGCCCTCTAGCCCTTGGCTGCGCTCCCCGCCGTGTCCGTCAGAGACCGGTGACCCCTTGCGGTGTCAACCAGACGTAGCCGCCCACGATCTCGCGCCCGAGGGAGCGGGCGTCTCGCAGCGACGGCTGATTGTCCGGGTGGATGGGTCCCCCGCAGGGTGTCACGAGAGCCGGCGGGCAGTTCCGCTACGAGGCGCTTCAGGACGGCGGCCGCGAGGCGACGTCCTCGATGAGCGTTGTCCAGGGGGATCTCTTGGACGACGCAGCCCGTCATGCCGTGGTCGTCGTCGCGGCGGGCAGTGACGATGGCGGCGGGGTCTCCACCCACTGTCACCTCGAACAGCAGGCGGGGATGCGCTGACGGCTGTCGCTGAGACCAGTATCCCCGATCGGGAGGGACTCCGGCCCTAGCTCAGCGGCATACCTCTTGGCCCGGCTCGCGTGGGCGGGCTCGTTCCCACCGGGAGGTGCTCGTGGACGAATGCCTCGGCCTCGGCTGCTCCTGCTCGGCCCTTGTCTGCTTCAGATGGCGGAGACCAGCAAGGGCCAGACGTGCTTGAGCATCTCTTCACCGTTGCAGAGGGCGACCAGCGTCAGATCCCGGTCCGGGATGTGCCGAGCCATGGTCTCGACACCGGGGTCGCCACCGCCGTGTCCGAAGCCGCCGTCGGCTCGAAGGTAGAGGCCGTAGCCGTAGGAGACTCCTCCTGCGACGTCGACCTGGTGGGTGCGCATCTGGGTGCTGAGGCCGTCGCCGAGCAGGTCGCCGGACGCGATCGACCTGAGGAAGCGGTCGAGGTCGCGGGGGGTGGCGTGGGCACCGCCGTCGCCGTTGCCGACCACCGGGATGGAGAAGATGTTGCTGCGCGCTCCTGCCGGGTCGCCGGGGTGCCGCTGGTAGCCGACCGCGACGTCCGGCACGGGCTCGTCGGACCGAAAGTAGCCGGCTGACGCCATGCCAGCTGGTCCGAGGACGCGCTCGGTCACGGCTGACGTGAAGTGCTGGCCCGTGACCTGCTCGACGATGGCACCGAGAAGCACGAAGCCGGCGTTGTTGTAGTGGAACTCGGTGCCCGGTGGCGCGACGGGCGGGGCGTCGGCGTAGAGCGGCAGGAGGTCGTCGGGCCGTTCGATCCGGTACATCGGCACCTGTCCCCACAGTGCGCCGTAGTCCTCGACGTAGCCGGGCAGGTCCTGGTCCTCTTCTGCGTAGTCGCCGATGCCCGAGGTGTGAGTGAGCAGGTGGTGCACGGTGACCTGGTCCGACAGGCTGCGCGGCCTGCGGCGGGCTGGCAGCAGGTCGGCCACTCGATCCGGGATGCCGAGCAGGCCGTCGCGCACACAGCTCAACACCGCGGCAGCTGTGAATGGCTTGGACAGCGACGCGAGGCCGAATCGGGTGTCCGGGTGGATCGGGGTGGCGGTCGCCCGATTGGCCAGGCCGGCGCAGACCTCGAGGAGCGTTCGCTCGCCCTCCACCACCAGGACGCTTCCCGTGAAGTGGTTCTCCTCGCCCAATCCGGCCAGGGCACCGGCCACCTCGTCCCATGTCGCCATGGCCGGACCATAGCGGGGTCGGGTGGATGAGGGATGACGGGGACAGAAGCGGAACGCGGTGCCGTCCTGTCGATGGACGAGTCGCTCCGAGATCTCGCCAAGGCGAACCTGGGGAGGTCCTCGCCGAAAAGGGGCTCTCCTGACCCATCCGTGGG
>NZ_AWQS01000162.1 GCF_000576575.1 Intrasporangium chromatireducens Q5-1
ACGAGTCGTTCGCCGAGTGGGCCTCGACGACGTGCCAGGCCGAGGCCACCGAGTGGACGGATGCGTGGACGACGTTCGGCACGGCGGAGAAGTCGTGGGCCTACACCCAGGACCAGCTCTCCTCGACCCACCCCATCGCTGCCGACATGCGCCACCTCGAGGACGTCGAGGTCAACTTCGACGGCATCACCTACGCCAAAGGCGCCTCGGTGCTCAAGCAGCTGGTCGCCTACGTCGGCCGTGAGCCGTTCGTCGCGGCGTTGCGCGAGTACTTCGGCAAGCACGCGTGGGGCAACACGACCCTCGCCGACCTGCTCGGGGAGCTCGAGCGCGCCTCCGGACGCGAGCTCGGCTCGTGGGCGAAGCTGTGGCTGGAAACCGCTGGGGTCAACACGCTCCGGCCGAAGTTCGAGGTCGCCGAGGACGGGACCTACCGGACCTTCGCCGTGCGGCAGACAGCGACCGAGGAGCACCCGACCCTGCGGCCGCACCGGCTCGGCATCGGCCTCTACCAGGCCACCGGGGGCCACCTCGAGCGCGTGGCGTACCACGAGGTCGACGTCGACGGCGAGCTGACCGAGATCGCCAAGCTCGCCGGGGTCGCGCAGCCGGACCTGCTGCTGCTCAACGACAACGACCTGGCCTACGCCAAGATCCGCCTCGACGAGCGGTCGCTCGCGACGGCGCTCGAGATGCCGCGTGGCTTCCAGGACTCGCTCCCGCGCTCCCTCGTCCTCGGAGCGACCTGGGACATGACACGCGACGCCGAGATGTCGGCGCGCGACTTCGTGCGGTTCGTTCTCGCCACCCTGCCGGGTGAGCAGGACTCGACGCTGCTGCGGGTGCTCATCAGCCAGATGCAGACGAGCGTGTCGCTCTACGTGGCTCCCGGTCACCGCCGCGAGATGCAGGAGCTGCTGGCCACGTCCCTGCGCGAGCTCGGCGAGCAGGCCGAGCCCGGCAGCGACGCACAGTTCCAGCTCATCGAGGGCTGGGCCAACACTGCCGTCGACCAGGCGGACGCCGCGCGGTTCGAGGCGCTCCTGGACGGGACGGAGCAGATCGAGGGCCTCGCCGTCGACACCGACCTGCGGTGGACCTTCCTGCGTGCGCTCGCGGCGCTCGGCGCGGCCGACGAGGCGCGGATCGACGCCGAGCTGCAGCGCGACCCCACCGCGACGGGCCAGGAGCGCGCCGCGCAGGCCCGGGCGGCCCGGCCGACGGCGGAGGCGAAGGCTGATGCCTGGACCAAGGCCGTCGAGCGCAACGACCTGCCGAACCAGATGGTCGAGTCGATCTCGGCCGGCTTCCGGCGCACCACGGACGTCGCGCTCCTGGAGCCCTACGTCGAGCGCTACCACGAAATGCTCGTCGACGCGTGGGCCTCCCGCAGCGTCGCGATGGGTGAGCGCGTCGTCGGTGGGTTCTACCCGTTCGCGCTCGCCAACGAGGCCCTCAAGGACGCCTCCGACGCGTGGCTCGCCGCCCACCCGGACGCCCAGGCCGGCCTCGTGCGGACCGTCGCCGAGAACCGCGACACGATCGCGCGGGCCCTGCGGGCCCAGGCGAAGGACGCGTCCTCGGACTGAACGTGCCGGGCGAAGCACGCTGAGCGGCATACGTTTCAATGAGGCGTATGCCGCTCAGCTCGCTGTTGTCCCTCACCTGGCCGGAGGTGCGCGACTGGCTCCTCGGGGCTCCGCTCAAGGTCGTCGTCACCGTCGCCATCGCGGTCGCCGTCCGGTGGCTGCTGCACCGCTTCGTCGACCGCGTCGTCGCGACGGCCACGAGCCGCCGCGCCCAGCGCCTCGCGATGCTGCCGGGGCGGGCCGGGCGGATGCTGGCCGGGGCGACGGGCCTGGCCGGCGAGCGACACGTCCAGCGGACCAAGACGATGGGCGCGGTCCTGCGCAGCGTCATCACCATCATCGTCGCGACGATCACCCTGCTCACCGTCCTGGCCATCGTCGGCATCCCGCTCGGGCCGATGCTCGCCTCGGCGGGGATCGGTGGTGTGGCGCTGGGCTTCGGCGCGCAGAGCCTGGTCAAGGACTTCCTCTCCGGCGTCTTCATGATCGTCGAGGACCAGTACGGCGTCGGCGACGTCATCGACACCGGTGAGGTCGTCGGCACCGTCGAGGACGTCTCGCTGCGGGTCACGCAGCTGCGCGACGGCAACGGGGTGACGTGGTACGTCCGCAACGGGGAGATCGTCCGGATCGGCAACAAGTCGCAGGGCTGGTCGGTCGCGATCGTCGACATCCCGATCGCCTACGACGAGGACGTCGAACGCGCCCAGTCGCTGATCCGCGAGGTGGCGGCCCAGCTTGCCGACGACGCCGACTGGCAGCCGTCGTTGCTCGAGCCGCCGCAGGTGGTCGGCGTCGAGTCGATCGGGGGTGGCGCCATCACCATCCGGGTCACGGCCAAGTGCGTCGCCCAGCAGCACTTCGGGGTCCAGCGGGAGCTGCGCGAGCGGGTCAAGGTGGCCTTCGACCGGGCCGGCGTCCGCAGCCCCGCCGCCCTGCCGCTGCCGCCCTACGGCTCGACCCGTCCCTGAGGCCACCGCTCGCTCTGGGAGACTGGGGCGTGTGAGTGACCGGGTGACGTACTACGAGGCGATGGGTGGGCACGAGACCTTCGTCAAGCTCGTCCACGAGTTCTACCGGGGCGTGGCGCAGGACGAGCCGCTGCGGGCCCTCTATCCCGAGGCCGACCTGGGCCCGGCCGAGGTGCGGCTGCGGATGTTCCTCGAGCAGTACTGGGGTGGCCCGACCACCTACTCGGAGCAGCGCGGCCACCCGCGGCTGCGGATGCGGCACGTGCCGTATGCCGTGACCCCGGACCAGCGCGACCGCTGGCTGCTGCACATGATGAACGCCGTTGACACACTGGGGCTGCCGGAGCAGCTCGACGAGCTGTTGCGCGACTACCTGACCCGGGCCGCGTACTCCTTGGTCAACGCACCGGCGGTCGACCCCGCCGGCTGACGTCCCATGCGCCGGCGGCTGACTGCGCCGGCGTGCGCGGGCCGCCTCGTGGCCGGCCGGGTTCACAGCAACTCACAGGCCGATCGGGCCGCATGTCCTCGGCCCGTCGTGTTTGCTGGTGGCAGACCGGCACGACACCGGTCCCGAGAAGCGCACGACCACGAGCCGGAGGCTGTCATGACATCGGTGAACCGCAAGACCGCGGGGGTCCTCATCGCCGGGGGTGCCGCGGCGGCGATCGCCGTGGGCGTCGGCGCCGCGGCACGTGCCGACACGCAGACGCCGACCCCGAGCCCGACGACGTCGTCCGCCCCCGGCAGGTCGGGGACCGCACCGGGCCAGCAGGCGAGCCCGGGGCAGGGCGGTAACAGCCAGGGCAACGGCAATGGCAAGGGACTGGGGTGGGGCCCGGGAGGCCGGCACGGCATGGGCGGTTTCGGCGGGATGGGACGCTTCGGCCTGGGCGGCGACGTGGCGGCGCTGGCCCAGAAGCTCGGCGTCGACGAGTCGAAGCTGCGCACCGCCCTCGGAGCCGTGCGCGACCAGCTCAAGGCGGAGCGCAAGGCCGACAAGACGAACGGGTCGACGCCTCCCCGCATGGGCGCCCTCAGCGACGACGCCGCGACCCGGCTCGCCAAGGAGCTCGGCATCAGCGCCGACAAGGTCAAGACCGCGATCGCGGACCTGCGGGCGGCGGCCCAGGCCTCGCGCCAGCAGGCGTTCGACAGCCGGCTCGGTCAGGCGGTCAAGGACGGCAAGCTGACCCAGGCGGAGGCCGACGCGGTCAAGAAGGCCGCACGGCTCGGCGTCATCGGGATGGGTGGGCGCGGCTGAGCGCCGCGCTGCCCCGGGCCAGCAGCACCCGGATCACCGCGACGTGAACGCCGTGATGAGCCGCTGTGCCTCCTCGCTGCGCACCGCGGCACCGATCGTGCGAGCCTCGTCCGCCCCCGTGTCGGCGCGGCTCACGGCATACGAGGAGCGCACGAGCCGGCGGGCCTGCCCGAGGGCGGCCGACGGGCCCGACGCCAGTGACTCGACCACCTCGCGGCCCCGGGTCAGCACGTCGCCGGCCTCGACGACCTCGGTGACCAGCCCCCAGTCGCGGCCCTCGAGCGCGGTGAGGGTGCGGGGCGTCAACAGCAGCTCGAGAGCGCGCTGCTGGCCCACCGCGCGGGGCAGCAGCCAGGACAGGCCGCAGTCCGGCGTCAGCCCGATGCCGGCGTAGGCGGTGACGAACTTCGTGCCGACGTCGGCCAGGACGAGGTCGCAGCTCAGCATGACGGCCAGGCCCGCCCCGGCCACCGCCCCGTGGACCGCGGCGACGACGGGCTTGTCGAGCTCGGCGAGCCGGCGCAGCGCGACGTCGGCCGTCGACGCGAGCCGCTCGACATAGGCGGCCGGGTCCTCGGAGGCGAGGAAGGAGCGCACGTCGCCCCCCGCACAGAACCGCTTCCCAGCACCGGTCAACAGGACGGCCCGGACATCGGGGCCGCCGAGCCGGTCGACGACCGCGCCGAGCTGCTCGGCGAGCGGAAGGTCGAGGGCGTTCGCGGCGTCGGGCCGGTTGAGCACGACGGTGGCGACGCCGTCGGTCACGTCGAGGCGGACGAGGTCTTCGGACATCGGTGTCTCCTTCGTGGCGCAGCATGGGCGGTGCGCGAACTCGCGGTCAGGCTATCGGCGCGCCCGCCCCGACCCGCCGCCTGTCCGCCACCGGACCATGATGCAAGAACTTGCAGAATCCAGTTTGCGTTTTGCCATGCGTGAGAGAGCATTGACCCTCGTGACTCGTACTGCTTCGCACCCGGCCGTCCGCGCGGCGGCCCC
Source organism: Intrasporangium chromatireducens Q5-1 (assembly GCF_000576575.1). GTDB lineage: Bacteria > Actinomycetota > Actinomycetes > Actinomycetales > Dermatophilaceae > Intrasporangium_A > Intrasporangium_A chromatireducens. Next base: position 4,821 of record NZ_AWQS01000162.1, read on the forward strand.
CTTCCACCCGGCCGACCACGACGACGCCTGGTGGCGCTCGGCGGTGATCTACCAGATCTACCCGCGTTCGTGGGCGGACTCGGACGGCGACGGCATGGGCGACCTGCCCGGGATCACCGCCCGGCTCGAGCACCTCCAGTACCTCGGTGTCGACGCGATCTGGCTCTCCCCCTTCTACACGAGCCCGCAGGCCGACGCCGGCTACGACGTGGCGGACTACCGCGACGTCGACCCCCGCTTCGGTGCCCTCGCGGACGCCGACGCGCTGCTCGCCCGGGCGCACGAGCTCGGCCTCAAGGTCATCGTCGACCTCGTGCCCAACCACTCGTCCGACGAGCACGCCTGGTTCCGCGCCGCGCTCGCCGCCGGCCCCGGCTCCCCCGAGCGGGACCGCTACATCTTCCGCGACGGCCGCGGCCCGGCCGGCGACGAGCCGCCGAACAACTGGGACTCCGTCTTCGGCGGGTCGGCGTGGACCCGGGTCACCGAGGCCGACGGCACGCCCGGCCAGTGGTACCTGCACCTGTTCGACCCCAAGCAGCCCGACTTCAACTGGGACCACGACGAGGTCCGGGCCGAGTTCGAGTCGGTGCTGCGCTTCTGGCTCGACCGGGGCGTCGACGGCTTCCGGGTCGACGTCGCGCACGGCCTCGTCAAGCAGCCCGGGCTGCCCGACTGGCACAACCGCACCCACATGCTCGGCGAGACCGACGAGGCGGCGGCCCACGTCCTCGACAAGGTCAAGCCGCAGCCGACGAACCTGTCGCCTTACTGGGACCAGGACGGCGTCCACGAGATCTACCGGTCGTGGCGCAGGGTCCTCGACTCCTACGGCACCCCGGCCCGGATCCTCTGCGCCGAGGCGTGGGTCGAGCCGCAGGAGCGGGCGGTGCTCTACACCCGGCCGGACGAGATGCACCAGGCGTTCAACTTCGACTTCCTCGGCACGCCGTGGGTCGCCGAGGACCTCGTGGCCGTCATCGAGCGCTCCCTCGAGGCCGCCGACTCGGTGGGCGCGCCCTCGACGTGGGTGCTGTCGAACCACGACGTCGTCCGGCACGCAACCCGCCTCGGCTACGCCCCGGGGACCAAGCGCAAGAACGGGATCGGCGCCGACGACCCCCAGCCGGACCGCGCCCGCGGGCTGCAACGGGCCAGGGCGGCGACGACGCTGATGCTCGGGCTGCCCGGCGGCGCCTATCTCTACCAGGGCGAGGAGCTCGGGCTGCCCGAGTCGACGACGATGCCCGACGAGTTCCGCCAGGACCCGACGTTCGTGCGGACCGGCGGTGAGGAGCTCGGCCGGGACGGGTGCCGGGTGCCGATTCCGTGGACCAAGGACGCGCCGGGCTTCGGGTTCGGTCCGTCCGACCGGACCTGGCTGCCGCAGCCGGAGGTCTACGGCGACTACGCCGTCGACCAGCAGCGCGGGGTCGCGGGGAGCACGCTCGAGCTCTACCGGACGCTGCTCGCCACGCGCGCGGAGCTCGGGCTCGGGCGGGCGTCCCTGGCCCTCGTCGAGGGGTATGCCGCTGACGTCGTCGCACTCGAGGCGGCGGGTCCCGAGAGTGGCCGGGTGCTCGTGCTGGCGAACCTCGGCGACGAGGCCGTCGAGCTGCCGGCGGGTGCCGACGTCGTGGCGGCCTCCGGCCCCCTTGCCGACGGACGGGTGCCCACGGACACGACGGTCTGGGCCCGCCTGGCCTAGCGTGGTGCCATGAGCATCCCGGTCGACCTGGCGGAGCTCGCCGACGCCGCGAGCCAGCACGACTTCGCCTACCTCGTCACGATGTCGGAGGACTGCCGTCCGCATCTCGTCGCGGTCCAGCCGGTGGTCGAGGGCGGCGGCGTGCACGTCGCCGGCCTCGGCCGCCGGACCCTCGCGAACGCCTCGGCGCGGGCGCAGGTGACGCTGGCCTGGCCTCCTCGCGTCCCCGGCGGACACTCGCTCTTCGTCGACGGCACGGCCGAGGTGCGGTCCGCCGACGCGGAGGGCCACGGTGGCCTGGTCGTCGTCACACCGGCACGCGCGGTCCTGCACCGCCCCGCGCCGTCGCCCACCCCCTCGGCCGACCCGGCGGCGTGCGGGTCCGACTGCGTCGAGGTGCCCGTCGCGACCGACCCGAGCACCTGAGGCGTGCCCGTCCCGGTTCGTGCCCCGGGCGTGACTACAGTCGCCCCATGTCCTCGTCCCGGCCGTACCTGAAGCCGACCCCGCTGGCGCTCGCCCACCGAGGCGGTGCGCTCTACGGGCCGAACGTCGGGCTCGAGAACACCGTGACGGCCTTCCGCAACGCGGTCGCCCTCGGCTACACCCACCTCGAGACGGACGTGCACGTGACGGCCGACGGGCAGCTCGTCGCGTTCCACGACGACCGGCTCGACCGGGTCACCGACGGGACCGGCCTGATCAGGGAGCTGCCCTGGAGCGAGGTGCGGCAGGCGAGGATCCGCGGCCACGAGCGCATTCCGCTGCTCACCGAGGTGCTCGAGGAGCTGCCCGGCGTCCGGCTCAACATCGACCTCAAGGCGGCGGACACGGCGGAGCCGACGTGGGAGGTGATCCGGTCGCGGGGGCTGATGGACGACTTCTGCATCGGCTCCTTCTCACAGCGGCTCATCACGAGGTTCCGCCGGCTCAGCGCGGGCCGGGTCGCCACGGCTGCCTCCCGCCCCGGCACCGCCCTGATGGTGCTCGGCCCCCGGTGGGTCTCGCGGATGCTGCGGACGCCGGCGGAGGTCTTCCAGGTCCCCACCGTGATCACCCCCCGCGGGCGCACCGTCGCCGTCGTGACACCGAAGCTCGTCGAGCTCGCCCACCGCTACGGCAAGCAGGTGCACGTGTGGACCATCGACGACGCCACCGAGATGGAGCGGCTGCTCGACCTCGGCGTCGACGGCATCGTCAGCGACCGGATCGACGTCCTCAAGGACGTGCTCACCGGCCGCGGCGAGTGGACCGGGAACTGACCCGTCCGCGGCCGGTCGCCCGCGTGCCGCCAGGCGTCCGTCAGCGCGCGAGGACGTGCCCCCGGCTGGTGCTGAGCCGGGTCCACGGCCCGTGCATCGTGACGGAGGCCCGCTCCCCGGGATGGGTGAAGCCGAGCGCGTGCGCGGCGAACGCCATCCCGGACGGCACCGGCGGCACCGTGTCGGTCGGCTCGCCCCACACCTGCCGGCGCAGCTGCTCGACGGCGAGCGCCCCGGCTCCCTCGGGCACGCCGCGGGCGACCGCCTCGATGCCCTGCTTGGCGGCCCGGTCCAGCTCGGTGCAGTCGACCTCGCCGACCCGTTCCCACCCACCCCGCGGGGGCGTGACGCCGGCCCAGGCCGGGCTGACCGTCGTCGGCGGCACGGGGAACGTGGTCGCGCTCGTCGCGCGCGCCAGCCGGTCGGAGACCGCCGCGATCGGCACGGTCACGTCGACCGGCTCACCTCCGGCCACCGGCATGATCCGCATTCCGAGCACCCGGCCCTCACCCAGCAGCCCGGCGGCGTCGAGCACGGCGACGGTCAGCACGAGCATGGGCCCGAGCGTCCGGATCCGCACGGCCCCGTCCACGCTGACGTGCCGGGCGCGGGCGACGAAGGTGCCGAAGTCGGTGTGCACCCTCGCGTCGTGGAAGTCGATCGCCGTCACCGCCGCCTCCTCCTCAGGGGGGCCGGCATGCCCTTGACCGCCTGGAGGGAGGCCCGCTCCTCCGGACGCATCCGCCGCGGCGCGGCCGCGGCGAAGTCGTAGAGGGCCAGCTCCGTCTCGGCGACGGCGTAGACCTCGTCGCCGACCCCCTCCGGGTCCGTCACGATGTAGGCCACGTCGAAGCCGGCGCCGCCGATGCGCGAGACCCACATCTCGACCCGCACCGGCTCCGGGCGGAACCCGAGCGGGCGGCGGTACTCGATCTCGTGCCGCGAGACGAGCACCCCCTCGTCGAGCAGGGACCGGTCCTGGTCGAACCAGTCCCGGAACGCGATGACCCGGGCGTCCTCGAGCAGCCGGAGGAACTGGACGTTGTTGATGTGCGCGTAGGCGTCCATGTCCGACCAGCGCAGCGCCACGTGCGCGGCATAGCGCGCCTCCGGGCCGGTTCGTCCCTGACTCTCGCTCACTGGTTTACCTTCCTTGTGTCGG
>NZ_AWQS01000163.1 GCF_000576575.1 Intrasporangium chromatireducens Q5-1
TCGGGCAGCAGCCCTTCGGCGGAGGCCGCGCCTCGGGGACGAACGACAAGGCCGGCGCCCCTCAGAACCTGCTCCGCTGGACGAGCGTGCGCGCCATCAAGGAAGCCTTCGTGCCGCCGACGCAGTGGCGCTACCCGCACATGGGCTGAAGGCCGCCCCGCGTCACGGGGACAGGCCGCAGTATGCCGCTCAGCCCGCGGGCTCGTGTCCGCGGGCTGAGTCGCACGGTCCTTCACCCCCAGGTCCAATGTCGCCCCGGGACCTGGGGCGGCGTCGACTGGGGAGCCGTGGGTGGCCGGTGAGCGAGGGCCCGCTCAGCGGCATACGGCGTGGTGGCGCGTCAGCGCTCCCCGGCCAGCCACGCGCGGCCGACGGCAGCCTCGCTGCGGATCCCGTCCACGATGGCCGGGGCCGCGCTCCGCTCGATCCGGCCGCCGATGAGCGGCACGGAGGCCTTCAGGTCTCCGTCGAGGGTCATCTGGGTGGCCGCGCCCTGGGGGGCCAGCCGGACCTTTGCGCGCAACGAGACCGGTGCACCGCCCAGCTCGACCGTGAGGTCACCGGTGCGGGAACCGTCGCCGTTCGACGCGGCCCACTCGTACGTCTCCGTGATGGTGAGCCGGGGCCCGATCAGGGACTTCGCGAAGTCGGGCAGGTCCTGTGTCGGCAGGTCACGCTTCGTGACGACCCGAGTCCCGTCGCCGGCCGGGCTCACGGCCACGTCGTGCGAGAGCGCGCCAGCCTCCTCGCACTTGCGGGCCTGGAAGCGCTCGTCGGTGAGCATGGCGAACACCTCGTCCGGCGAGGCGGGGTAGTCGACGGTCTCGGAGATCTTCATGGGGGACACCGTATTGCACACCGAGTCGGTGTCGCGGGGCCCGTCAGCCGGTGCCCTCGCGGGCCCGAACCGAGATGGCGCGCAGCGTTGTCAAGGACCCCTCGAGCTCGCGGACGACCATGGCGAGGTCGCGTCCCTGTGCGGCAGTGACGCGGTTCAACAGCTCCTGGACGTTGTCGTGGGCACGCCGGCGGCTCTCGGGATCGACCCGGCTGGGCCCGGGTCGCTGGGCGACCCGGCTGTCCTCGATGCCGAGCTCGTGCCGGGCCGCCTCGTCCTCGAGACCGCGCCGTCGGACGGAGCGCTCGACGGCACTCGTGACGAGTGCCTGCAGGGCCGCACCCACGCGGTCGAGCTCGGTGGCGGCGGCGGCGAGCAGCTCCCGCTCACGCGCCGTCTCCGCCACTGGCGTACGGCGGCTCCCCGGGGATGGCTCACCCAGGCCGTCGAGCAGGTCGACGAGACGGAGGGCGTGCGCGCGCAGGGCGCCGCCGAGCGCTGACACGGAGGCGGGGTCGACGGCCTCGGGGCTCACCGGCGCGACCCCCGTCGCTCCTGCGTCCCGAGCGAACCGCCGAGGTCGAGCAGCCGCTCCTCGAACGCGTCCGACAGGGCCAGCAGCGTCTCCGCCGCCTGCTCGACCCAGGCGTCGAGCAGCCGTTGCTCGGGCGGGCTGCCCAGCTCCGGCAGGTGGGTCAGCAGGTCGGCCGCGAGCTCGCGAGTCATCGACCGGCCTTCGGCGAGGGCCTGCACGACACGCGCGGGAGCCTGCCGCGCACCATCTGCACTGCCCATGAAAGCCACTCTAGACAGGTCGGCGTGACACCCCGAGAAGTTCTCCACCGGGCGCCGATTCCGGGGTTAGGGGCCGTCAGGGCTAGGCTCGCTGCTGATGCCCGGCACGAAGGGGTGCCGGCACGGCTAGCGCGTGAAGGAACCACCCGCCGACATGTCTGTGTCACTCGACAGCTCTCGCAATCACGTCCTCCAGGCCGCTGCGGCGGCCCCTCCCGCCGATAACGGGCGGACGGGTGCCGGAGGGGCTGACCTCCCCGGCCAGAGGGACTTCGCCGACTACCTCACCGTGTTCTACCGCCACGTCGCCACCGAGGACCTCCTCTCGCGCGACCCGGCGGAGCTCGCGGCGATCGCCACCTCGCAGCGGCGGCTCGCCCTCGAGCGGCCGGACGGCACGGTCAACGTCCGGGTCTTCAACCCCAGCATCGAGCGGGACGGCTGGCAGGGCCCCCTCACGGCCGTCGAGATCGTGACCGACGACATGCCGTTCCTCGTGGACTCCGCCCTCGCCGCCCTCGGCGGCTTCGACCGCGGCGTCCACATCATCATCCATCCCCAGATGTCGGTGCGGCGCTCCGTCACCGGCCACCTGGAGCAGGTCCTCACCGATACGACCGACGGCGAGAGCCCAGCCGCCGGCGCGCTGCACGAGTCGTGGATGCATCTCGAGATCGACCGGCTTCCCGACGCGGGGCTCGCCGAGGTCGAGGCGCGCTTGCGCGAGGTGCTGGGCGACGTGCGCAACACCGTCGAGGACTGGCCCAAGATGCGCGCCCACGCGCTCGCGATCGCCGCCGAGCTCAAGGCGGCGGCACCCACCGGCACCGACCCGCAGGAGGCCCGAGAGGCGGGCCGGTTCCTCGAGTGGCTCGCGCACAACAACTTCACCTTCCTCGGCTACCGCGAGTACTCCCTGCACCACGAGGAGGGCCAGGACATCTCGCGCTCGGTCCCCGGCACCGGCCTCGGCATCCTGCGCTACGACCGGCCCTTCGCCGCCGGTCACGTGCTCACCCAGGCCGCCAGCCGCGCCGCCCGGGACTCGACGATCCTCATTATCACCAAGGCGAACTCGCGGGCCACGGTCCACCGGGACGCCTACCTCGACTACGTCTCGATCAAGAAGTTCGACGAGGCCGGCGAGTGCGTCGGCGAGCAGCGCTTTCTCGGCCTCTACGCCTCAGCTGCCTACAACGACACGATCCAGGACATCCCGCTGCTCGACGTGCGCGCCCGCGAGGTGCTCCACCTGACCGGCCTCTCACCCGACAGCCACTCGGGCAAGGACATCCTCCAGATCCTGGAGACCTACCCGCGAGACGAGCTCTTCCAGACGAGCGCGCCGCGGCTCGCGGACATCGCCACGAGCGTGCTGCACCTGCAGGAGCGACGCAAGACCAAGCTCTTCCTGCGCCGCGACGACTTCGGCCGCTTCATGTCCTGTCTCGTCTACATGCCGCGGGACCGCTACAACACCGCCGTCCGGCTGCGCATCGAGGCGCTCCTGCTCCGGGCGTTCGACGGCGAGAACATCGACTTCACGACCCGGGTCGGGGAGTCGAGCCTGGCCCGCCTGCACTTCGTCGTCCGGATGGCCCCCGGCCACGAGATCCCCGAGGTCGACGAGGGGGCGCTCGAGCAGCGCGTCATCGACGCCACCAGGACCTGGGACGAGGACCTCTCCGACGCGCTGAGCGACGCCCGCGGCGCCGAGGGCGGCGCCCGCGCCATGGCCGCCTACGCCAAGGCACTGCCGGAGGCCTACAAGGAGGACTTCGACGTCACCACGGGCGTGCGCGACCTGGAGCGCATCGAGGCGCTCGGCGACTCGATGGACGCGACGGCCCTGCACCTCTACGACGACGACTCGTGTGGTCCGGCCGAGCGGCGGTTCAAGCTCTACCGCCGCGGCGAGCTGTCGCTGACCGAGGCGCTTCCGATGTTCACCCATCTCGGCCTCGAGGTCGTGGACGAACGGCCCTACCAGCTGCAGCTGCAGGACGGGCCGACGCTGCACATCTACGACTTCGGTCTCCGCGCGGACGACCCCGCCAAGTGGGGGAGCGGCGCCCGGCGCGACGAGGTGAGCCAGCACTTCGAGGCGGCTGTCCGCGCGGTCTGGGACGGCGTCGTCGAGTCGGACGGGTTCAACGCGCTCGTCCTCGCCGCCGACCTGACCTGGCGGCAGGTCGTCATCCTCCGGGCCGTCGCCAAGTACCTCCGGCAGACCGGCTCGACGTTCTCCCAGGACTACCTCGTGACGGCACTCGTCGCCAACGCCGGTATCGCCCGTGACCTTGTCGACCTGTTCGAGGCCCGGTTCGATCCCGACGCCTTCGCCGACTCGGACCAGGGCCGCACGGCGCGGCAGGAGCGCGAGGACGCGATCGCCGACCGGATCCGGGAGGCGCTCGGCGAGGTGGCCAGCCTGGACCAGGACCGCATCATCCGTGCCTTCCTCGGCGTCATCCTGGCCAGCCTGCGCACGAACTACTACCAGCGCGACGACGAGGGCGCACCGAAGCCCTATGTCTCCATCAAGCTGAACCCCAAGGCGGTCCCCGACCTGCCCGCCCCTCGACCGATGTTCGAGATCTGGGTCTACGGGCCCCGGGTCGAGGGCGTGCACCTCCGGTTCGGCAAGGTGGCCCGCGGCGGCCTTCGCTGGTCCGACCGCCGCGAGGACTTCCGCACCGAGATCCTGGGCCTCGTCAAGGCGCAGATGGTCAAGAACGCGGTGATCGTCCCGACCGGCTCGAAGGGTGGCTTCTTCGCCAAGCAGCTCCCCGACCCCGCCGTCGACCGGAGCGCGTGGCTCGACGAGGGCATCGCCGCGTACCGGATGTTCATCTCCGGGCTGCTCGACGTCACCGACAACCTCGTCGATGGTGCGCCCGTGCCGCCGCCTCGGGTCGTCCGGCACGACGAGGACGACACCTACCTGGTCGTCGCGGCGGACAAGGGGACGGCGAAGTTCTCCGACATCGCCAACGCCAAGTCGGCGGACTACGGCTTCTGGCTCGACGACGCCTTCGCCTCCGGAGGCTCGGCCGGCTACGACCACAAGGCGATGGGCATCACCGCGCGGGGGGCCTGGGAGTCGGTGAAGCGGCACTTCCGCGAGATGGGCATCGACACGCAGACCGAGGAATTCACCGTCGTCGGCATCGGCGACATGAGTGGCGACGTCTTCGGCAACGGGATGCTCCTGTCGGAGCACATCCGCCTCGTGGCCGCGTTCGACCACCGCAACATCTTCGTCGACCCCGACCCCGACGCCGCAACCTCGTTCGCCGAGCGGCAACGCCTCTTCGAGCTGCCCGGGTCGTCGTGGCGCGACTATGACGAGCGGCTCATCTCGGAGGGCGGGGGTATCTTCGACCGCTCCGCCAAGTCGGTGCGGGTGACGCCGCAGATGGTGACGGCGCTCGGGCTCGCGGAGGGGACCACCTCGCTCACGCCGGCGGAGCTGATGCGCGCGATCCTCGAGGCGCCGGTCGACCTGCTCTGGAACGGCGGCATCGGCACCTACGTCAAGGCGTCGTCGGAGACCAACGGGGAGATCGGCGACCGCGCCAACGACAGCATCCGCATCGACGGCGCCGACCTGCGGTGCAAGGTCGTCGGCGAGGGCGGCAACCTCGGCATGAGCCAGCTGGGCCGCATCGAGGCGGCCTTGGCCGGCGTGCGCGTCAACACCGACGCCATCGACAACTCGGCTGGAGTCGACACCTCCGACCACGAGGTCAACATCAAGATCGCGCTGGGCGCACTGATCCGCAGCGGCGAGCTGTCGATCGAGCGCCGCAACGAGCTGCTCTCCTCGATGACCGACGAGGTCGCCGCGCAGGTGCTGCGCGACAACTACGAGCAGAACGTCCTGCTCGGCAACGCCCGCGCGCAGCAGCACAGCATGCTCACCGTCCACGAGCGCCTGATCCAGTTCCTCACGGAGGAGGGAGACCTCGACCGCGCACTGGAGTTCCTGCCGACCGACGCCGACATCGCCCGGCGCCAGAAGGACGGGCTCGGCCTCGTGTCGCCCGAGTTCGCGGTGCTCGTCGCCTACGCCAAGCTCTACCTCAAGAACCAGATCGGTGCCTCGTCCCTGCCGGACGACCCGTTCTTCGCGGAGACGCTCCACGAGTACTTCCCGGGTCCGCTGCGGAAGGCCTATGCCGGGGCCATCGACGAGCACCCCCTGCGCCGCGAGATCATCACCAACTCGGTCGTCAACTCGATGGTCAACCGCGGCGGCATCACCTTCGCTTTCCGGGCCGCCGAGGAGACCGGGGCCACCCCTGACCAGGTGGCTCGGGCCTACGTCGTGTGTCGCGAGATCTTCGACCTGCCCGCCTACGTGCGGGCCGTCGAGGCGACCGACAACATCGTGCCCACCGAGGCCCAGACGGTGCTCTACCTCGAGTTCCGCCGGCTCATCGACCGAGCGGTGCGCTGGTTCCTGACGAACCGGCCGGGTCAGTTCGACATCGTCGCCGAGCTGGAGCGGTTCCAGCCGGGCGTCCAGCAGTACGGCCACCGGATGGCCGACCTGCTCCAGGGAGCCGAGCGCGAACGGCTGCTGCACCGGGCCGCCGAGCTCGAGGGCGCTGGGGTGCCGCAGGAGCTGGCCCTCGACGCGGCCTCGCTGCTCGACCGCTACTCGCTGCTCGACTGCATCGAGACCGCCGCGGAGACGGGTGAGGAGCTTGGCGACGTCGTCAGCACCTACTTCCGGCTCTCGGAGAGCTTCTCGATCGACGCGATGCTGTCCCGGGTGACCAACCTCCCGCGGGACAACCGGTGGGACGCGCTGGCCCGCGGGGCGTTGCGCGACGACCTCTACTCGGTGCTCATCGCGCTGACCCGGTCGGCCCTCGAGGTGAGTGAGCACGGCGCTGCTCCCGCCGACCGTGTCGAGCAGTGGTTCGCCCTCAACGCGGAGGCTCTGCGTCGGGCCCAGACCTCATTGGCCGCCATCGACCGGATGTCGCACCCCGGCATCGCGGCGCTCTCGGTCGCGCTGAGGACGCTCCGCACGGTGACGCGCCCCGCGGGGGCAGGTCTCGGGTCGGCGGCGGCGTCACGAAGCGGCAGGTCCGAGAGCTCCACGCGGACAGGGGAGGAGGCCGCCACGACCGGAGCATAGGCTCTGGCCGTGGCCACCTTGTCCGAGCTTCTCCGCGCCAGGACCGAGCTGCCCGACCCGGACGTCGAGTGGCTGCACCTGCTGGTGGGGGACTGGCAGCTGATCGCCGACCTGTCGTTCGCGGACCTCGTCCTGTGGGTGCGCTCGGTCGACGACCAGTGGGAGGCCGTCGCGCACGTGCGTCCGACGACGGGACAGCTGGTCTTCGTCGAGGACCAGGTCGGCCGGGTGGCCGACCCCGGGCGCACGAGCAGCCTGCTCGGCGAGGCGGCGGCCGACCGGCGCATCGTCCGGGTGCGGCAGGCGGCCGACGGGCCCGAGGCGACGATCCGGGAGGAGTTCATCCCGGTCATCCGCGCGGACCACGTCGTCGCGGTGATGACGCGCCACACGAACCTCTGGACGACGCGAACCCCCAGCCGGCTCGAGATCACCTACCTCGCGACGGCTGATGCCCTCTGCCGGATGGTCACCGGCGGTGAGTTCCCGCATCCCGGTGCGCCCACCGGGGTGCGGCGAGGGGCACCGCGCGTCGGCGACGGTGTCATCCGCCTCGACGTCGACGGGATCGTCACCTACGCCAGCCCGAACGCCGTCTCGGCGCTGCACCGGCTCGGCCACCTGGGTGAGGTCGTCGGGGCAAGCCTGGCCCAGGTGGTGACGGACAACCTGAGGGAGAACTACCCGGTCGACGAGGGGCTCCCGCTCGTGGTCACCGGCCGCCAGCCGTGGCGCACGGAGGTGGTCGCGGGCGGCACCACCGTCTCCATGCGGGCCATCCCGCTCACCGAGTCCGGCCAGCGGTTCGGGGCAATCGTGCTCCTGCGCGACGTGGGAGAGCTGCGGCGCCGTGAGCGGGAGCTGATGACGAAGGACGCGACGATCCGCGAGATCCACCACCGCGTGAAGAACAACCTCCAGTCGGTTGCCGCTCTGCTGCGGCTGCAGGCGCGACGGGTCCCCGAGGGCGAGGCGAGGGCGGCCCTCGAGGAGGCGGAGCGGCGGGTCGGAACCATCGCGATGGTCCACGACCAGCTGAGCCAGGGCTTCGACGAGACCGTCGACTTCGACCCCATTGCGGAGCGGGGGCTTCGCGCCGTCGTCGAGGTCGCCGCGAACGGAGCCACGGTCCGGACGCAGCTGGAGGGCAGCTTCGGCAAGCTCCGGGCCGAGGACGCCACCTCGATGGCGATGATCATCAGCGAGCTGGTCCAGAACGCGATCGAGCACGGCCTCGGCGATGCCGGCGGCCACGTGACGGTGCGGGTCCAGCGGACGTCGGACGACCGTGGGCAGCCGATGGTGGTCGTCGCAGTCGAGGACGACGGGCGGGGGATCGACCCGGCCCGCCCGCCGGGGTCGGGCCTCGGCACCCAGATCGTGCAGTCCCTGGTCGCTGACCTGCAGGGGCGGATCTCGTGGGAGCAGGTCGTGCCGCGCGGCACGAGGGCTCGCTTCACGGCGAGCCTGCGGCCGCTGTCCTGATGCCCCTCAGACACGCAAAAGCCCGGCGAGACGTCTCGCCGGGCTGCGGGGACGTGCGGTCAACCCGCGCGGCGCGCTCGGGCGTTGCGACGCTTGAGCGCCCGCCGCTCGTCCTCGGACAAGCCCCCCCACACGCCGGCGTCCTGGCCGGTCTCGAGTGCCCACTTGAGGCAGATGTCGATGACGGGACAGGTCCGGCAGACCGCCTTCGCCTCTTCGATCTGTGCGATGGCCGGACCTGTGTTCCCGATGGGGAAGAACAGCTCCGGATCGGCATCCAGGCAGGCAGCGCGGTCGCGCCAGTCCATATGGATCGTGCTCCTTCGTAAGGTGTCGGCACCACCTGGGTCAAGGCGGTGCAGTTGGGGCGCCAGCGTCGTTGTCGGAGCCAAGATCATGGTCGGGCCACGGAGGACTTCTCCCTGCCCAACGCAAACGCGCACGAAGGTGTTCCGTACGCGTCCGCAACAATCAAGTGTGCCGCCAGATCCCGGCTCCACTCAAGAGGTGGGAGGCAGTTCACACAAGATCTTGATGTTACCCGCAGGCTCGGGCCCGGTCCAGAGGGTCTCCGCGGCTCGTTCGCGTCGGGAAGTACGCTGGGCGCCGTGACCTTCTCGCCCACGGGCCAGCACG
>NZ_AWQS01000164.1 GCF_000576575.1 Intrasporangium chromatireducens Q5-1
GTCAGGGCATCGGGAGGTCCTTGAGGGGGACCTTCTGGCCCGTGTGCTGCTCGGAGAGGTCGGCGAAGGCCTGCCGGACGACCTTGGCGAACAGGTGCGATCCCTTGAGGCTCGGGTGGATCCGGTCCGACTGGAGCTGCTCGGGGTGGTCCCGCACGGCGCTCGCCCAGTCGGCGACGATGACGTTGTCATGGCGCTTGGCCAGGTCGGCCAGCGTGGCGTTGTCCTCGCTGATCCGCCCGAACGGTCCCATCAGGTTGACCAGGACGATCATCCGGTCCGGGCCAAGGGTGGTGATGACGCTCTCGGCGTCCTTGGGGTCGACGCCGGCGTTGGTGCCGAAGGCGAGGACCACGGCGCGCCGGTTGTCCTTGCCCCGGGCCCGCACGGCGGCGAGGCCGTCGGACCAGCGGCGGTTGGACCTGGCATCCATGCGGATGCCGGGGAAGTAGTAGTCGAGGGCATGGACGCTGCCGACCATCATCGAGTCGCCGTAGCCGTCGATCTCCGGCCCGGTCGGCATCGCGAAGACCGGCCGGGCGCCCTTCTTGGTGGCACCCTTGCCGCTCTTGTCACCGCCGGTGGGCGTGGGGGTGGGGGGCGTAGCGGTGCCGCCGGGCGCCACCGTCGCCGTGCCGCCGACGGTCGAGGTCGCCCGCGGGGCAGTCGGCGCGGCGGAAGGAGTCGTGACGCTCGCTGGAGCACCTGACGCCGCCCGAGCAGCGTTGGCCTCCAGCATGCGGGCCGTCTCGGACTGGTCGGGCGCGGTGACGACGATGACCGCCATCACCAGACTCGTCACGGTGGCCGTCGCCACCACCGCGCGCCGGGCACCCACCGACCAGCTCACCGTCCGGTCGAAGACGAGCCGGGCGACGCCCCTGAAGCCGAGTCGCCGGAACGGCGTCTCGACGAGCCGGAAGGTCAGGTCGGCCAGGGCCACCGTGACGAGCACGCACCACGCACGCGTCAGCACGTGGTGGCCCGTGCCCGGCACGGAGGGGAGGTCTCCGGCGACGAGGAGGATCACCGGCCAGTGCCAGAGGTAGATGGCGTAGGACCGGACGCCGACCCACGTCAGCACCGGGTGGTCCGCCAGCCGCTGCCAGGCAGCCACCCGCGACCCGCCTCGGTCGACGAGGCCGGCGATGAGGACCGCGGTGGCGACGGAGGCCAGGGCGATGCCGCCGCGGAACGTCGCTGCCCGCTCCTCGTCCAGGACCACGAGGAGCACCAGGAGCACCGCCGCGGCGACCGGCACCGCGACGGGGGCGGCCCGGCCCCACGCGGACGGGCGCACGCGCAGGGCAAGGGCCGGGCTGGCCCAGGCGAAGGCGAGAGCAGCGCCCAGCATGAGGCCCATGACGTGCGTGTCGGTGCCGTAGTAGACGCGCGTCGCATCGGCGCCGGGCGTGAACAGGGCAGCCATGAGGGCCGTCGAGGCCGCCGCGATGGCAAGCGTCACCGCGACCCGCGTGCGCGGGCGGGCGAACCGGAGCAGGAGCAGGGTCACGAGTGGCCAGACGAGGTAGAACTGCTCCTCGACCGCCAGCGACCAGAAGTTCATGAACAGCTGGGGTGCCGTCTGGTCGAAGTAGCTCGAGCCCGCGGTGATCTCGACCCAGTTCGTCGAGAACGTGAGGGCACCGAGCACCTGGCGGCCGGCGTGGACGAGCAGGTCCGTCGACACCACCCGCGCGATCAGGACGCTCACGGCCACGGTCAGCACGAGGGCCGGCAGCAGCCGCCGCGCCCGCCGCAGCCAGAACGTCCGGAACGCGATCCGTCCGCTCGCCTGCAGCTCCCGGGCGAGCAGCGTCGTGATGAGGAAGCCCGACACGACGAAGAAGACGTCGACCCCGAGAAACCCACCGGGCAGCCACGACGCGTCGAGGTGGTAGATCAGCACCGCGAGGATCGCGACCGCTCGCAGCCCGTCCAGACCCGGGATCCGCGCCGACCGCCGGCGCGCATCGGCACCCCGAGCACCGGACGACGGCGTCGGGGCATCGACCGGGCGGTCCGCGCCGCCCGCCCGGACTCCGGTCGACGTCGTCACGTCGCTCCCTTCCGTGGCCCCTGGTCGGTGGTGCCGGTGATGCTGCCAGCGAGCATAAGGACGACCTGGGACATCGTCGGGGAGCCACGCGGGGCAGGCGCCGAACGGGACCCGCGGCCGCCTATTGTCGTGCTCATGGTCAGGGCCACGATGTTCGTCCGCGGCGCCGTCCAGGGCGTCGGGTTCCGCTGGTGGACGCGTGCGCGGGCCCTCGAGCTCGGTCTCGTCGGCCACGCCCGCAACATGGCAGACGGCCGGGTCGAGGTCGTCGCCCAGGGTGAGCAGACCGCCGTCGAGCGCCTCGAGACCCTCCTCCAGGAGCAGCCGACGACGGCCGGGCGCCCCGGCCGCGTCGAGAGCGTCACGACGCAGTGGAACGGTCCGAGGGACGGAATCTCGGGCTTCGTCGAGCGGTGAGCCGCCTACCCTGAGCCCGTGACGGAACCGGAGATCCCCAGCGACCTCGCCGACCTGCGCCGCAGCATCGACAACATCGACGCTGCGATCATCCACATGCTCGCCGAACGGTTCCGGTGCACGCAGAAGGTCGGCGTCCTCAAGGCGCGCAGGAACCTGCCGCCCGCGGACCCGGCCCGCGAGGAGCAGCAGATAGCCCGCCTCCGGTCCCTGGCGCACGATGCCGGCCTCGACCCCGTCTTCGCCGAGAAGTTCCTCGCCTTCGTCATCGCCGAGGTGATCCACCACCACGAGCGCATCGCCGCCGCCGAGCCGGCGTCGACAGAGCGCACCCAGCCCTAGTAGAGCGTCGCCTCCTGACGGGCCGGCAGCTCAGCGTCATACGCCTGGGCCTGCTCAACCGTCTCGAAACCGCGCGCCTCGAGCGTCATCTGCCCGGCCGTCGGCAGGCAACCCGCCGGGACGCGGTGGTCGGCCTCCCACAGGCGGGCCCGCCGGACCGCCCGGGCGCACTGGAAGAAGACCCGCTCCACTGTGACGACGATGAGCGAGGCCGGGGCGCGCCCCTGGACGGTGTGACCGGCCAGCTCGTCGGGGTCGGTGGAGATGACCGCGGTGCCACGCACCCGCAGCTCCTCGCCCAGCCCGGGCACGAGGAAGAGCAGGCCGATCCGCGGGTCGCGGACGAGGTTCGTCAGGGTGTCGAGCCGGTTGTTGCCGCGCCGGTCGGGGATGACGATCGTCCGCTCGTCGCGGACCTCGGCGAACCCGGGTGCGTCGCCGCGCGGCGACTGGTCCAGGCCGTGCGGGCCGGCCGTCGCGATGACGACGAACGGGGCGGCGCGCACGAGCTCGGCGTAGGCAGCCGTCAGCACCTGCGTCTCCTTCGCGAGCGACACGGCGCTGGGCGCGGTGGGATAGACCTCCCTCAGCCGTTCGAGGTCCGTCACCAGGTGTTCGTCCGTCATCGTGCTCATCCCTCGATCTCGGTCTCGCCGTGCGGAGTCGTCAGGCGCGCCGCGAGCCCCGGCGCCCCGGGCCGCACCCGCACCGGCGCGTCGAGGGCGGGCAGCTGCGCCTCGAGCGCCGCCACGTCCGGCGTCGTCAGGACGAGCTCGGTCAGTCGGACGCCCCGGTCGGGCAGGACGGTCGGCGGCGGCGGGGTGTGCCACCTGATCAGCGACGGCGCGAGACCGCCGAACGGCATGGAACCGTCCTCGGCGACGGTCAACGCCCACCGGTTCGTCCCACGCGACAGCTCCCTCACGTCGGGGCGGCCGGCCAGGGAGGTGACCCGCACGACCCAGTGGACGAGCGCCGGTCCCGCGGCGAGCCGCTCGCGCATCGCGGGGGTGTCGAGCTCGAACCAGCGTGGTCGCGGAGACCGAGCGCCCGGCTCGGGCGCGATGAGCTCGAGATACGCGGTCGGCCCCAGCGAGAGGAGCAGGTTGTGAGTGCCCTGGTCCGTATGCCGCCCACCGGGCTCGAGCGGGCAGCCGAGCTGCCGCTCCAGCCGGTCGCGCCCCGCCTCGAGGTCGGCCGTTGCGACGACGAGATGGTCGAGCTCCGGGGCGGTCGGCATGCCTCGTGAGCCTACGCGCCGTCGCGCCTGCCCGGCCGCAGCCCGCACCGGCCGTTAGGCTGACCGGGATCGTCCGGAGAGAAAGCAAGGGTTCGTGTACGTCAAGAGCCTCACCCTGAAGGGCTTCAAGTCCTTCGCCTCGGCGACCCAGATGCGCCTCGAGCCGGGCATCACGTGCATCGTCGGGCCCAACGGCTCCGGCAAGTCCAACGTCGTCGACGCGCTCGCCTGGGTCATGGGCGAGCAGGGGGCCAAGTCCCTGCGGGGCGGCAAGATGGAGGACGTCATCTTCGCGGGCACCGCCGGGCGCGCCCCGCTCGGTCGCGCAGAGGTGACCCTGACGATCGACAACACCGACGGCGCCCTGCCGATCGACTACACCGAGGTGACGATCTCGCGGACGATGTTCCGCAACGGCGGCTCCGAGTACGCCATCAACGGCACCCCCTCGCGGCTGCTCGACATCCAGGAGCTGCTGTCGGACAGCGGTATC
This sequence comes from Intrasporangium chromatireducens Q5-1, assembly GCF_000576575.1. Taxonomy (GTDB): domain Bacteria; phylum Actinomycetota; class Actinomycetes; order Actinomycetales; family Dermatophilaceae; genus Intrasporangium_A; species Intrasporangium_A chromatireducens. The sequence continues at coordinate 4,552 of NZ_AWQS01000164.1, forward strand.
GGCCGCGAGATGCACGTCATCGTGGGCCAGGGCCAGCTCGACACCGTCCTGCGCGCCACCCCCGAGGAGCGGCGCGGCTTCATCGAGGAGGCCGCCGGAGTCCTCAAGCACCGCAAGCGCAAGGAACGTGCCCTGCGCAAGCTCGAGACGATGGAGGCCAACCTCACCCGGGTCCAGGACCTCACGGGGGAGATCCGCCGGCAGCTCGGCCCGCTCGGGCGGCAGGCCGAGACGGCGCGCAAGGCCGCCGTGATCCAGGCCGACGCCCGCGACGCCCGGCTCCGGCTGCTCGCGGACGACCTCATCCAGCTGACGTCGACCCTCGAGCAGGAGGTCGCCGACGAGACGGCTCTCGTCCAGCGGCGCGAGGAGGTCGAGGAGGCGCTGCGCGACCTGGCGCGACGGCTCTCCGGGCTCGAGGCCGCCGCCGAGGAGGCCCGGCCGGCCCTGGCCCTCGCCCACGACCAGTGGGCCGCGCTCGGTCGGCTCGTCGAGCGCATGGCGGCGACCCACAGCCTGGCCACCGAGCGGGTGCGGCTGCTGTCCGAGGACCCCGGCGACGAAGGTGCAGGCGAGCCCTCGCGCGACCCCGTCGCGCTGCGCGAGCAGGCCGCCGAGGTGCGCGAGCAGGAGGCGATGCTGCTCGAGGAGATCGCCGAGCTGAAGGCGACCCTCGAGGAGACGGTGCTCTCGCGCAACGAGGCGGAGCGCGCCCACGCCGAGGAGACGAGCCGGCTCGCGCGGGCGGCCCGCGCTGCCGCCGACCGTCGTGAGGGCCTGGCCAAGCTCGCCGGCCAGGCCGGGGCCAAGGCCTCGCGCATCGAGGCCCGTGAGGCGGAGATCGCCCGGCTGCGCGCCAGCATCGAGCAGGCAGCGGCCCGCGCCGCGGAGGCCGAGCAGGAGTTCGCCCGGCTCGAGGCCACCGTCGCGGCCGACGAGGAAGGCGAGCACGGCCTCGACAGCGCCTACGAGCAGGCCGCCGAACGGCTCGAGGCCGCCGAGGCCGAGGTGGCCCGCTGGAAGCAGGCCGAACAGGCCGCCGACCGGGCCCGCTCGACCGCCGCCGCTCGCGCCGAGGCGCTCGAGCTCAGCCTCTCGCGCAAGGACGGCGCCGCGGCCCTGCTCGCCGAGGCCGGCGAGGGGTCGGGTCGCATCATCGGCTCCGTCGCCTCGCTCGTCACGGTCGAGCCGGGCCTCGAGAACGCCGTCGCCGCGGCCTTGGGGTGGGCCGCCGAGGCGCTCGCCGTCGGCTCGCTCGCCGACGCCGCAGACGCGCTCGAGAGCCTCCGCAAGGACGACGGGGGCCGCGCCACGCTGCTGGTGCCGGAGTCGGCCACGCCCGCCGACCCCGCAGGCTGGCCCACCCTCGACGGCGGGGCCCGCTGGGCCCGCGACGTCGTCACCTGCCCTGACTCGGTCCGGCCGGCGCTCGACCAGGTGCTCGAGCGGGTCGCCCTCGTCCCCGACGCCGAGGTGGCCACCCGCATCGTCCGGGACCACCCCGGCGTCACGGCCGTGACGGCCGACGGCGACGTCTACGCCCCGGGCTGGGCCCGCGGCGGCAGCAGCTCGGCGCCGAGCCTCCTCGAGGTGCAGGCGGCCTTCGAGCAGGCGCAGGAGGAGGCGGAGCAGGCGACCCGCGAGGGGGAGCAGGCCCGGTTCCAGACCGCCACGGCGGAGCGCACCCGCGCGGAGCTGGCCGAGGAGGTCGACGCGATCCTCGACCGGCTCAACGAGAGCGACGCGCGGATGTCGGCCATCGCCGAGAAGCTCGGCTCGCTCGGTCAGACGGTCCGTGCCGCGCGCGCCGAGGTGGAGCGCACCGAGCGTGCCATCGCCGACGCCGAGACCGCCCGAGCAGCCGACGAGGAGGCGCACGACGAGCTCGTCCAGCGGCTCGAGGCGGCGAGCGCCGAGACCGAGGACGACGCCGACCCGTCGACCGAGGAGCGCGACCGGCTCGACGCGCTGGCTCGTGAGGCGCGCGCCGCGGAGACCGAGCTGCGCCTCGGGCTGCGGACTCGCGAGGAACGCGCCCGGGCCCTGCGCGACCGAGCCGACTCCCTCGAGCGCAGTGCCCTGGCCGAGGAGCAGGCCCGCGAGCGCGTCGCCGCACGGCGCGCACGGCGGGAGCACGAGGCGAAGGTCGCCGAGGGCGTGCGGGTCGCCGCGGCCTACGCCCATGACGTCCTCACCCGGTCCGCCGAGCGGGCCGCGACCGTCCGCGCGGCGGGGGAGCAGGAGCGCACCGAGCGCGACGCCGAGCTCGCGATCGTCCGCCGCGACATGGCGACGCTGCAGGAGGAGCTGCGCGAGCTGACCGACACCGCGCACCGGGACGAGGTGGCCCGCACCCAGCAGCGGTTGCGCATCGAGCAGCTGCAGACCAAGGCCGTCGAGGAGCTCGGCATCTCCCCGGAGGCGCTCGTGGACGAGTTCGGACCGCACCAGCTCGTGCCGTCCGTGCCCGACCCGTCGGCCGACCCGGACGCAGAACTGCCCGAGCCGGTGCCCTACGTCCGGGAGGCGCAGGAGAAGCGGCTGCGCCAGGCCGAGCGCAAGCTGAGCTCGCTCGGCCGGATCAACCCGCTCGCCCTCGAGGAGTTCGCCGCGCTCGAGGAGCGCCACAAGTTCCTGACCGAGCAGCTCGAGGACCTGAAGAACTCCAAGCGCGACCTGCTCGACATCGTCAAGGAGGTCGACGAGCGCGTCGAGAAGGTGTTCGCAGAGGCGTTCGCCGACACCGCCGTGCAGTTCGAGCGGGTCTTCCAGCGGCTCTTCCCCGGCGGCGAGGGTCGCCTCGTGCTGACCGACCCCGGCAACATGCTCACGACCGGCCTCGAGGTCGAGGCCCGGCCTCCGGGCAAGAAGATCAAGCGGCTCTCGTTGCTCTCCGGTGGCGAGCGCTCGCTCGTCGCGGTCGCCCTGCTCGTCGCCATCTTCAAGGCCAGGCCGTCGCCGTTCTACATCATGGACGAGGTCGAGGCGGCGCTCGACGACGCCAACCTCGGCCGGCTCATCACGCTCTTCGAGGAGCTGCGGGACAGCTCCCAGCTCATCGTCATCACCCACCAGAAGAAGACGATGGAGATCGCCGACGCGCTCTACGGCGTCAGCATGCGCGGCGACGGCGTGACGACCGTCGTGAGCCAACGCCTGCGCGACGTCGCGGACCAGCCCGCCTGACGCGCCGGCCGGTCCGACCGCCTCGCGCGGTAGTCTCCGATGTCCCCGACTTTGAAAGAGGGCCGATGGAGATCTGGCCGGGCAAGTCCTATCCCCTGGGCGCCACCTACGACGGAACGGGCGTCAACTTCGCGGTGTTCTCAGAGGCCGCGACCCGGATCGAGCTGTGCCTCATCGAGGACGACCTCAGCGAGACGCGCATCGACCTGCCCGAGGTGGACGCCTTCGTCTGGCACGGCTATGTCCCCTACATCCACCCGGGACAGCGCTACGGCTTCCGCGTGCACGGGCCCTACCTGCCGGCCGAGGGGCACCGGTGCAACCCGGCCAAGCTCCTCCTCGACCCCTACGCCAAGGCCATCGTCGGCCAACCGGACAACACGCAGGCGACGTTCTCCTACCCGCTCGGTGATCACGAGGCGGCGCTGCGGCCCGAGCCGGAGCAGACCGACAGCCTCGGCCACACGATGCTCTCCGTCGTCACCAACCCGTTCTTCGACTGGGGCGACGACCGCCCGCCGCGGCACGAATACCACGACAGCGTCATCTACGAGGCCCACGTCAAGGGCCTGACCGAGCTGCACCCCGACGTCCCCGAGCAGATCCGGGGGACCTACGCCGGCGTCGCGCACCCCGCCGTCGTCGAGCACCTCACCTCGCTCGGCGTCACGGCCGTCGAGCTGATGCCGGTGCACCAGTTCGTCCAGGACGGCTTCCTGCGCGACCGCGGCCTGCGCAACTACTGGGGCTACAACACGATCGGTTTCCTCGCCCCGCACAACGAGTACTCCTCGAGCGGACAGCTCGGCGAGCAGGTCCTCGAGTTCAAGGGCATGGTCAAGGCCCTGCACGCAGCGGACATCGAGGTCATCCTCGACGTCGTCTACAACCACACGGCCGAGGGCAACGAGCTCGGGCCGACCCTGGCCTTCCGTGGGCTGGACAACGACCGCTACTACCGGCTCGTCGGTGACGACCTCGCGCACTACTACGACACGACCGGCACCGGCAACGCGCTGCTCATGCGCAGCCCCCACGTCCTGCAGCTGATCATGGACTCGCTGCGCTACTGGGTGACCGAGATGCACGTCGACGGCTTCCGCTTCGACCTCGC
>NZ_AWQS01000165.1 GCF_000576575.1 Intrasporangium chromatireducens Q5-1
CGTCTCGTATGCCGCTCAGCCGCGTTCGCGCGTCTCGTGCGTCCGCGGCTAGCGCGGGGGGCGCGTCTCGCGAGGGGCGCGCGGCCCGTGCAGCTGCGCGTCTCGCGCAGGGTGCGGCCGGTCTGCCGGAGGCTGCGCCGGCCATTTGTCCAAACGAACAAAACCGACGTTCAGATCAGGCCCTTACTCCAGTTCGCATCGCCTCGACCGCGCCCATACTTTCCAGCAGCCGGGCACTCCAGGAACCCGGAAATCCTCCCCCCGGCACGGCCCGCCAGCGGCCGGAACCAGCCGGCTCGCACGAAGGATGTTGCCATGCCTGTTGCTCCCCAGCGCCGTGCGTCGGCGCCACGCGACCTCTACGGTCCCAACGCCGACGACGGGACCGGTTTCGTCCCGGAGCCCGACCTGCACCGCCACGTCGAACGGATCCCGCGCATCTCGCTCATGATGGGATGGTGGTCGCTCGTCTCGGCGATGTTCTACATCTACATCGCCGCGCTCGTCGCCTCGTTCGTCGGTGTCGTCGACGCCCTCATCGGGCTCGTCCTCACCGTGGCGGCCTACGGCGCCGTCAACAAGGTCCTCTCCCGCTACGCGATCCGCACCGGCTTCTCCGTCGAGCTGTTCTCCCGAGTCCTCTTCGGCAAGGTCGGCTCGGCGCTCGCGACCCTCGTCTTCGCCGCCACCGCCCTCTACTACGGCGTGTTCGAGGGCTCGATCATCGCCGTCACGCTCCACGCGTACACGGCGGACACGCTCGGCTGGAACATCAACGTCTGGTACCTCGTCGTGGTGCTCTACTCGACGCCGCTCGTCTTCGGTGGAGTGCGCAACTGGCTCGACCGGCTCAACGGCTGGCTGCTGCCGCTCTACCTGGCCAGCCTCGCCATCGCGGTCGGTGTCGCGGCCGTCAAGGGCGACCCGAGCGGGTTCTTCGCGTTCGGCAACCAGGCCGGGGTGCCTGCGGCATCCGGCGGCCCTGGCTGGCTCATGGCCTTCGCGATCTACATGGGCGTCTGGGTCTTGATGATGTACACGATGGACTTCGCCCGCCTCGGCCGGCGCGAGGACAGCCGCTTCCACGGAACCGTGACGTTCGGCTGGGTCTTCTACTCGATCACCTTCCTGTTCAACGGGATCGTCGGCATCTTCCTCACCCACGCCCTGCGCCACGTCACCGGCGGTGACATCTCCGAGGGCGGCGTCGCCGTCGCGCTGACCAAGGTCCTGGGCATCTTCGCGGTGATCCTCGTCTTCGCCAGCCAGACCCGGATCAACACCGCCAACTACTACCTCGCCTCGGTCAACCTCGAGGCCTTCGGGTCGCGCGTCCTGCGCCTGCGGCTGCCGCGCACCGCCTGGGTCGTCGTCGGCTCCGTAGCGATGTACCTGATGATGCTGACGAACGTCTTCGGCTACATCCTCCGGGCCCTCGGCTGGCAGGGCGCGCTCATCACCGGCTGGGTCGTCATCGCACTCGTCCACGTGTGGCTGGACCGGCGTGACGGCGTCGACCCCGACGACCTCGTCTCCGACGAGTCCCGGATCCGGTCCGTGTGGCTGCCCGGCACGCTCGCGTGGGCCGTCGCGTCCGCCTACGGCATCGCCGTGATCGAGCTGGCCCCGGCCTGGGGCACGACATGGGGGCCGATCGGCACCGCGGTCCTCGCCGGCGTGGGCTATTACACGTTGCGCCGCCTCTCGGGCCAGCGCAGCTCCGCCATCGCCTGAACGTACCCTCCGCGCCCGCGGGCACGCGTCCGCTGAGGCCCGGGGGAGGTGGGTTCGCCCGCATTGTGAGATTCCCGAGGGGCTCAGGTAAGTTTCGCTTCAGGACACCGCATGTGGCCGCCGTCACCCTCGGCGACCGGATGTGCAGCACCCACCGACGGGCTGATCCCCGGCCGGTGGCCCGAGCAAAAGCCGGCCGGCGGGCCGGTGGAGGAGCCCTTGTGAGCGACAACGACGTCGTCCAGCAGACCGCCCCGGCGGGCGCGACGACCCAGAACGGCGACGGCGGGCCGGACATGATCCAGCTGCTGACCCCCGAGGGGGAGCGACGCTCCCACCCCGACTACGACAAGTACGTCGTGGACCTGACCCCCCAGGACCTGCGCGGCTTCTACCGCGACCTCGTCCTGATCCGGCGGCTCGACGCGGAGGGCTACGCGCTCCAGCGCCAGGGGGAGCTCGGGCTGTGGCCGAGCCTGCTGGGCCAGGAGGCCGCCCAGGTCGGCTCGGGCCGCGCCCTCAGGCCGCACGACTTCGTCTTCCCCACCTACCGGGAGCACGGTGTGGGCTTCGTGCGCGGCATGGACCCGCAGAGCTCGCTCCAGCTGTTCCGGGGCGTGAGCCAGGGTGGCTGGGACCCCACCGAGCACAACTTTCACCTCTACACGATCGTCATCGGCGCCCAGACGCTCCACGCGACGGGCTACGCGATGGGGGTCAAGATGGACGGCAACGTCGGCACGGGGGACCCCGACCGCGACACGGCCGTCATCTGTTACTTCGGCGACGGCGCGACCTCGCAGGGCGACGTCAACGAGGCGTTCGTCTACGCCGCGAGCTTCGACGCCCCGGTCGTCTTCTTCTGCCAGAACAACCAGTGGGCCATCTCCGAGCCGGTCTCGAAGCAGACCCGCATCCCGCTCTACCAGCGGGCGCGCGGCTTCGGCTTCCCGGGTGTGCGGGTCGACGGCAACGACATCCTCGCGACCTATGCGGTGACCAAGCACTGCCTCGACGAGGCCCGCAACGGCAACGGCCCCCTCCTCATCGAGGCCTACACCTACCGGATGGGCGCCCACACGACGGCCGACGACCCGACGAAGTACCGGGTCTCGGCCGAGGTCGAGCAGTGGAAGCTGCGCGACCCGATCCTGCGGCTCAAGACCTACCTCGCGCACGAGGGGATGGCCGACGAGACCTTCTTCCAGTCCGTCGACGAGGAGGCCGACCAGTTCGCCCAGGAGCTGCGCGACGGCTGCATCAACATGGCGACGATGCCGGGCGAGACGATGTGGGACCACGTCTACGCCGAGGACCACCCGGTCATGGAGGCGGAGCGCGCCGCCTTCCTTGCCTACCAGGCGAGCTTCGAGGGGGCGAACTGAGATGAGCACGACGATGAGCACCGCGGCCGCGACGAACGCGCCGCAGCACCTCGAGAAGGTGACGCTCGGGCGCAGCATCACCAACGGCCTGCGCAAGGCGATGGAGCGCGACCCGAAGGTCGTCCTCATCGGTGAGGACATCGGCAAGCTCGGCGGCGTCTTCCGGATCACCGAGCACCTGCAGAAGGACTTCGGCGAGGACCGCGTCATCGACTCCCCGCTGGCCGAGTCCGGCATCGTCGGCACTGCCGTCGGCATGGCACTGCGGGGCTACCGACCGGTGTGCGAGATCCAGTTCGACGGCTTCGTCTACCCGGCCTTCGACCAGATCGTCTGCCAGGTCGCCAAGATGCACGCCCGCTCGCTCGGCGCGGTCAAGCTGCCCATCGTCATCCGGATCCCGTTCGGCGGCGGCATCGGCAGCCCGGAGCACCACTCCGAGAGCCCCGAGGCTTACTTCGCGCACACGGCCGGGCTGCGGGTCGTCTCGTGCTCCAACCCCGAGGACGCCTACTGGATGATCCAGCAGGCCATCGAGTGCGACGACCCGGTGATCTTCTTCGAGCCGAAGCGGCGCTACCACGACCGCGGCGAGTACGACACGAGCGCGGCCAGTGCGCCGCGGAGCCTCTTCGAGGCCAATGTGCTGCGCGAGGGCACCGACGTGACGCTTGTCGGCTACGGGCCGGTCGTCAAGACGATGCTCGAGTCGGCCGCCGCCGCGGAGTCCGAGGGGACGAGCATCGAGGTCATCGACCTGCGCTCGCTCTCCCCGCTCCCGATCGACACCGTCACGGCGTCGGTCCGCAAGACCGGTCGGCTCGTCGTGGTCCACGAGGCGAGCAACTTCCTCGGCATGGGAGCCGAGATCGCGGCCGAGGTGACCGAGCAGTGCTTCTACCACCTCGAGGCCCCGGTCGTGCGGGTGGGCGGCGCCAACATCCCGTATCCGCCGAGCCGGATGGAGGAGGACTTCCTCCCCGACCTCGACCGGATCCTCGACGGCGTCGACCGCGCCCTCGCCTTCTGAGACACAGCGAAAGGGTTCTGAACAGTGGCGATTCGCACGTTCAACCTGCCCGACCCGGGCGAGGGCCTGGTCGAGGCCGAGATCGTCGAGTGGAGGGTCAACGTCGGCGACACCGTCAAGGTCAACGACATGGTCCTCGAGGTCGAGACGGCCAAGTCGCTCGTCGAGCTGCCGATCCCGTGGGCGGGCACCGTGACCGAGGTGCTCGTCGAGGTCGGCCAGACGGTCGACGTCGGCACGCCGCTCATCCGCATCGACGACGGCACGGGCGGGGACGAGGCCCCCGCTGCGCCAGCCGCCGAGGGCGCCGCCGGTGAGGAGAAGCAGGACGCGATCCTCGTCGGCTACGGCGCGAAGGCCGGCGCGACCGCCCGCCGCCCCCGCAAGAAGGCCGACGGTATGACGCTCAGCTCGGTCCCCGCGGAAATGACCTCACCCAGTGGCGGGGCCCAGACCGAGACGGAGCAGATCGCCGAGACGCCTGCGGTCCCGGAGCAGACGGTGCCGGAGCCGCGCGTCGAGTCCCCCGCCCCGCCCGCGCCCACCGCCGCGACCGCCCGGGCGGGTGAGCGGCCGAAGGCGAAGCCGCCGGTCCGCAAGCTGGCCAAGGACCTCGGCGTCGACCTGACCCAGGTCCGGCCGACCGGCGCGGACGGCATCATCACCCGCGACGACGTGCAGGCCCACGCCAGCGGCGGCTCGGCCCAGACCGTCGCGGCGCCCGCCGGCGCGGAAGCCAACGGCGCAGCGACGGCCGGCTCAGCGGCATACGGAACGGCGTTCGGGTCGGGGGAGCGGGAGGTGCGCATCCCCATCAAGGGCGTGCGCAAGATGACCGCGCAGGCCATGGTCGGGTCGGCGTTCTCGGCGCCCCATGTGACCGAGTGGATCACCGTCGACGTGACACGCACGGTGGAGCTCGTCGAGCGGCTCAAGGTCGACCGCGAGTTCCGTGACGTCAAGGTGACCCCGCTGCTGGTCCTCGCCAAGGCGATGATTCTCGCGATCAGGCGCAACCCGGGCGTCAACGCGACGTGGGACGAGCAGGCGCAGGAGATCGTCCAGAAGAACTACGTCAACCTCGGGATCGCCGCGGCGACCCCGCGCGGGCTCGTCGTGCCGAACATCAAGGACGCCCACGCGATGACGATGCGCGAGCTCGCTGACGCGATCGCGGCCCTGACCGCCACGGCCCGCGACGGCAGGACCCAGCCGGCGGAGATGAGCCAGGGCACGATCACGATCACCAACGTCGGCGTCTTCGGCGTCGACAGCGGAACCCCGATCATCAACCCGGGCGAGTCGGCGATCCTCGCGTTCGGCACGATCCGCAAGCAGCCGTGGGTCGTCACCGGTGCCGACGGCTCGGACGAGATCGCGATCCGGCACGTCACCCAGCTCGCGCTGTCGTTCGACCACCGGCTCATCGACGGCGAGCTCGGGTCGCGCTTCCTCGCGGACGTCGCCGCGATCATGGAGGACCCGAGCCGCGCGCTCGTCTGGGCCTGACTCGGCAACACACCGAGCAGCGGCCAACGCCAGATGGTTATTTCCATCATGGGTTGACCGCTGCTCGGCGTGTTTCGCCGTTGGGGCGCGATCGTCAGTGGACGGGCTCGGGCTCCGGATCGGGGCGCCGGCCGTCACCGGTCGCCGCCCGGATCCGGTAGCGGTCGACGAGGTAGGCGGCCGTGAGGTCGTCGCCGAGGGCCTCGAGGGCCTCGATGTCGACCGCCTCGTGCCGCTCGGCCACGGTCGGCTCCACCGTCGTCATGACGGTGTGGGCGTCCCGCTCGGTGACCGCCAGAGCCAGCTCACGCTTCAGCTCCTGGTCGAGCGCCCCACCGGGCTGCTTCGCGCGGCAGGCCACCTCGACGGCGTACTGCTCCCGGTCGGCCGCGACGGAGAGGTCGTCGGTCGTCAGCATCTTGGCCGTGAGCCGGAGCAGCTCGACCCCCCGCTCGAGGTCACCGTCGCCCACCTGCGTGACCGCCTTGGTCAGCAACGGCCGGTCGCCGCGCATCGCCGTGTCGGCGAGCAGGTCGAGACGCAGGCCCAGGAGGCGCTCGTGGGTGCGCGTCTGGCCCGCCTCACGACCGAGCGGCACCATCAGCTCGTCGAGCTGCGGGGCCCGCTGGGCCATCGTGTCGAGCAGCTCCCGGCCCGCCTCGTCGGCGGAGTGCACCGTGTCGCGCAGCGGGATCTCCTTGATGAAGAGCGTCGCGACGAGCGCGACGGCGCAGGGCAGGAAGCCCCAGGCGAACACCGAGTGGAGCGAGTCCGCGAGCCCGTGGTGCACGCCCATCGCGACCTCCGGCGGCAGCGACTTGAGGGCGGCCGGGTCGAGGACCGAGCCGGCGCTGACCTGCTGGCCCGACTGCGCCATCTGCTGGCGCACCTCGGGGGAGAGGTGCTTGGCGATGTTGACCGCCAGGCCGCTCGACATGATGGTGCCGAAGACGGCCGTGCCGACGGTCGACCCGACGTTGCGGAAGAACTGCGTGGACGCGGTCGCCACCCCGAGGTCGCGGCGCTGCGAGGCGTTCTGCACGACGAGGGTGTACACCTGCAGGGCGATGCCGAGGCCGATGCCGAAGACGATCATCGCCCACGTCAGCTCGCCGGCCGTGGCGCTGTAGTCGAGGCGGGTCAGCAGCCAGAAGCCGATGCCCATGATGACGATGCCGGCGAGGGTCTGCAGCTTGTAGCGGCCCGTCTTCGTGATGACGAGCCCCGCGATGATCGACAGGCCGATCATCGCGACGGACATCGGCATGAGGATCAGGCCCGAGTTCGTGGCCGACACGCCGATGACGCCCTGGGCGTAGACCGGGATGTAGATCATCGCGCCGAACATCATGACCGCGACCATGAAGCTCGCGATGTTGGAGAAGGTGAAGATCGAGCTTCGGAACAGCCGCAGCGGCAGGACCGGCTCGACCGCCCGCTGCTCCACCCAGATGAACGCTGCGAGCGTGGCGAGCCCAACGGCATACATCGCGATGACCTCTGGTGAGCCCCACGCCCACGTCGTGCCGCCGAGCGAGGTCGGCACGAGCAGGAGGATCAGCGAGATGGATAGCAGTGCGATGCCGGCGCGGTCGATGACGACCTCGCCCTCCTCATGGTCCAGGTGGAGGAACTTGGCGATCTGGAAGAACGCGAAGATGCCGATCGGCAGGGCGACGTAGAAGAGCCAGCGCCAGCCCCAGTGGTCCGTGATGAAGCCACCCGCGAGCGGTCCGAGGATCGAGGACAGGCCGAAGACGCCACCCATGAGGCCCTGGTACTTGCCGCGCTGCCGGGGCGGGATGATGTCGCCGATGATCGTCTGCGACAGCGGCATCAGGGTGCCCATGCCGGCGCCCTGGATGGCGCGGGCCGCGATGAGCCACCAGAAGCTCTGCGCGGCTCCGGACAGGATCGAGCCGAGCATGAAGACGACGAGGCCGCCGAGGTAGAAGCTGCGCCGGCCGTAGATGTCCGAGAGCTTGCCGACGATCGGGACGACGATCGCGCTGACGAGCATGGCGGCGGTGGCGAGCCAGGAGTAGTGCTCCATGCCGCCCAGCTCCGCGACGATGCGCGGCATCGCGGGTCCGACGATGGTCTGGCTGATGGAGGCGACGAGCATGCCCAACATGAGGGCGATGAAGATCTGTCTCGCCTTGGGGTCGAGGCCCGTCTCCCGCGGGGACGAGCCGGCCGCGCGGGTCTCGGCGGGTGAAGTGAGGTCAGGCATGCGGATCAGGATAGGAGGATTAGTGCAGTCGCTGCAAATTTGCAGTTGATGCAGAAAGGAGCCTATCGTCGAGTCATGAGCACGACCGATGCCGAGTGCGGCCTCCGGGAGCGCAAGAAGCGCGAGACGCTCCTGGCGATCCACCGGGCGGCCCTCGAGCTCGTCGAGGAGCACGGGTTCGACGCGGTCCGGACCGAGCAGATCGCCGAACGGGCCGGCGTGAGCCCGCGCACCTTCTTCAACTACTACCCGTCGAAGGACAGTGCGGTCCTCGGCCGTCGCGCCGAGGACTTCGAGGAGATGCGCCTCGCCATGCTCAATGCCCCGGCGGAGGAGTCGGCCCTCGAGGTGATCCGGCGGCTCGTCAGCGACTACTTCTCGTCCTCGACCCTCGATGTCGAGCTGCGCGAGAGGCGGCGCCGGGTGCTGATCGGCGAGCCGACCCTCGCCCCCGCGCTCGTGCGCAACAACATCCACCTCGAGAACATCCTCACCGAGGCCCTTGAGACGCGGCTCGGCGTCGAGCCGGGCGCCGCGTTGGGTCCGCGCGTCGTCGTCAACGCCGCGATCGGTGCCATCCGGGCCTGCATCGAGCACCGGCAGTCCGGCGGGGCCGGCACCATCGAGGAGCTCGCCGCCGAGGCGGTCACGATGCTGGCGCACGGTCTCGACCCGGTCCCGCTCGCCTGACCGACGCCCCTTCCGTATGCCGCTCAGCTCGCTTCCGCCACCCCGCTGAGCCCCAGCCCCGCACCATCCGATCGAGCGCACGATCGCGACCATCGAAAGCGCACGGCGACTGGCCTCTCGTCGGGAACTGGCCCTTCGTCGG
>NZ_AWQS01000166.1 GCF_000576575.1 Intrasporangium chromatireducens Q5-1
GGGACTCCGCTCTCGAGCCGTAGCCTGATAGCTGGGTCGGGGGCGGCGTCGAACAGGAGGGTCAGCGGTGGCGAAGCAGAAGAAGAAGTGGTCAGACCTCAGCGCGGGGCAGCAGGCGACCATCCTCGCCCTCGGTTCGGTCCAGCTCTCGCTCGCGGCCACGGCCTGGGCCGACCTCGCGACGCGCAAGCCTGAGGAGGTCAACGGCAGCAAGGTGAAGTGGGCCGCGATCATCGCGATCAACTGGGTCGGCCCGATCCTCTACTTCGCCAAGGGACGGCTGCCCTCGATGTGAGTCACTGGCGCAGCACCCACACCTGGTAGAGCCGGACGAACAGATACGGCACCACGACGAGCCCCACGAGGATCGTGGCCGTGCCCCCGCGGCTCCGCTCGGCCCACGACCAGCCGACCGCCAGCGGCAGCACGACGAGCGACGCCACGAGATAACCGACGTACGTCGCGACCGACGCCCCTGCCGGCGCGTCCGGGACCTGCATGAGGCCCAGCACGAGCTGGACGACGAGACCCACCTCGATGAGCGTGAGCAGACCGAGGACGAGCCGGTTCGGTGGCCGGTTCCGGATGACCTGGACCGCGACGAGGACCGCCGACACCCCGCACAACACGGCCAGGACCTTCTGGAGCTCGATCACAAGGGCATCATGCCGAGTGGCGCCATGTATCAGGAGCGGCGGTCCCTGCCTCTCTCTGCTCAGACGATCCCTGACAAGGAGACACGATGTCCGAGCAGAGCATCACCGAGGCGACGGCCTCGATCGCGTGGCGCCGTCCCACCCGCGAGTCGAACGCCGGGCGCTACGACGCGCCCTGGGACTTCACCCGACCGGCCAAGCCCCTGTCGCGCAAGCGCGCGGCGCACCGCTTCCCCGCGGCCATCCACCTGCGTCCTGCCCGGGCGCGTGAGGAGCGGGCCCTCGCCCTGCAGGCCCTGCAGGTCATCGACGAGGGCGCCTCGTCGCGGATCGGGATCGCGGTCGGCTTCCTGGCCGGGATGGCCGCGACGGCCGGTGCGCTCTTCGCGACCGGCAGCATCCACACCCCCCTCGCGTGGTGGCTGGTCGCCGGCATCGGCGGCCTCACCCTCCTCGCGCTCGGGGCCCTGATCGGCATGCTGCGACAGCACTCCCTCGCACATGAGCAGCTGTCGCAGCGTGCACTCCTCTACGAGCTGCGGCTCGCCGAGCTCGACGAGCAGCGCCGGGCCGCCCTCGCCGCCGATGCGGCAGCCGAACGCCTCCGCCTCGCAGCCTGACGAAGCGCACGTTGCGCCCTAGTCTTCGTGCATGCCCTTGCTGCCGCTCTTCCCCCTGGGGACCGTGCTGCTGCCGGGCGCTCAGCTGCCGCTCATGGTCTTCGAGCCGAGGTATGTCGCTCTGCTGGCTGACCTGAACAGCTCGGCTCCGCCCGGGGAACGGGCCTTCGGCGTCATCGCCCTCCGCAAGGGCACCGAGACCGGCGAGGGCGCCGCCATCGAGCTGTTCGACGTCGGGTGCGAGGCCGTCATCGAGCAGGTGACGGGGACGGAGCCGCCGTTCCACGTCATCGCTCGGGGGCGGCGGCGCTTCCGGCTCACGGCCCGCGAGGAGTCGGCCGGGACGCCGTACCTGACCGGTCGCATCACCTGGATGGACCCGGTCGCGACCCGCCCGGGCTCGACCCCGCACGAGGACCTCTCGCTCCTCAGCGGGAAGGTCCGGTCGGTGCACACCCAGCTCCTCGCGGCCCTGGGGGCGACCACCCGCGCGCTGCACGACGTCGGCAGCGACGAGCTCGCCTACCGCGTCGTCGAGCGGTCGGCCCTCGAGCTCGCCGACCGGCAGGCGGTCCTCGAGGGCCGCACCGAGCGCGAGCGCCTCCAGACGCTGCTGCGGATCCTGCGCCGAGAGCTCGCCCTCGTCACCCAGGTGCGCGCCGTCCCCGGCCGGATCGACCCGGGCGGCTTCTCGCCGAACTGAGCTGAGCGGCATGCCCGCTCGTGGGGTGGCATCACGCGCGTGACTCAGCGGCGCCGCCCTCGCCGACTCAGCGGCATACGGAAGGGGCCTACAGGTCCCGGTGTGCCTCGGCGACCTCACCGCGGTCGGAGCGGCTGACGTTGACGATGGCGACCGCGAGCCCGCCCCAGAGGACGAGCATCGCGACGAGCATCATGACGATGGCGGGTGCGTTCATCGGGCCACCTCCAGGGCCGTCGGGTCGGTTTCGTCCTCGGGGACGGTGAGCGGGGTGTCGGGGCGCCACCTCACGAGCGTGACGAGCACGCCGACGACGACCACCGCGGCTGCGACCCCCCAGCCGAAGACCGCGACCATCCAGTCGGGGTAGCCGCCGTAGGTCTCCGCGGCCGTGTCGCGCAGCTCCTTGACGAGGATGAGCGCCAGCACCGCCGGCGTGACGACCGAGATGAGCGCGACCCACCACCCGCGGACCGGGATCGAGCCGTAGCGGTTCAGGTGGCGGGCGAGGGCCGGCAGCGCCCGGAGCGCCCACGCGATGACGAGCATGCTGACGACGGCGACGAGCAGGATGCCGAACTTGTTGATGAAGTTGTCCATGATGTCGAGCACGGTCAGCGCGCTCGTGGTGCTGAAGAGGAGGACGGACACGACGGCGATCGGCAGGGCCACGACGGCGGTCGCGCCGACCCGGCTCATCTCGAACTTGTCGCGGACCGCGGAGATGACGACCTCGAGGATGCTGACGAGCGACGTCAGGCCGGCGAGGATGAGCGAGGCGAAGAAGAGGACGCCGATCAGCCCGCCCGCGGGAGCCTGGCTGATGATCGCGGGAAACGCGATGAACGCCAAGCCGATTCCGCCGGAGGCGACGTCACCGACCTGCACGCCCGAGGCCTGCGCCATGAAGCCGAGCGCCGAGAAGACACCGATGCCGCAGAGCAGCTCGAAGCCGGAGTTCGCGAAGCCGACGACCAGACCGGAGCCGGTCATGTCGGTGCGCCGACCGACGTAGGACGAGTAGGTGATCATGATGCCGAAGCCGATCGAGAGCGAGAAGAAGATCTGCCCGAAGGCTGCCGCCCAGACGGCGGTGTCCTTCAGCGCGGACCAGTTCGGCGTGAAGAGGGCGTTGAGACCCTCGGTGGCTCCCGGCAGCAGCAGCGCCTGGACGACGAGTGCGACGAAGGCGAGGAGCAGCACGGGGATGAAGATGACGGAGGTGGCACCGACACCCTTCTGCACGCCGAGGGCCATGATCGCGATGACGACGACCCAGACGACGAGCAGCGGCACGAGGATGCCGGGGACGAAGTCGAACGTCACACCAGCGGACGGGTCTGCGGCACTGAGGAACTCACCGCCGAAGAACTTCTCCGGGTCGCTCCCCCACGCCTTGTCGACGGAGAAGAACATGTACCGCATGGACCACCCGATGATGGCGGCGTAGTAGATCGCGATGATCGCGCAGATCCCGACCTGCCACCACCCGAGGAACTCCGTCCCCTTGCGCAGCCTGGCGAAGGACAGCGGCGCGGACCCGCGGTTGCGGTGACCGAGTGCGTAGTCGAGGAAGAGGAACGGGATTCCCGCCGTGAGCAGCGCGATGAGGTAGGGCAGGATGAACGCCCCGCCGCCGTTCTCGTACGCGACGTAGGGGAATCGCCAGATGTTGCCGAGCCCGACGGCCGATCCGATCGCGGCGAGGATGAAGACTCGTCTGGACGAGAAGGCTCCTCGTCTGGCTGCTTCGGTCTGTTCGGGGGTGGCAGTCATTGGCACTCCTGGTGACTCGGCGATGTCATCGGGACACCCAAGCATGCCGAACCTGACTCGGCAGGGCCAGTCCGACATGTGGGGTGGCGTCTACTACAATGCGTAGCAGTCCAGTCGTCAGGAGCCACTCACATGCGCAAGTCCCTCGCCGCCGTCGCCGCTGCCGGCCTCCTCGCCCTCGCCGGCTGCACCAACGCCGCCCCGTCCGATACACCGCCGGCCCCCAACGCCGTCGTCCAGCAGCTCGGCTTCTCCGGCCAGAGCGCCCAGCAGATCGTCGAGGCCATCGACACGTCACCCGACGCCCGGCCCCTCGGTTTCGGCGCCTCCGTCCGGGACAGCGAGCTGGTCCTCACCACCGGCGCGGAGGAGACGTCGCTCCAGCTGCCCGCCGACCTGTTCTACCTGTCGGTCGCGCCGTATCAGACGCGGACGCATGAGTGCTACAACCACAGCCTCGCGACCTGCCGGGGGGAGCTCGGCAACGCGGACGTCTCGGTCAAGATCGTGGACGACCAGGGCAAGGTCCTCGTCGACAAGCAGACGAAGACCTACGCCAACGGCTTCGTCGGCTTCTGGCTGCCGCGCGACATCCAGGGCACCGTCACCGTGACCCACGACGGGGTGAAGGGCAGCGCACCCTTCGCCACGACGGCGGGCAGCCCGACCTGCATGACGACGCTGCGCCTGACGCAGCCGGCCTGACCGCTCGGCGGGCCGGCGAGGGGGTCAGGCGACCACTACTCGCAGACGGTCCCGTCACGATCGCCGTCCCGGTACCAGCCGTACTCGACATCGACCCCCGAGCGGTACGGGCCGTAGCCAGCCGCCTTGGCCGCCTTGCACGTGGCGAAGCGCGGGTCGGTCTGTCCCCCGACGACGGGAGCCGGAGCGGTGGCGCGGGGAGACGGCTTGGGGGCGGGCTGGGGCGAAGTCGACCCGACCGCCTCCTCTCGGCCACCGCCGAGCTTAACCGGGCCGGCCGTGGGGAGCGGCTGGGTCGGACACGGCGTCAGGACTCGGACCATCGCGTCGCGCTCGGCGGCGGTCACCCAGAGGTGGTACTTCGCCTTGACGGCAACCTGGCGGGCCACGTAGGTGCAGCGATAGGACTTGTTCGGCGGCAGCCAGGTCGCGGTGTCGCCGGCGCCCTTGGCCTGGTTGGTGGGGCCGTCGACGGCGAGCAGGTTGAGGGGGTCGTTGGCGAAGGCGGCACGGCGGTCACCCGACCACTGCTGGGCGCCCTTCTGCCAGGCGTCCGCGAGCGCGACGACATGGTCGATCTGCGCCGCGGTGGACGTGGTCTGGCCGCGGACGAAGGAGATCGTCCGAGCCGTATAGGGGTCGTTCAGTGTGCCGCGCAGCACGAGGCAGCCCCGGGTGCCTGCCTTCAGGACGAGACTTCTCAGGTCGCGCCGGAGGATGTCGTTGCGGGTGTCGCACCCGTTCCGGTCGGTGTCGAGCCACGCCTGCCCGAACTGGGCCCTGTCGTAGCCGGTCTTCGGGGCCCGGCCCTTGACCGTGAGCGTGAGCGCGGTGGCGAGGGCCGTGCCGGGCCGGGCGGCCGGCGTGCGCTTCGCGGCCGGGGATGGCGCGGCCTGCGGAGCCGTCGGGATGCTGCCGGTGGCGGTCGGGGTCGGCCCGGTCGCCGGTGGGGTGTCGGAGGTTGTCGGGTCCGTCGGCGTCGCCCCGGACTGCTGGGCTGCACGATCGGTGGCGACTGCAGTCGGCGCGGCGGCAGCGGGGGGCCGATCGTCACCGGACGGGAGCGCCTCGCCGAGTCTCGGGATGGCGATCACGGCTCCGACGACGAGAGCGATCCAGATCAGGCGGTTCCGAGGCGTGGCAGACATCGCCCCCGACCATAGGCGCGGGTTCCCTCTGGCCGCAGACAAATCGCCCGAATTGTCGCCAATCTCTCCGAGCTGAGCGCGAGGCAGCTTCAGCGGAGGGTGGTGCCGGCGCCCAGAGCGAGCAGGTCGAGCTCCCCGCGCCGCGGCAGGCCCTGCCAGTCGCCCCGGGTGCTGACCGCCCAGGCGCCGAGCAGGACACCGCGCTCGAGGCACTGCCCCGGCTCGAGCCCGTCGAGGAGTCCGGAGAGGAAGCCGGCGCTGAAGGCGTCGCCCGCGCCCACCGTGTCGATCGCCCTCACGGGCAGGGCGGGAGCGTCGATCCGGCCGCCCTCCGTCCAGACCGTGGCTCCGCAGGCGCCGCGCTTCACGACGACGTAGGAGGCTCCCCTCGACAGCAGCGCCTCGGCGGCCTCCGCCTCGGCGCCGTCGGCCACCAGGTCGAGCTCGTCCTCGGACGCGATGACGACGTCGGCGCGGCCGACCCGGGCACGCAGGACGTCACGCGCCGTCGCGCGGTCCCAGAGGCGAGCCCGGTAGTTTACGTCGAGGGAGACGAACACGTCGTCGCCCAGTGCCTCGCCCAGCGAGGCGCGCCAGGCGTCGTGCGCGGTCTGCGACAGGGCTGGGGTGATGCCCGTGACGTGCAGGATGCGAGGTCGCAGCTCGAGAGCGGACGTGATGTCCGCCGGACACAGCCGCGATCCGGCCGATCCGGCTCGGCGGTATTCGACGCGCGAGGTGTCGGCCGTTCGCTGCTCGAGGAACATCAGGCCCGTCGGCGCATCCGCCTCGGAGCTGACCCCGGTGACGTCCACGCCCTCCGCCCGGAGCTCGCGGAGAGCGAGCTCCCCGAACGGGTCCGCCCCCAGCCGCCCGACCCAGCCGGTGCGGTGTCCCAGCCGGGCCAGGGCGATCGCGACGTTCGACTCGGCACCGGCCAGACCCGGGGTGAACGCCGCGTCGCTCTGAAGTGGCCCGGCACTCCTGAAGGAGACCATCGCCTCACCGAACGTGAGCACGTCGAGCGTGCCTGTCGACGGCCCGAGGGGACGCGCGGGGCTCATCCCTGCAGGTCCGTGACGAGGTCGAGGAAGGCTCGGGCACGGTTCCGCAGCGCGTCGAGGTCGCCACCCGTTGCGGCGTCACCGACGAGCGGCCCCCCGACCCCGACGCCGAGGGCGCCGACCTGGAGGAACGCCCGTGCCTCGTCCAGTCCGACCCCGCCGACCGCGAGGATCGGCACGTCGGGGAGCGGGTCCCTGACCGCCTTGAGGTACGCAGGGCCGCCCACGGACGCAGGGAACAGCTTGACGACCGAGGCGCCCCGCGCGCGTGCCGTGACGATCTCCGTCGGGGACAGCGCGCCGACGACGGACGGCAGTGAGCGGCATACGGCCTCGTCGAGCGACTCGACCACCGCGGGCGTGACGATGAACTGCCCGCCCACGGACTCCACCCGCGCGACGTCGTCGCGAGTCAGCACGGTGCCCGCACCGAGCCACGACCCCTCCGGCACATGGGGCCGCAGCCGCTCGATGACACCGAGGCCGTCAGGCGTCGTCAGCGCGACCTCGACGAACCGAACCCCCTCCTCGAGGAGCACCCGGGCGGCAGCCTCCGCGGGTGCCGGGTCGGCGGCGCGGACGATGGCCATGAGGCGGGCCCGCCGCAGCTCGGCCAGAAACGTCTCGTCAGTCATCGCTCACCACTCCGCGAAGGACCCGTCGGTATGGCGCCACACGGGTCCGCGCCAGGCGTGGCCCTTCTCGTCGGCCCGGCGCACGGCCTGCTCGTCGATCTCGATCCCGAGGCCGGGACCGGTGAACCGCTCGATGTAACCGTCGACGAACTGCAGCGGGGCCGTGTCGAGGACGTAGTCGAGCACCTCGGCGCCCTCGTTGTAGTGGATGCCGATGCTCTGCTCCTGGATCAGGTGGTTCGACGTGGCGAACCCGACCTGGAGGCAGGCGGCGAGGGCGAGCGGCCCGAGCGGGCAGTGCGGCGCGAGCTGCACGTCGAACGTCTCGGCGAGTGCGGCGATCTTGCGGGTCTCGGTGATGCCGCCCGCGTGGGACAGGTCCGGCTGGGCCACCGCGATGCCGGCCTGCAGGACCGGCAGGAACTCCTGCCGGCTGTAGAGCCGCTCGCCGGTGGAGACGGGCGTCGTGGTGGAGCGGACGAACTCGCCGATCAGGTGGGAGTTCTCGGGAACGACCGGCTCCTCGAGGAAGAAGGGACGGTACGGCTCGAGCAGCGGGGCGACCCGCTTGGCAGTCGCGAGGCTGAAGCGCCCGTGGAAGTCGACCGCGACGTCCCGGTCGTCGCCGAGCACCTCCCTGGCGGCGGCGACTCGGCGCACCACCCCGTCCAGCTCGGCGACCGAGCCCAGCGGGCTCATCCGGCCGCTGGCGTTCATCTTGACCGCGGTCAGGCCGGCCTCGACCTGGGCGCGGATGTGGTCCGCCACCTCCGACGGCTCGTCACCGCCGACCCACCCGTAGACGCGGATCCGGTCGCGGACCGCGCCCCCGAGCAGCTGGTGGACCGGGGCGCCGAGGTGCTTGCCGGCAATGTCCCACAGCGCCTGGTCGATGCCCGACACGGCGCTGGAGAGGATGGGCCCGCCGCGGTAGAACGAGCCCTTCGTCATGACCTGCCAGTGGTCCTCGATCCGCAGCGCGTCCCGGCCGAGGATCACCTCGGCGAGCTGCTCGACCGCGGTGCGGACCGTCTCGGAGCGGCCCTCGCAGGTCGCCTCGCCCCAGCCGACGATGCCGCTCTCGGTCTCGATGCGGACGAAGAGCCAGCGGGGGGCGACGAGGAACGTCTCGACGCGGGAGATCGTGGTCACAGCCGGTCAGCCCTTCGTTGCGCCGGCGGTGAGGCCGGAGACGACGTACTTCTGTGCGAACAGAGCAATCAACATGATCGGCAGCGTGACGATGGTCGAGGCCGCCATGAGACCGCCCCAGTCGATGCTGGCATAGCCGACGAAGTCGAAGATGGCGACGGGGAGCGTCTTCGTGCTGCCGCCCGAGAGGACGAGGGCGAACATGAAGTTGTTCCAGGAGAAGATGAACGACAGGATCCCGGCGGTGGCGA
>NZ_AWQS01000167.1 GCF_000576575.1 Intrasporangium chromatireducens Q5-1
TTCGTCGGTTGGTGGCCCTTCGACGGTCAGGCGGTCGCCGTGACCAGCTCCGGGTCGAGGAACCAGCCGACGACCATGCCGGCGGGGCGGGCCGGCTCGAGGTAGTGCTCCCACCCGAACTGTTCGCGGAACGCGTCCTCGGGGATCGCGAGGATCATCCCCACGTCGCTCGTCTGGCTCGAGTGCGCCTCCAGTGCCTTGCGCTTCACGTCGACCCACTCGCGCAGGTCGCAGGCCCAGTGCAGCTCGGCCTCCGGCGTGCCCATCGGGTTGCCGTCGTCCATCGGGCCGGTCGGGTCCCAGTCGCCGACGTCCATGCCGGCCGCGACCGCCGCCTCGAACGAGCGGGTCATCGCGTCGCGGTTCATCGACCCCTCCAGGTAGCGCGGCGTCCCCGCGAGCTCGGCGGCGCGTTTCGTGACCCGGTGCGACTGCACGTGGTCGGGATGCCCGTAGCCGCCGTGCCAGTCGTAGCCGATGACGACGTCCGCCTGCTCCTCGCGCAGCACCTCGGCGAGGCGCCCGGCGGCATCCTCCACATCGGCCTGCATGAAGGCGCCCTCGTGCTCGTTCTGGTCCCACCCGGTCATGCCGGAGTCGGCATAGCCGAGCCACACGATGCGGTGCGTGCCGATGGCGGCCGCCGACGCCTCGGCCTCCTTGCGGCGGCGCATGACGACGGTCTCTCCCTCGGCGAGGTCGGCCGCCGGCTCACCGTGGTCACCGTTCGTCGCGATGACGAGCACGACCCGGTGCCCCTCCTGCACGGCCCGGGCCATCGAGCACGCGGACTGCGAGGCCTCGTCGTCGGGGTGGGCGTGCACGAAGACGATGGTCGACATGGGTCCCAGCCTCCCACTGAGGTCCGACAGACGCGAAAGCGAGCTCAGCGGCATACCCCCCGAGGAGGAGGTATGCCGCTGAGTTCCGTTGCGCTGGAAGGTCAGCCGCGCTTGGCAGCGGTCTTCTTCGTGGTGCGCTTGGCGGTCTTTCGCGTCGTGCGCTTGCGGGTCGTCGGGCCCTTCGCGCGCTTCTCGGCGAGCAGCTCGTAGCCGCGCTCCGGCGTGATCTCCGCGGGGTCGTCGTCCTTGCGCAGCGTGGCGTTCGTCTCGCCGTCGGTGACGTACGGACCGAAGCGGCCGTCCTTGACGACGACCGGCTTGCCGCTGACCGGGTCGGTGCCGAGCTCCTTGAGCGGTGCGGCCGCGGCGGCGCGGCCCCGCTGCTTGGGCTGGGCGTAGATCGCCAGCGCCTCCTCGAGGGTGATGTCGAACAGCTGCTGCTCCGACTGGAGCGACCGGGAGTCGGTGCCCTTCTTGAGGTAGGGCCCGTAGCGGCCGTTCTGCGCGGTGATCTCGACGCCCTCCGCGTCGGTGCCGACGACGCGGGGCAGGCTGAGCAGCTTGAGCGCCGTGTCGAGGTCGATCGTCGCGAGGTCCATGTCCTTGAAGAGCGAGGCGGTGCGCGGCTTGGCCTTGGCTGCCTTGCGGCCGCGGCCCTTCGGCTTCTCCGCGTCCTCGGGCTCCTCGGGGAGGACCTCGCTGACGTAGGGACCGTAGCGACCGGCGCGAGCGACGATCTCGTGGCCGGTCTGCGGGTCACGGCCGAGGACGCGCCCGTCGTCGGCCGCCTGGGCGAGCAGCTCGCGGGCCTTCTCCGGGGTCATCTCGTCGGGCGCGATGTCGTCGGAGATCGTCGCGCGCCGAGGAGTCGCGCTGGGGTCCGCCCCGTCGGCGACCTCGCCGGTGCTCGCGTCGACGCCCGCGGGGGCCACCTCCTCGACGTACGGGCCGTAACGGCCGACCCGCACGACCATGCCGTCGCCGATCGGGATCGTCGAGATCTCCTTGGCGTCGATGTCGCCGAGGTCGTCGACGAGCTGCTTGAGGCCCTCGCCGGAGGTCGCCTCCTCGCCGAAGTAGAAGCGGCGCAGCCAGTCGACCCGGCCCTGCTCGCCGTTCGCGATCCGGTCGAGGTCCTCCTCCATCGAGGCGGTGAACTCGTAGTCGACGAGCTCGCCGAAGTGCTCCTCGAGCAGTCGGGTCACGGCGAAGGCGAGCCACGTCGGCACGAGCGCCTGGCCCTTGGTGTAGACGTAGCCCCGGTCCTGGATCGTGCCGATGGTCGAGGCGTAGGTCGAGGGGCGGCCGATCCCCCGCTCCTCCATGGCCTTGACGAGGGTCGCCTCGGTGTAGCGGGCCGGCGGCGTGGTCTCGTGACCCTCGGCCTCGGCGCGGATGACCTCGAGCGCGACGCCGGTCGAGAGCTTCGGCAGCCGACGCTCCTCCTCGGCAGCCTGGGCGCGCGCGGCGGCTTCGTCGTCGCGGCCCTCCTCGTAGGCGGCGAGGAAGCCCTTGAAGGTGATGACGGTGCCGGAGGCGCTGAACTCGACGGAGCCGGCGCCCTCGATCGCGGTGTCGACGCTGAGCCGGACGGTCGCGGTCGAGCCGCGGGCGTCGGCCATCTGCGAGGCGACGGTGCGCTTCCAGATCAGCTCGTAGAGGGCGTACTCGTCGCCGCGCAGCTCACCGGCGACCTGGGCCGGGGTGCGGAACCGGTCGCCCGCCGGCCGGATCGCCTCGTGCGCCTCCTGGGCGTTCTTGACCTTTTTCTCGTAGCGACGCGGCGAGTCCGGGACGTACTCGGCGCCGTACATGTCGCGGGCCTGGCTGCGGGCGGCGGTCAGCGCGGCGTCCGAGAGCGTCGTGGAGTCGGTCCGCATGTAAGTGATGTAGCCGCCCTCGTAGAGGCGCTGGGCGACGCGCATCGCGTTCTTCGAGCTCATCCGCAGCTTGCGGGACGCCTCCTGCTGGAGGGTCGAGGTCGTGAACGGTGCGGACGGTCTGCGCGTGTAGGGCTTCTCGGCGACGTCCGTGACGCGGGCGTTGTGCGCGGCGACGGCCTCGGCGATCCGGGTCGCGAGGTCGCGGTCGAGGTGGACGACGCCCTTGCCGGTGAGGCGGCCGTCGTCGGCGAAGTCACGGCCGCTCGCCACCCGCGCACCGTCGACGGAGGTCAGCCGCGCCGTGAACTGCTGCGCCGCCCCGTCCGGGGTGAACTCGCCCTCGACGTCCCAGTAGGACGCCCGGACGAACGCCATCCGCTCCCGCTCGCGCTCGACGACCATCCGGGTCGCAACCGACTGGACCCGACCGGCGGACAGGCCCTGGCGGACCTTGCGCCACAGCACGGGGCTGACCTCGTAGCCGTAGAGCCGGTCGAGGACGCGCCGGGTCTCCTGGGCGTCTACGAGGTCGAGGTCGAGCTCACGGGTGTTGTTGACGGCGCGCTGGATCGCCTCCCGGGTGATCTCGTGGAAGACCATGCGTCGCACCGGCACACGCGGCTTGAGCGCCTCGAGCAGATGCCAGGCGATTGCCTCGCCCTCGCGGTCCTCATCAGTGGCGAGGTAGAGCTCGGACGAGTCCTTGAGCAGCCGCTTGAGCTCGGCGACCTTCTTCTTCTTGTCCGGGTCGACGACGTAGTACGGCGCGAAGTCGTTCTCGACGTCGACGGCGAACTTGCCGAACGGCCCCTTCTTCATGTCCGCCGGCAGCTCCGACGGGTTGGGGAGGTCCCGGATGTGGCCGACCGACGCCTCGACGTCGAAGTCGCCACCCAGGTAGCCCGCGATCGTCTTCGCCTTCGCGGGCGACTCGACGATGACGAGCTTGCGGCCCTTGCCTGCAGCCATGCGCAACCTTGCTCTTCCTGCTCTCACGTGCAGCGGATTCGTCGCTGCTCCGACGTGGACGCGACCTGACCGTAACAGGCTGGGCTGGCTTCGCCATTCCCCCTTTCCACATGTCGGGTGCAAGAGGCATCGGGGCAGGAGGCATCGGTGCAGGAGTCGTCGGTGCAGGAGTCATGGAGTGCGGGAGTCAGGCGACGGGCCACCACACCTCGGTGCGCCAGGTCGCGGGGTCCGGTTGCGCGGCCGGGTCCGACAGGTAGACCTCCCACATCGCGTCGGCCGGCTCGAGGCCCTCCTCCTTCATGAAGGTCATGACTGCGTCATACGTCTCCGGCAGCGTGTCGTAGGGACCGACGTGGAGCGTCCGGACCACGGGCCCGCCGGGCAGCGTGCCTCGCGTGACGCCGTCGGTCTCCGCCACCGCCGAGGCGACTGGGAAGCCGACCTCGACCTCGACCGTGTCGGTCGGCATGCCGAAGTACTTCGCGAAGGGCGGCCCGACCGGGTGGCCTCCCTGCTGGGCGAGGGCGGCCATGACCGCGGGCAGGGCCCGTGCGAAGAGCTCCTTGATCTGGTCGGTCGGCACCCGGTCGTCCACGACCGCCGTGTCCTGCTCCCGGTGCTGGGTCAGCTCGATGTGCGTCATGGGGCCATGCTCCGGCGGATCACCCGGCCCCCGAAAGGGCCGATGGTCCCGCCCGCACCTGGGTACCGCCCGCACCTGGGCACCGCCCGGCGCGGCACGCCCGCCTGCCGACGGGTGGCCCTGCCGTCCCCGCCTGGGCCAGACTGGAGCATGCCCAGCGGCCCCACGCCACGAGCGCCCGCCGACGTGCTCGTCCACCTCCGCCGGGCCCGGGACCACATCGACCGCCACTACGCCGAGCTGATCGACCTCGACACGCTCGCCCGGATCGCAGGGCTCAGCAAGTACCACTTCCTGCGCCTGTTCCGGATGACCTACGGCCGCACCCCGGCCGCCTACCTCTCCGAGCGCCGGGTCGAGCGAGCCCAGGACCTGCTGCGGACCACCAACCTCACGGTGACTGAGGTCTGCATCGCCGTCGGGTTCGCCAGCCTGGGGTCGTTCAGCAGCCGCTTCAGCGCGGTGACCGGAGAGACGCCCCGGGACTTCCAGAAGAGATATGCCGGGACCGGCGCCCCACGGATCCCCGGCCGCTACGTCTTCATGTGGGGGCTGGCCGAACGCCGCACCGCAGACGGCGACGGCTCCGCAATCGGGGAGAAGCGCGACAGCTGATCCCCGCAATAGCGTCGCCCCATGATCACCAACGTCTCTCTCGTCAGCGTCTGGGTCAAGGACCTGGACGAGTCACTCGCCTTCTACACGGACGTGCTCGGCTTCCGGAAGGGCGACGACGTCCAGCTCGGGCCCGACTTCCGCTGGTTGACCGTCGTCCACCCGGAGCAGCCGGAGCTCCACCTCCACCTCACCACGCCCGGCGAACCGCTCTCCCCGGAGCTCGTCGAGGCCATGCGGCGCGCCCAGGACGACGGCGGCCTCCCCGGCGTCGGCCTGCACGTCGACGACTGCCGCAAGACGTACGAGGACCTTCGCGCCAAGGGGGTGGAGTTCCTCCAGGAGCCGGCGGACCGTCCCTACGGCGTCGAGGCCCTGATGCGCGACAACTCCGGCAACTGGATCGTCCTCGTCGAGCCGAAGGAGTTCGACCCCGAGGCGATGACCCGGGACGACCTGGACTGAGCCGGCGCGAAGCGCCCGGAGAGCGGGAGGCGCTTTGGCAAGCACCAGCCCGCTCAGCGACATACCGTTCCCTGAGCGCCAGCGCGCGCTCAGGGAACGGGGAATGATGGGGGTCAGGCAAGCGTTCTCGTGATAGTTTATGATTCAACTTCACGAAGGAGTCCTCGTGGGCGACACCAAGACCCCCGTCATCTACCTCAGCCACGGCGCCCCGCCGCTCGCGGACGACCGCCGTTGGACCGCCGAGCTGGCGAGCTGGTCGAGCGCGCTCGAGAAGCCGAAGAACGTCCTCATGGTCTCCGCCCACTGGGAGGACGCGCCGATCACGCTCGGCTCGACGACGGGCGCCCCGCTCGTCTACGACTTCTGGGGCTTCCCCCGCAAGTACTACGAGGTGACCTACGACGCGCCCACGGCGCCCGGCCTCGCCGACGACGTGACCAAGCTGCTGACCGCGCCCGGCCAGACGGCCTCGACCCCGGTCCACCGCGACGAGTCGCGCGGTCTCGACCACGGCGCCTACGTCCCGCTCAAGGAGATGTTCCCCCAGGCCGACGTGCCGGTCCTGCAGATGTCGATGCCCACCCTCGACCCGCGCGGGCTGTTCGACATCGGGCGGCGCCTCGCCCCGCTGCGCGACCAGGGCACGCTCATCGTCGGCTCCGGCTTCACCACCCACAACCTGCGCTGGTTCAACCCGGCCGCGGGGCCCGACGGCACGCCCCCGCAGGCGAGCGCCGAGTTCGACCAGTGGGCCCGCGAGGCGATGGCGGCCCAGGACGTCGACGCGTTGCTCGACTTCCTCGCCAAGGCTCCCGCCGCCCGCGAGGCGCACCCCCGCACCGAGCACTTCGCGCCGCTGTTCGTCTCCCTCGGCGCGGCCTACGAGTCCGCCGGCCTCGACAACAAGAGCGTCATCGACGGCTTCTGGTTCGGCCTGTCCAAGCGGTCCTGGCAGTTCGCCTGAGGGAACCCCGGACCGCCTCCCACGCGTTCACCCGAGGCGAACCTCACCAGCCCGTGGCCGCGGCCCGGAACCTCCCCTGACTCCGGGTCGCGGTCCACCTCCGGGAACTCCGGCGAGGGCCGTCCCGTCCGATGCGGGCGCACCGTAGAGTGACGGTTACGCCCCGCTGAGCAGTCGCCGTATGCCGCTCAGCGGGCTCGGGTTGTCGGTCCACGTCTCGCACGGGGCCGGGAGACAAAGGGGAAGGACACCTCATGACCGACCAGCCGACTGGCGCCCAGGCTGCGCAGGCCGCACCTGCACCGCTCGCGCCACCGGAGGGCTTCACGCTGACCGCGCCGGCACCGCCCCAGACCGTGGCCGAGACGGCGGCTCCGAAGATGGCACCGGCCGTCCCGGAGACCGCGCTGCCCGGGCTGGACGCCAAGGTCGACGGCTACCTCGACTCCCTCCTCAAGGCCGAGCTCCGGTCCCCCCAGTTCGAGGCGAAGGCCGCGGATGTCCGGACGATGGGCAACGACGAGGTCCGCTTCGCCGCCGAGTCCTCCAACCGGATGCTGCGCATGCCCGTCAAGGCGCTCAACGAGGGCTCCCTCTCCCAGGGCTCGCAGGTCGGCAAGACGCTGCTCGACCTGCGCCGCACCGTCGAGGACCTCGACCCGAGCCAGGCAACGGGGGCCAAGCGGTTCCTCGGCATGATCCCGTTCGGGGACAAGGTCACCGACTACTTCCGCAAGTACCAGTCGTCGCAGAGCCACCTCAATGGCATCCTCCACTCGCTCCAGTCGGGCCAGGACGAGCTGCAGAAGGACAATGTCGCCCTCAACCTCGAGAAGAAGTCGCTCTGGGAGTCGATGGGCCGGCTCAACCAGTACGTCTACGTCGCCGAGCGGCTCGACGCGAAGCTGTCCGCCGAGATCGCCACCCTCGACGCGACCGAGCCGGAGAAGGCCGAGGTGCTGCGTCAGGACGTCCTGTTCTACGTCCGGCAGAAGCACCAGGACCTGCTGACCCAGCTGGCCGTGTCGATCCAGAACTACCTCGCGATCGACATCATCATCAAGAACAACATCGAGCTCATCAAGGGCGTCGACCGGGCCACCACGACGACGGTGTCCGCGCTGCGCACGGCGGTCATCGTCGCCCAGGCCCTGAACAACCAGCAGCTCGTCCTCGACCAGATCACCGCGCTCAACACGACGACGTCCGGTCTGATCGAGCGGACCTCCGAGATGCTCAAGACCAACTCGGCGCGCATCCAGGAGCAGTCGGCGAGCTCGACGATCGGGATCGAGCAGCTGCAGCGGGCCTTCGCCAACATCTACGAGACGATGGACGCGATCGACACGTTCAAGGTCAAGGCGCTCGACACCATGGCCGCGACGATCGGCACCCTCGAGACCGAGGTCGCCAAGTCTCGTGACTACCTCGACCGGGTCGCGGCGCACGACCAGCGGCAGGCCTCGGGTGTCGGCGCGGGCGCGCTCGACCTCGGCGGCCCGCGCCGCTGACCGGCACCGTCTGACCAGCACCGACTGACCCGATGACCTAGGACCGAAGGGACGACGCAGGGTGGGGATCCGATCGTGGTTCGGGCGGAGCGAGCCCGAAGCACCGGCTCCGCCACGCCCCGGACCGCCGACCGAGGACCAGCTCCTCGGCGCGCTCGACCGCGTGGAGCAGCAGGCCCGCGACGGGCAGGTGCCCGGGGTCGTGCTGTCCCGGCTGCTGCGGGTGACCAGGATCGTCCGCGACACCGTGCCCCGCCTCGCCGACCTCGGCATCGGCAGCACCCAGGGCTACAGCGTCATGGCCACCGCGACCGACTACCTGCCCGTCGCGATCGGCAACTACCTGCGCCTGCCTCGCGACTGGGCCGACACTCGGCCGATCGCCGGCGGGAAGAGCTCGGTCATGCTCCTCGTCGACCAGCTCGACCTGCTCGGTGCGACGATGGACAAGGTGTATGACGCCGTGCTGCGCTCCGACGCGGAGGCGATCATCGTGCACGGCCAGTTCCTCGAGCAGAAGTTCGGGGCCGGCTCCGGTGGCGGCTCCCTCGGGCTCGACGCGCCGGACCCGACGCCGCAGACCTTGCCGAACGGCCCCGGCTCGCAGACCTTTCCCGGCCGCCTCGCCCCACCGGAGTAGCAGATGACGACGACGTCCGCACTGGAGCGGAGCCTGCGTGAGCTCGACGAGGCCGCCCGCGCGGCCGGGGTCGACCCGGCGG
>NZ_AWQS01000168.1 GCF_000576575.1 Intrasporangium chromatireducens Q5-1
CCCGAAGACCACACACAAGAAGATCAAGGAGTGATCCATGGGATCCGTACGCGTCGCCATCGTCGGCGTCGGTAACTGCGCGAGCTCGCTCGTGCAGGGCGTCGAGTACTACAAGGAAGCCGACGCCACCACCACCGTCCCCGGCCTGATGCACGTCAAGTTCGGCGAGTACCACGTCGGTGACGTCGAGTTCGTCGCCGCGTTCGACGTCGACGACAAGAAGGTCGGCAAGGACCTCGCCGAGGCGATCAACGCCAGCGAGAACAACACGATCAAGATCTGCGACGTCCCGACGACCGGGGTCACCGTCCAGCGCGGCCACACCCTCGACGGGCTCGGCAAGTACTACCTCCAGACGATCGACGAGTCGGCCGCCGAGCCGGTCGACGTCGTCCAGGCGCTCAAGGACGCCCAGGCGGACGTGCTCGTCTCCTACCTGCCGGTGGGCTCCGAGGAGGCGGACAAGTTCTACGCGCAGTGCGCCATCGACGCGGGCGTCGCCTTCGTCAACGCGCTGCCCGTCTTCATCGCCAGCGACCCGGAGTGGGCCGCGAAGTTCGAGGCGGCCGGCGTGCCGATCATCGGCGACGACATCAAGAGCCAGGTCGGCGCGACGATCACCCACCGCGTCATGGCCAAGCTCTTCGAGGACCGCGGCGTCGCCCTCGACCGGACGTTCCAGCTCAACGTCGGCGGCAACATGGACTTCAAGAACATGCTCGAGCGCGAGCGTCTCGAGTCCAAGAAGGTCTCCAAGACCCAGGCCGTCACGTCCAACCTGCACGGCTCGCTCGCCGGCAAGAAGGACGACCGCAACGTCCACATCGGCCCGTCGGACTACGTCGCGTGGCTCGACGACCGCAAGTGGGCCTACGTGCGGCTCGAGGGCCGCGCCTTCGGTGACGTGCCGCTGAACCTCGAGTACAAGCTCGAGGTGTGGGACTCGCCTAACTCCGCCGGCATCATCATCGACGCCATCCGCGCCGCGAAGATCGCCAAGGACCGCGGCATCGGCGGCGCCCTGCTGTCCGCCTCGTCCTACCTGATGAAGTCCCCGCCCGAGCAGCGCGAGGACACCGAGGGGCGCGCCCGCCTCGAGGCGTTCATCCGGGGCGAGGAGTCCCGCTGACGCTCAGGCGCTCACGCTCCGGCGTTCGTATGCCGCTGGGCCCGCTTCCCTTGGGAGGCGGGCCCTTCGCGTTGCTGGCGTGGCGTGGCGAGCCCGGGGGCTGGGGCGAGCCGGCGACAGGGGCGAGCCGGCGGCAGGGGCGAGCCGAGCCGAGCGGGACCGTGCCGGCCGGCGGGAGCACGGTGAGCGGCATACGGGGAAATGCGTAGCAACGACGAGAGGCCAGTCGCTCGGTCCGCTGGGAGGGTGCGGACTCGAGGACTGGCCTCTGGTCGTGCGGCCGGTCAGGCGCTGGCGCCCGCCGAGGCCTGGCGCTGGGCCTCGGCGTTGGTCTTGCACTTCTTGCCCATCGCGTCGAGCTTGTCGCCCGCATGGGAGACGACCTGGCGCTGCGAGCTCCAGTCGGAGTGGAACCGGTCGGCGTCGTGGCCGCCCCAGTTGCTCTTGATCGTGTTGACCGCGCTCGTGACCGCCTCGACGATGCCGTCGATCTCGCCCTTGTAGGCGACGAGCTTGTCACCGGAGGCCGAGACCGCCTCGGCGTTCATGCCCTTCTTGTAAACCGCCATGATGTAACCCCTTCGAAAAGCGTGCTGCCGGAAAGCTGCTGGTTGCTGGGACGCGTCGCGATCAGTACTGCGACGACGTGCTGCGCTGCTGCTGGACCTCGCGGTCGATCGTCAGCTTCATGTCCTCGAGCAGCTTCTTCGCCTTCTGCAGCTCGGGGCGGTGCGTGCCGGTCCACTCCTGCTCGAACTGCCGCGAGTCCTCACCCTGCCAGTTGGCCTTGAGGGACTCGACCTCCTGGTCGACCTTGCCGATCAGCTGTTGGATCGCTTCTGCCTGCTGGTGCAGGACGTTGCCCTGCGCGTGGACCTCGTCGTCGTTCATGCCGAGCCAAGCCATGACCTTCTCCTTGCCTAGTTCTCCCCCGACTGGATCGGGACGTGTTCCGGACCAACCTCGTGAAGGCCTGTCCCCTGAGTGCCTTGCGGCGACATGGATGAATCTAGGAGAGGCGGACGGGGGTGTCGATGGGGAGGACTCCCCACCGCTCTCAGTGTCTGGAGGCACTGTCGGTGGTCGCTTGTAGGTTCAACTCATGAGCACAGCAGCCACGATCGGGAGCACGCGCCGCGCAGTCGGCCTGGCTGCTCTCGCGGTGGCTGAGGTGTCGGACGAGGCCCGGGTGGACCTCCCCGGGCTGCCGGCACGGCTCGCGTCGATGGCGGCCGAGCTGCGCTTGATCGCCCGCAACTACCCACTGAGTGGCATGGGCTCGGCCGGCCTCGGCGACGCGATCGAGCAGGCGCAGGTGCTTCGCGAGATGGCCCACTCGTTGACGGCGGTGCTGGCCGGGGAGGTGGACCGACGCGGCATTGCCGAGGACCACGGTCTGTCCCGCAACGACTGGGTCACCGCGCATTCGCCCAACCTCGAGGGCGGCCAGTCCGCTGCCGTCACCGCGGTCGGGGCGGCGCTCGGCGAGGAGCGGTGGCGGGCGCTGGCCCACAAGGTCCGCGACGGATCGGCCAGTGTGGACAAGGCTGCCGTCATCGTCCGGTTCCACAACGACGTGTGCAAGGTCGCCGACCCGCTGCAGCTGCACGAGGTTGTCACCTCGATGGTCGATCACGTCGAGGACTTCAGCGTCAAGGAGCTGCGCCAGCTCGTCGCTCATGCACGAGCTGCGCTCCGGCCGCCCCAGCAGTCGGAGGACGACGCGGCCCGGATGCGGGCGGGTCGCGCCTTCACCAAGGTTGGTCACAGCGCGGGGATGACGGAGTACCGTCTGCGCCTCGACCCGGAGGGCGCCTCCATCGTCGACGCCGCGATCGACCCGCTCGCGAGGCCGCGACCCGATCTCGACTGGGACTCCTACCGGCAGCCGAGCGAGCGCACCACACCGTGTCCGCACGTCGAGGACCGCGACTGTGCCGGTCCGTGCACGTGCGACCCGAGCTGTGACTGCCGCGCCGACTGCTCCACCCCTCAGGCCAAGCGCGATCCGCGCCGTGCGCCGACCCGCCGCGCCGATGCGCTGCTCGAGTTGATCGGGCGCGCTGTCTCGGCTCCCGAGGGGGTGTCGCGCACGCCTCGCACCCAGCTCGTCATCACGATGAGCCTCGAGGCCCTGCTCGCCGCACTGCGTGACGCCGGCGGCACGGGCGTCGCCGACAACGGTGAGGTGCTGTCGGCGGGCAGCGTGCGGCGCCTGGCCTGCGAGGCGACGATCATCCCGGCCGTGCTCGGCGGGCCGTCGAAGGTGCTCGACCTCGGCTACACCGAGCGCTACTTCACGCCCGCTCAGCGGCGAGCGCTGACGATCCGTGACAAGGGGTGCAGCTATCCCGGCTGCACGATTCCCGCACAGTGGTGCGAGGCCCACCATGTCACCCACTGGTGCCACGGCGGACCCACGGACACCTCGAACGGCGCCCTCCTCTGCGGACGCCACCACACGATCGTGCACCAGCTCGAGCTCACAGCCACGGTGACGAGCTTCGGGGTCACCTGGCACCTGCCCGCCCAGCACCGATAGCGCCCCGGCCCCGTCCCCCGCCGCGCCGGCGGGGGACCGAGGCCATGCCCTGCCCCTCCCCGAGCCCCCCGGCGAGAGGCCACGACCCGTCGAGAGGCCACGAACCGTCGAGGGGCCAGAACCCGTCGGGTCGGCCCCCAACCGGAGGCCAGACCTGTCGAGAGGCCAGAACTTGTCGGGGGAGTCCGTCAGGAGCAGGAGAACCGGCTCGGGGCGGAGCCAGCGAGCCAGCGGAAGCGAGCTGAGCGGCATACGGCATGGCGGGTAGCCGGGCCCCTCGCAGACCGGGCCGTCACGGGAGGGCCACCTGGATCAGCTCGAACCGGCCCTTCTCCACGGCGAACCCGCGCCCTTCGGGCAGCTCGGCCCGGTTGAGGGCGGGCAGGTTCGTCTTGAAGACGGACAGTCCCTCGTTGCCGTCCGGGTGCAGGGCGAGACCGGACCGAGACGTCTTGAGCAGCGCCTGGAGGCCGAAGTTCGAGGAGAACCACGGCGCCTCGCCCTCGACGACGACGAGCTGGTCGTTGTCGATGCAGGCCTTGACCAGCGCCGTGAGGGCCGTCTCGGTGCCGGCGGCGGCGAGGTCGTCGATGCGCTCGATGAAGACGGCGACCGGGCGGTCGACCCGCCCGTCATCGAGGTCCTCGGCGAGCCGGTGCGCGAGCTTCGTGGTTGCCTCGCCGCCGACGGCCGTCTCGGCCCAAATGCCGAGGTCGAGCAGCTCGGAGGTGCGGCGCGGGGTCATCAGATGAAGGCCCGCCATCGAGCTGAACCGGTAGAGGCCGACCGCCGTGGCCGCGACCGCGGTGGTGCGCCCGCTGCCGGACGGCCCGGTGATGACGAAGGTGCCCTTGGGCTCGTAGCCGTACGGCTCGAGCGTCGACGAGGCAAGCCCGAGCACCGGCCGGCCACCGGTCTCGGTCGGGAGGTCGGCGACGGGGATCACCTCGGCGAGGCTCTCGATCGGCGGCGCCGCGGGGACACCGGCCTTGCGGGTCGCCTCCGCGAACGCCTGCATGGCGCGCGCCTGGACCGTCACGTCGGAGGACCCGCCGAGGACCGCCACCTGGACCTCCGAGCCGTTCATCAGGCCACGCCCGGCCGGGGAGCCCATGGTCAGCACGTCGGCAGGCACCCCGAAGACGCCGTAGTCGTCGACGCTCGACATGCGCAGGATGATCCGCCCCTGGACGGCTGCGGCGAGGTTCGTCGGCAGGCCGGTCCGCTGGTCGGAGCCGATGATGAAGTGGACCCCGACAGGACGCCCGTCGGCGGCGAGTCCCGCCAGCATGTCGAGCCACTGGAAGCGGCCGCCGACCTCGTAGGCCTGCCGGAACGCGGTCATCCCGTCGATGAGTACGAGCAGGCGCGGCTCGTCGGGGCGTCCGGCGAGCCGGCGGTAGTCGGTGATCGTCCCCGCGCTGACGGCCGAGTAGCGCGCCGCGCGCTCGTCGATCGTCGTGCGCAGCATCCGGAGCAGGCGGGTGACCCGCTCGTGATCGCCGCCCGGGACGATCGAGCCGACGTGCGGCAGGGTCTCGAGCATGGCCAGGCCCCGGTTGCCGAAGTCGAGGCCGTACACCTGGCACGGGCCGCCGCGCACCGTGTAGCCGGCGGCGACGGCGATCGTGCGCAGGAACACCGACTTGCCGGAGCCGGAGGCGCCGTAGACGGCGAGGTTGCCCTCCTTGTCCGGTCGGAAGGCAACCTCGGGCTGCGCCTGGTTGTCCGGGTCATCGGCGACGCCGAACACGAGCAGATCGTCGCGGCGGTCGGTCGGCAGGGTCGCGAGGTCATAGACCGCCCGCATGTCGGGCAGCCAGGGCTTGCGGGGCTTCGGCAGCTGCGCCGCCTGCGAGGCGCGGCCGATGGTCGTGACGAGCCGCTGGATGTCGGTCGGACCGAGATCGGCCTCCTCCCGTTCGGCGGACTCGTCCTGCGGTGGCTCCCACTCGACCCCGGGGCCGAAGGTGAGCGTCTCGACCTTCATGTCGGGCGGCGGCGGCACGTCGGACGTCCAGCCACCGGCGTAGCCGGTCTGGAACGGCACGAGGCGACCGGGACCCGTCTTGGACATCGCCCGACCGGGCAGGGCGGGGTCGAAGTAGGCCGCCTCCTTGCCACCGAGCACGTCCTCCGAGTCGTTCTCGTCGGCCATCCGCAGGGCGAGGCGCAGGTTGGTGTTGGCCCGGAGGTTGTCCTTGATGACACCGGCGGGGCGCTGCGTGGCCAGGATGAGGTGAAGACCGAGCGACCGGCCCCGCTGAGCGACGTTGACGACGCCGTCGACGAACTCGGGGACCTCCTGGACGAGCGCGGCGAACTCGTCGACGACGATGATGAGCGCCGGCGGCGCCTCGACCTCACCGCGCCGCTCGAGCTCGACGAGGTCCTTCGCCTTGTACCGGGCCAGCAAGTGCTCGCGATAACGCAGCTCCGCGGACAGCGACGCGAGGGCGCGCCGCACCAGGTGCGGCGACAGGTCGGTGACGAGGCCGACAGTATGCGGCAGCTTGACGCAGTCGCGGAAGGCCGAGCCGCCCTTGTAGTCGACGAGCAGGAAGGTCACTCGCTGCGGCGAGTGGGCCGCGGCCATGCCGAGGATCCAGGCCTGGAGCAGCTCTGACTTGCCGGCGCCCGTCGTGCCGCCGACGAGGGCGTGCGGACCGTCGGTGCGCAGGTCGACCGAGTAGGTGCCCTGGCTGGACTGGCCGATGACGCCGCGCAGGCTGCCGGCCTTGCGCGGCAGGACGGCCGGCGCCCGGGGGCCGGTGAGGATCGAACGCGACTCGGTCCACCGCTCCAGAACGGCGTCCTCCGAGGTCGCGAGCTCCGTGCCCATCAGCGTCACCAGGGAGACGGCCCGCGGCAGGTCGCTGGAGTCGTCGACGGGCACGCCCGAGTCGACGACGGGCGCGAGCTGGCGGGCCGCCGCCATGGCCTCCTCCTGGGAGACCCGGTCGACAGCGACCGGCTGCACCGACTCGCCCTCGTGGACGTAGCCCACGTGTGACGTGGCGTCGTTCGCGACGACGAGGAAGGTCTGGCAGGCGGACGGGAGCAGCTCCTGCGCCTCGGCCACCCACAGCACGATGACGCCCGCACGGGCACCGCGCTCGGCGATGGAGACGAGGCGGCTGCGGTCGATCGGCGCGTCGCTCTCGACGAGGACGAGCACTGTCGGCCCGGGCTGCGTGCCGCCCGCGCCGGGGCCCCGGGGCGACCCCGCCGAACCTGCCGACCCGGTCGAACCGGTCGAACCCCCGCCGACAGCGGTGCCGCCGGCGCCGATGAGGTCCTCGAGGGCGTCGGCGAGGGCAGAGCAGCCCGGCTGGGACGCGGCGAGATGCGCAGCCGCAATGGGGCTGTGCGGCGAGCTCGTGTGGGGCAGCCACTTGAGGAAGTCCCACTCGCGCGACGTGCCACCCGAGGCGAAGGCCGTCACGACGAGCTCCGCCGGCGAGTGGAGGGCGACGGCCTGCATGACGAGGGAGCGCGCCGCTCCGAGGGCGTTGGCCCGGGGTCCGCAGACGCCGATCGCGCCCGTCTCCAGCGGCGCAGCGGCGACGGGGACATCGGGCACGACCTCGAGTCCGCCGAGCTCCTCGGAGACGGCGAGCCAGGCCTCGGCCTTGGACCGGCCGACGGAGGGCATCTTGATCGTCGAACGGGACGGCATGGTGCCGGTGCCGAGGCGCAGCTCGGCGTAGCCGTCGGCGTCGCGGCGCCGGGTCCACAGGAGCGCACTCCGGTCCCGGATCGCGGTGAGGCACTCGGCCGAGCTCGGGTGCTCGGCGCGCCGGGTCTCCCCTTCGAGCAGCAGCCGCGACTGCATCCGGTCCGACAGCAGGCTGAGGTCGTCGCGGAAATCGGCCATCGCCTCCGCATAGTCCTTGCGCTGCTGCCGGCGAGCCTCGTAGTAGGTGCCGGCCATCATCAGCGGCATCATCAGCATGAAGACGATGGAGTACGGACTCTGGGTCATCGCGAAGATGACCACGCCCATGAGGAGCGGCACGACCATCGCGACGATCGGCATCGGGTTGGACCGCCCGCGGTCGGGCAGCTCGGGGACCTGGAACTCCTCCCCGGCGTAGCGTGGCGCAACGCGCGGCGACCGGGAGAACGACACCGTCCCGCTCTCCCCGGACAGCACCCCGCTGCCCGGCCGGGTCGCCCCGTCCGCGCCGTGGAGGAAGACCTCGAGCTCGGTGTCGCCGAGCTGGATGACGTCACCGGGCCGCAGCTGTGTTCGCGAAACTTGTTGTCCCCCAGCGGTGATGCCGTTCGCGGACCCGAGGTCGACGACCTCGATGACCTCCTGGATGACGAGCTTCGCGTGGCGGCGCGAGACCGACTCGTCGCTGAGGTGGATCTCGCAGCCGCGGCCCCGACCGATATAGGCGGTGCCGCGCGCCAGCTGGAACTCGCGTCCGGCATCAGGGCCGCTGCGGATCCTGGCGACAGCCGCGGGGCGGCCGCGGTCGACGAAGCCCTCCCCCGCGCGGGTGACGGTGACGCGGTCGCCCGACGTGAGGCCGCTCTCGGCCACGGTGGCCCGCGGGTCGAGGCCGCGCATGTCCTGGTCGACGAGGGCGAGGGTCATCGCCTGGTCGCTGCCGAGGACGGTGGACCGGTGGGGGTCCGCCTTGGCAAGGTAGCCAGCCAGATCCCCGACCGTCGTCGCCGAGTCGGTCGTCGCGACGAGATCCGTCTCCCGGTCACCCGTCCGCAGGACGAACTTCAGCTTCACGTGTCGCCCCTTCTCGATTTCTTCGTATGCCGCCCAGCTCGGGTCCGCTCGCTGCGCCGGCTCGCGCTGCCGCTCGTCGGAAGTTGGCCCTTCGACGGGCTGTGGCCACTCGTTGGGTTGTGGCCACTCGTCGGTTTGTGGCCCTTCGACGGTTTGT
>NZ_AWQS01000169.1 GCF_000576575.1 Intrasporangium chromatireducens Q5-1
CGGTCGGCCCAGCCGCGGAGACGGACCTCGCCTCATCGAGGACGATCTCGAGGGCGGGGGTGATCCCGCCGACGGAGGGCGCATACGAGGTGGGGTCGATCTGCAGCTCCAGCCAGCGGGACCCCTCGGCGGCGTCGTCCGCGGCCGCCTCGCGCACGATCCGGCGCATGTCGGCCTCGCCCCGCACGCAGGCGCGGGCAATGTCGTAGAGCCGCTGGAACCGGAACCAGCCGCGCTCGTCGGTGGCGCGCAGCCGGGGCGGCCAGTCCTCCACGAGCGCGTCGGGCAGCCGGATGCCGTGCAGCAGGGCCAGGTCGCGGACCGTCTCGATCCGCATCGAGCCGGTGAAGTGCAGGTGCAGGTGCGCCTTCGGCAGGCGGTCGAGCGGCCGCGCCGCGCCGGCCGGAGCGGTCACTCCTCGTAGTCCGGCACGCCGATGATGTGAACGGCCGCCTCCTCGGCGGAGGCGGCGGCGCCGTCGACGCCCACGTCCCGGGCCACGAGGTCCTTCTCCGTGTCCTCGTGTGTTCCCTCGTCCTCGGCGACGAGCCGACCGGCGCGCTTGTCGCCGACCTCCTGGTCGCCGAGCCAGTCGTCGTCGGCATCGATCGAGTCGGGGTCGTCGCCGCCGACCCGGTCGTCCTCGTCGTCGTCGAGACCGCTCTCGTTGTCAGGAGCGCCGTAGGCCGTGGAGGGGTCGGGCTCCTCCTGCAGGATGCGCTGGTCGATCGTCTCCTGCTCGGCCTGCTCACGCGCCGTCGTGCCGAAGGCGTCGACACCGCGGGGCGCCTCGTTGGGGGAGTAGCCCCGGTCGAGCGGGTCGCTCACGTCGTCCTGGATCAGCGTGTCCTCGGGCTGCAGCTGGTCCTCGTCGTCGGTGCTGTAGGTGGTCGGGCCCTCGTCGATGTTCTCGTTCGGCTGGGTGTCACTCATCGTGCTCTCCTTCCGATACCGGGCCGGCGCCCACGTCTTGGGCCGGCGCCCGTCGTCTGTTCCGACGTTACCTACCCGCTCGGCGCTCGGAGATGAGCCGCTCCGCTGCGGCGAGCGCCACACACGTCGCGACGCCGGCCATGGCGGTGCGTACGTCGTCGAGGACGGGCATCGTCGGCGCGAGCCGGATGTTGCGGTCGCGGGGGTCACGGCCGTAGGGGAACGACGAACCGGCCGGGGTGAGCGCGATGCCGGCCTCCTTGGCGAGCTGCACGACGCGCGAGGCGGTCCCGTCGAGGACGTCGAGGTTGACGAAGTAGCCGCCGCGCGGGTGGCTCCACTCCGCGATGTCCAGCCCCGCGAGCCCCGTGCGCAGAGCCTCGTCGACCGCGGCGAACTTCGGCGCGAGGATCTCGCGGTGCTTCTGCATGTGCTGGCGCAGCCCCTCGGCGGAACGGAAGAACTCGACGTGCCGGAGGTGGTTGACCTTGTCCGGCCCGATGGAAGCCTTGCCGAGGTGGCGCAGGAACCACGCGACGTTGTCGACCGACGCGGCGAGGACGGCGACGCCGGCCCCGGCGTAGGTGACCTTCGAGGTCGATGCGAACACGACGGGGCGGTTCGGGTGACCGCCGGCCGTGCAGAGGCTGATGATGTCGGCGCTCTTCGTCTCGTCCTCGGTGAGGTGGTGGAAGGCGTAGGCGTTGTCCCAGAAGATCGTGAAGTCCGGTGCGGCAGTCGGCATCGAGGCGAGCCGGGCGGCGACCTCCTGCGAGACGACGGCGCCGTTCGGGTTGGCGTAGGTCGGCACGATCCAGATGCCCTTGACGCTCGGGTCGTCGCGCACGAGGGCCTCGACCGCGTCCATGTCCGGGCCGTCGTCGCGCATGTCGACGTTGACCATCTCGATGCCGAGCTCCTCGAGCAGCGCGAAGTGCCGGTCGTAGCCGGGCACCGGGCACACGAAGCGGACCGTCTCCTCCTGCGACCACGGCCGCGGGGAGTCGACCCCGCCGAAGAGGAGGAAGTCGACGAGGACCGTGTGCATCATCGTGAGGCTCGAGTTGCCGCCGGCGACGACCTGGGCCGGCTCGACGCCGAGCAGCTCGGCGAAGATCTCGCGCAGCTCCTGCAGGCCCTCGAGGCCGCCGTAGTTGCGCACGTCCGTGCCCGCCCGGTCCTTCGTCGTCGTCGGCAGCTTGAGCAGCTCGTCGGAGAGGTCGAGCTGCGCCGAGGAGGGCTTGCCGCGCGTGAGGTCGAGCTTCAGACCCGTGGCCTGCAGCTGCGCGTAGGCCTGCTGCTGCTCGGTGAGGAAGGCAGCGAGGTCGTCGTCGGACAGGGACGCCAGCGGAGTGCGTGATGAGGTCACCCGCCGATCCTCCCACTCGCTCGGGACGCCCGGTCCACACGTCCGGATCGCGGCCCGACCGACGACGGTAGCCACCGCGCGCCCGACTGCAGAGGTGGTATGCCGCTGAGCCGGCTCCCCGGCGCACGGCACGCGCACGCTCGAGCCGGCCACGTGCGGGACGTCGCGCGCCCCGGGAGCGCGGTGAGCGGCATGCCCTCGGTCTGGTCGGTTCGCCCTCGGACAGGATCGTCCCGTATGATCTTCCTCCGGACGGCCCCGCTGGCCATGCTGACGCATGCCGTCCCACCGGCTCTCCCCTAAAGGGCCGGTGTAGGGCAATAGCTCAATTGGTAGAGCACTGGTCTCCAAAACCAGCGGTTGGGGGTTCGAGTCCCTCTTGCCCTGCGCATCAGGTGTGCTGGCAGAAAGTAGGAAGCGTGACCGAGACGAGCGCCAAGCACGGGTCTGGCCGGACCGGCCGGGCCCGGCGCGGCAATCCCGTGTCGCGCTTCTACGGCGCCATCGCCCTGTTCATCCGGCAGATCCTCGACGAGCTGCGCAAGGTCGTGAGGCCGACAGGCCCCGAGCTCGTGCGCTACACCACCGTCGTCATCGTGTTCGTGCTGGTGATCATGGCGGTGGTGTCCGGCTTCGACTTCGTGTGGAGCAAGTTGATCAGCTGGGCCTTCAGCGGGAAGGTCCTCTGACGGGTCCCCGCCCGAGGCCACCAGCCCACCGCTGAACCAATAGCGAGGAAGTAGGTCAACCGTGTCCGACGAGTACGCCGCCGAGAGCGTCCACGCCGAGCCCGACGTCGCCGACCGTGAGGTCGCCGTCGACGAGGCGTCCGCCCCGGTCGAGCAGGACGACGTGGACCAGGCAGCCGCGACCGACCTGGCCGACGATTCCGACCAGGACGCCCAGGCCGACGAGGACGCTGCCCCCACGGCGACCGGCGAGGAGGCGACGGCCGAGGAGTCCGACGAGGACCCGGTCGAGGCGTTCAAGCGCGACCTGCGCAGCAAGTTCGGTGAGTGGTACGTCGTGCACTCCTACGCCGGCTATGAGAACCGGGTCAAGGCCAACCTCGAGACGCGCATCCAGACCCTCAACATGGAGGACTACATCTTCGAGATCGAGGTCCCCATGGAGGAGGTGACCGAGATCAAGAACGGCCAGAAGAAGCTCGTCCGCCGTGTCCGGATGCCCGGTTACGTCCTCGTCCGCATGGACCTCACCGACGAGAGCTGGGGCGCCGTGCGGCACACCCCGGGGGTCACCGGCTTCGTCGGCAACGCGCACCAGCCGGTCCCGCTCTCGTTCGACGAGGTCGTGACGATGCTCGCCCCGACGATTCCCGCGGCGCAGGGCGCCAAGGTCCCGGCCGGCGCCGCTGCCGGTGGCGCCGCGGCCAAGCAGCCGGCGGTCGTCGACTTCGAGGTCGGCGAGTCGGTCACCGTCATGGAGGGCCCGTTCGAGACGCTGCCGGCGACGATCTCGGAGATCATCCCCGAGTCGCAGAAGCTCAAGGTGCTCGTGTCGATCTTCGGCCGCGA
This sequence comes from Intrasporangium chromatireducens Q5-1, assembly GCF_000576575.1. Taxonomy (GTDB): domain Bacteria; phylum Actinomycetota; class Actinomycetes; order Actinomycetales; family Dermatophilaceae; genus Intrasporangium_A; species Intrasporangium_A chromatireducens. The sequence continues at coordinate 3,841 of NZ_AWQS01000169.1, forward strand.
GACCCCCGTCGAGCTGTCCTTCAGCCAGGTCGCCAAGATCTAGGCGTTCCCCAGAACCCGTCCCGGGCCACCGTCCGGGGCAATGCAACCGGGTCATCGCCCACGGCGTCGGCCCACAACCAGAAGGTAGGCAAGCATGCCCCCCAAGAAGAAGGTCTCCGGCTTCATCAAGCTGCAGATCCAGGCCGGCCAGGCCACCCCCGCGCCGCCCGTCGGCCCGGCGCTCGGTCAGCACGGCGTCAACATCATGGAGTTCGTCAAGGCGTACAACGCCGCGACGGAGTCCCAGCGCGGCAACGTCATCCCGGTCGAGATCACGGTCTACGAAGACCGCTCGTTCACCTTCATCACGAAGACGCCGCCGGCCGCCGAGCTGATCAAGAAGGCCGCAGGCGTGGCGAAGGGCTCCGGTGAGCCGCACAAGACGAAGGTCGCCAAGCTCTCGCGTGACCAGGTCCTCGAGATCGCGCGCCAGAAGATGGAAGACCTCAACGCCAACGACGAGGAGATGGCCGCCCGCATCATCGCGGGGACGGCTCGCTCGATGGGAATCGAAACCGAGCTCTGAGGCGTTGACTCAGGTGGCGCCCGACGGTACGTCGGGCGCCCACCAAGCCCAGCGGCATACGACATGCTGGTGGGCCTGTGGGAGGGCGGCGCTGGCCCAGCACCACAACTCCGCACCACACCACAAGGAGCATCATGAAGCGCAGCAAGAACTACCGCGCAGCCGCCGAGCTCATCACGCCCGGCAAGGTCTACGCGCCGCTCGAGGCGGTCCGCGTCGCGAAGCAGGCGGCGAAGGCCAAGTACGACGAGACCGTCGAGGTCGCGTTCCGCCTCGGCGTCGACCCCCGCAAGGCCGACCAGGCCGTCCGCGGCACGGTCAACCTGCCCAACGGCACCGGCAAGACGGCCAAGGTCCTCGTCTTCGCGCAGGCCGACAAGGCGGAGGCGGCCCGTGAGGCCGGTGCCGACTACGTCGGCTCCGACGACATGCTCGAGCGCGTCGCCGGTGGCTGGCTCGACTTCGACGCCGTCGTCGCGACGCCCGACATGATGGGCAAGGTCGGTCGCCTCGGCAAGGTGCTCGGTCCGCGTGGGCTCATGCCCAACCCGAAGACCGGCACCGTGACGATGGACGTGGCCAAGGCCGTGTCCGACATCAAGGGCGGCAAGATCGAGTTCCGCGTCGACAAGCACGCGAACCTCCACTTCATCATCGGCAAGGTGTCCTTCGACGAGAAGGCGCTCGTCGAGAACTACGCGGCGGCGCTGGACGAGATCCTCCGTCTCAAGCCGGCGAGCTCGAAGGGTCGCTACATCGAGAAGGCGACGCTGAGCACGACGATGGGCCCGGGCATCCCGCTCGACGCGAGCAAGACCCGCAACCTCACCGTCGAGGAGGACGCCTCCTGACGGAGGCGCCCGACCGGCCCGAGAGCCCGTCACCCCCTGTGGGTGGCGGGCTCTCGCCGTCCGTGGGTATGCCGCTCAGCGGGCTGCCGTCGAAGGTGTAGACGGACGCGGGGTGGGCACACGGAGCGAATGGACGACAAGGACGACAGGGCTGCACAGACCCGCGACAAGGCCGCCCGGGCGCCGGCGCCCGACGCGCCGCAGAAGCCCGATCAGGTGACCGACATCGCGAAGCCGACGTGGGGCTACGTGCTGAAGCGGGCCTGGCTCGAGTTCCGCAAGGACAGTTGCACCGACCTCGCCTCCGGGCTGACCTACCACGCAGCGCTGTCGATCATGCCGGGGCTGCTGGCCGTCGTGTCGCTCCTCGGGATCTTCGGGCAGGGCAAACGGACGACGGACGCGATCACCGGCTTCATCCGCGACCACGCCACCCCGGAGGTCGCGAGCCTGCTGCAGGGCCCGATCGAGCAGCTCGCCAGCTCGAGCAAGGCGGGCCTGGCCCTCGTCGTCGGCATCGTCGGCGCACTGTGGTCGGCCTCCGGCTACGTCGGTGCGTTCGGGCGGGCGATGAACCGGCTCTACGAGGTGGGGGAGGGGCGCCCGATCTGGATCCTGCGGCCCATCAACGTCCTCGTCACCGTTGTCCTCGTCGTCCTTGTCGTGCTGATGCTCGGCATCCTGTTCCTGTCCGGCCCGGTCGCCAAGACCGTCGCCGACGCGGTCGGCCTCGGTTCGACCGGCCTGACGGTGTGGTCGATCGTCAAGTGGCCGATCGTCGTCGTCATCGCGGTCACCCTCATCGCCCTGCTCTACTACGCGACCCCCAACGTCAAGCAGCCAAGGTTCCGGTGGATCAGCGTGGGGTCGGTCGTCGCGTTCGTCGCGATGGCGATCGCCGGCGTCGCCTTCGGCTTCTACGTGGCCAACTTCAGCAAGTACAACGCCACGTACGGGACGATCGGCTCGGTCATCATCGTCCTGCTGGGCCTGTGGATCATGAACCTCGCCCTCCTGCTCGGCGCCGAGATCGACGCGGAGACCGAGCGGGGCCGCGAGCTGCAGGCGGGCATGCGGGCCGCCGAGACGATCCAGCTGCCGCCCCGGGACACCCGGCAGGTCGAGAAGCGCGAGGAGAAGACGGAGGCGCTCGTCGAGCGGGCTCGCGAGCTGCGCAGCGAGGGGGAGCGCCACAACGGCTCCTCGAGTTGACCTCACTCTGTGCGCTATGTGAACCATTGTGCAGAAAGCGCACACGAGGTACGGTGGCTCCGTAGCCGGGACGAAGGAGATCGGGCATGAGCGAAGTCGTCATCGAGGAGCAGGAGGCGCCCACCCGGGGCAACCTCGAGTCGCAGCACGAGATCACCGCGGAGATCGAGGACCTGCAGCGGCAGGACGAGCGGTCCGGGGTGCACCGCACCCAGTCGCGGCTCGACTTCGCGCCCTACCGCAGCTCCATCCTGAGGCACCCGACGAAGGCTCTCGAGCATGCCGATCCGGAGGGGATCGAGCTGTGGTCCCCGGTCTTCGGCACCCGCGACGTCGACCCGCTCGAGGCGGACCTGACCATCCAGCGCGGTGGGGAGCCGATCGGTGAGCGGATCCGCATCACCGGTCGCGTCCTCGACGGCGACGGGCGCCCCGTCCGGGGGCAGCTCGTCGAGATCTGGCAGGCCAACGCGGCCGGTCGCTACATCCACAAGCGCGACCAGCACCCAGCACCGATCGACCCCCACTTCACCGGCGTCGGTCGCACCCTCACCGGTGACGACGGCAGCTACTCGTTCCTGACGATCAAGCCGGGTCCCTACCCGTGGGGCAACCACCGCAACGCCTGGCGCCCGGCCCACGTACACTTCTCGCTCTTCGGGCGCGAGTTCACCCAGCGGATGATCACCCAGATGTACTTCCCCGGTGACCCGCTCTTCGCCCTCGACCCGATCTACCAGTCGGTCACCGACCCGAAGGCCCGCGAGCGCCTCGTCGCCAGCTACGACCATGACCTGTCCGAGCATGAGTTCCTGCTCGGCTACCGGTGGGACATCGTCCTGACCGGCGAGCACGCGACGCGGATGGAGCAGGAGAGCGACCATGCCTGAGAGCACGACGCCGTATGCCGCTGAGCGCGGTCCCGTCCCGACGCCCGGCCAGACGATCGGCCCCTTCTACCACTTCGCGCTGCCCTACGAGGGCGGTGAGCACCTCGTCGCCCCGGGGTGCCCCGGTGCGATCCGGCTCCACGGCTTCGTCACGGACGGCAACGGCACCGGCATCCAGGACTCCATGCTCGAGCTCTGGCAGGCCGACGAGTCCGGACAGGTGGTCCAGCAGCCGGGCTCGCTGACGTCCGACCCTGGCCGGTTCACCGGCTTCGGCCGGACGTCGACGTGGCGCGATGGCGGGTACTCGTTCACGACCGTCGTCCCCGGGCCGACGTCGCAGGGCGCTGCGCCGTTCATCGCGATGGTCGTCTTCGCTCGGGGCCTGCTGAACCGGCTCTTCACCCGGGTCTACCTGCCCGACGACGCCGAGGCGCTCGCGAACGACCCGTTCCTGTCATCCCTCGCCGAGGACCGGCGCTCCACGCTCATCGCAACCCGCGAGGCCGACGGCGTCTACCGCTTCGACGTGCGCCTCCAGGGCGACGGGGAGACCGTCTTCCTCCAGTTCCCCCGTCACGAGGTCTGACTTGCCGCTGCTCCTTGCCCCCGGGTCGGCGCGCTGGCCGCACCTGGTCGACGACGCTGCCGTGCTGCAGGCACTGCTCGACGTCGAGGTCGCCTGGGTCCGCGTCCAGGCTCGGCTCGGCCTCGTCGACGACGACGTCGTGGCAGCGGTCTCGGCCCACGGTGACGTCACCGACCACGACCTCGGCCCGATCGCAGCCGGCGTCGAGGCTGGTGGCAACCCCGTCATCCCGATGCTCGCGGCGCTGCGGTCGGCCGTCGGCCCCGAGACCGGTGCCGCGGCGGTCATCCACCGGGGGTTGACGAGCCAGGACGTGCTCGACTCCGCCCTCATGCTGCTGGCCCACCGGTCGCTCGCCATCGTCGTCGACCGGCTCGCGGCAGCCGTCGACGCAGCCGCCCGGCTCGCCGACGCACACCGCGGGACCCTCCTCGTCGCCCGTACCCTGTCGCAGCCGGCCCTCCCCACGACGTTCGCGGCCAAGGCCGCCGGCTGGCTGGCCGCCCTGCACGAGGCGAGGGCCGAGGTCGCGGCACGCACGCACCTGCTGCCCGTCCAGTGCGGCGGTGCCGCCGGGACGCTGGCGGCCATCGACGCCCTCGCGCCCGGGCGAGCCCTCGAGG
>NZ_AWQS01000170.1 GCF_000576575.1 Intrasporangium chromatireducens Q5-1
CGTGTAGAGCGTGTTGGGCAGCGGCGGCATGAGGTACTCGCGCGGGCCGACCGACTGGGCTACGAGGGGCAGCTGGTCCGGTCGGTGGCCGGGAGGCAGGTCGTGGACGGCGAGGCCGCCGATGAGGTACTCCGCGAGCCGGTCGTCGGGCAGCGACTCGAGGAAGTCCCGCGTCGCGTCGACGAGCCCGAGCCCGACGGCGTTCGCGGTGATCTTGCGGTCGAGCAGCCAGGCCTTCGCGTCCGGCTGCGCCAGCGTCTGGGCGAGCACGTCGTGCAGCTCGAGCACCTCGACGCCGTGACCGGTCAGGGCCCCGACGAACTCGGCGTGGTCGCGCTCCGCCTGGTCGACCCACATCACGTCGTCGAAGAGCAGGTCGTCGTTGTTCGAGGGGGTGAGCCGCCGGTGGGCCAGGCCCGGGCGGCACACGAGGACCTTGCGCAGCCGGCCCACCTCCGAGTGCACGCCGAGGCTCGCGCTGGGGCGGGGGCCGGCGGGGTCGCCGCTGGCGGGGTGGTGCGCCGGGGTTGCCGGGTGGGTCGTCATTGGTTCCCTCTCTCGCAGTCAGCTCAAAGTCTGCCGCACGGCGGGCCGATCGCCCCCGGCGGTGATGAGTGAACCGGCCGGTACACCACCCAGTTCACCCTCGAACGGTCCGTTCGGGGTTGAAACGGGTGGTGTACTGACCAGTTCGACCACGAGCGGTCCGTTCGCGGGGTCAGAGGCGCTGGATGACCCCGGCGATGAGCGGGCCGAGCCGCTTGGCGGTGCGCTCGGCGACGGCAACCACCTCCGCCGGGTCGATACCCGACGGCTGGCCCTCGATCGCCGTCACGGTCGACAGCCCGAGCAGCTCGATGCCCAGCTCGCGGGCGGCCACCGCCTCGAGCACCGTCGACATGCCGAGCATGTCGCCACCGACCCGCCGGAGCCACTCGGCCTCGGCCCATGTCTCGTAGTGCGGCCCGCGGAGCATCGCGTAGACACCCTCGTCGAGGGCCGGGGCGAACGCACGGGCCAGGCCCCGCAACCGCGCCGACCACGCGTCGGTCAGGTCGACGAAGCGCGGCCCCACGAGCGGCGACACCCCGGTGAGGTTGAGGTGGTCGGCGACGAGGACGGCCTGCCCGACCTGCCAGTCGTCGCGCAGGGAACCGTTCGCGTTCGTCAGGACGGCGGCGCGCACCCCCGCGGCGGCCGCGACCCGCATCCCGTGCACGACCGGGACCGGGCCGTGCCCCTCGTAGAGGTGGGTGCGACCCGCGTAGACCAGGGTCGGCACACCACCGACGAGGACCGAGGCCACCGTCCCCGCGTGTCCCTCGGCCACCGGGGCGTGGAAGCCGGGCAGGTCCGTCATCGCGAGCTCGACGGCCGGCTCACCGAGCGCCTCAGCGGCCGGGCCCCAGCCGGAGCCGAGCACGACGAGGACCTCGTGGCGGGCTCGTCCGGTCCGCTCCGCCAGCACGGCTGCGGAGGCCCGCGCAGCGGCATACGGGTCGCGGTCGGTGCTCACCTCGTCAGGCTAACGGGCACGTGCCTACGATGCGCGGATGCAGCAGCCACCCGTCGCCCGCCGCCAGCCCACGCTCCGAGAGCGCCACGGCGAGTCGTTCGAGGACCCCTACGCCTGGATGGCGAACCGCGACGACCCCGACCTGCTCGGCTACCTCGAGGCGGAGAACCGGTGGGCCGAGGAGCGGACCGCCCACCTGCAGCCGCTCGCCGAGACGATCTACGAGGAGTTCCGGTCCCGGATCAAGGAGACCGACCTCAGCGTGCCCGTCCGGCACGACCGCTGGTGGTACTACTCCCGCACGATCGAGGGCCAGCAGTACCCCGTCGACGCACGGGTCCTGCTCACCGACCAGCCCGAGCGTCCCTCCCTGGAGGGCGATGCTGCACCCGCCGGTGAGGAGGTGCTCCTCGACCAGAACGCCGCCGCTGCCGGGCACGACTTCTTCGCCGTCGGGGCGAGCGAGGTGTCCCCGGCCGGGGACGTGCTCGCGTATGCCGCTGACCTCGCGGGAGACGAACGCTACGACGTGCGCGTGGTGCGGATCGCGACGGGGGAGGTGCTCGACGAGGCGGTGCGGCAGACGGGCGGGTCGCTCGCGTGGTCGCTGGACGCCCGCTACCTGTTCTACACGCGGGTCGACGAGGCGTGGCGCCCCCACCAGGTGTGGCGCCACGAGGTCGGCACGGCCCAGGACGGGGACGTGCTCGTCCACGAGGAGACGGACGAGCGGTTCTTCGTCGGCGTCGGCGCCTCCCGCGACGACCGGCACGTCATCATCGCGATCGGCTCCAAGACGACGAACGAGTACCGCATCCTCGACGCCGCGGAGCCGCTCGGCGAGCCCCGCGTCGTTGCCGAGCGCCGACAGGGCGTCGAGTACGACATCGAGCCGGTGGGCGAGCACCTGCTCGTCGTGCACAACGCCCGCCGGACGAACTTCGAGCTGGCGGTCGCACCGATCACGTGCACGAGCCACGACGAGTGGCTCCCGCTCGACGTGACGAGCGAGGACGAGTACGTCACCGGTGTCGATGGGTTCGAGCAGTTCATCGCCGTCTCGCTGCGGCGGGAGGGCGGGACGGCGGTGCGCGTCATCGAGCGGTCCACCACCTCGTCGGCGCCGGCAGGGCTGGGTGAGGCGCACGACGTCGAGCTCGGCGAGCCGCTCCACACCATCCGGGTCGGCACCAACGCCGAGACGTCGACCCCGACCATCCAGCTCGTGTGGGAGTCGCTCGTCACGCCGCGGACGGTCATCGACTACGACGTCGCGACCCGGACCAGCACCATCCTCAAGCGGCAGGAGGTCCTCGGCGGGCACGATCCCGGCGACTACGTTCAACGTCGTGAGTGGGCGACCGCCCCGGACGGTGCACGCGTCCCGATCTCGCTCGTCCACCACCGCGACACCCCGCTCGACGGGACCGCGCCGGGACTGCTCAACGGCTACGGCGCCTACGGCATCTCGAGCGACCCGTGGTTCTCGGTGCTCCGCCTCTCGCTGCTGCAGCGGGGCTGGGTCTTCGCCATCGCGCACGTCCGCGGCGGCTCCGAGATGGGCCGCAGCTGGTACGACGCCGGCAAGCTCGAGCACAAGGGCAACACGTTCACCGACTTCGTCGCGTGCGCCGACCGGCTGGTGGAGGGCGGGGTCGTCGCTGCCGACCGGCTGGCGGCCGAGGGCGGCTCCGCGGGCGGCCTGCTCATGGGGGCCGTGGTCAACCTCGCTCCGGACCGCTTCCGCTTCGTCCACGCGTCGGTCCCGTTCGTCGACGCGCTCACGACGATCCTCGACCCGTCCCTGCCGCTGTCGGTGATCGAGTGGGAGGAGTGGGGCAACCCCGTCGAGGACGCGGCCGCCTACGCCCTCATGCGGTCCTACTCGCCCTATGAGAACGTCACCGGCAAGGCGCATCCCGCGCTCCTCGTCACGACGAGCCTGCACGACACCCGGGTCTACGTGACGGAGCCGGCCAAGTGGGTGGCGGCGCTCCGCTGGGCCGACCGCGACCGCCCCGACGCGCGGCCGATCCTCTTCCGCACCGAGATCGCAGCCGGGCACGGCGGCCAGTCCGGCCGCTACGACCAGTGGCGCCAGTGGGCGTGGGAGACGGCGGTCCTGCTCGACATGGTGACGCCCGCGGCGCCGGAGTGAGACGCGGCGACGGGCCGATCCGCCGGCTTCCTAGAATTGTCGCCATGATGTCCACCCTCGACCTGCGTGGGCGCGCGCTCGACGTGCGCTTCCTGCGGCAGGCCCTGCCCCGTGCCGAGTTCGACGTCACGGCCGCCCTCGAGCATGTGCGGCCCATCTGTGCGGACGTCGAGCATCGCGGGGCCGAGGCGTTGCGCGACCTGGGGGAGCGCTTCGACGGGGTGCGTCCGACCCACCTGCGGGTCCCGGCACCGGTGCTGCAGGCCGCGCTCGACCAGCTCGACCCCGACCTGCGAGCCGCCCTCGAGGAGTCGATCCGCCGGGCACGCCTCGTGCACGCCGACCAGCGCCGCACGGACACGACGACCACCGTCGTGCCGGGCGGCACCGTCACCGAGCGGTGGGTGCCGGTCGACCGGGTCGGGCTCTACGTCCCGGGCGGACTGGCCGTCTATCCCAGCAGCGTCGTCATGAACGTCGTGCCGGCGCAGCTCGCCGAGGTCGGCTCGATCGCCGTGACGTCCCCGCCGCAGCGCGACAACACCGGGGTCTTCGCCGGTTACCCCAACCCGACGATCCTCGCCACCTGCGCCCTGCTCGGCGTCGACGAGGTCTACGCCGTGGGGGGCGCGCAGGCCGTCGCGATGTTCGCCTACGGCTTCACCGAGGCGGCCGCCGGCGACGAGACGGCGACGGTGTGTGAGCCGGTGTCGATGGTCACCGGTCCGGGCAACATCTGGGTCGTCGCCGCGAAGCGCCTCCTCAAGGGGCTCATCGGCATCGACGCCGAGGCCGGGCCGACCGAGATCGCCATCCTCGCCGACGAGAGCGCCGACCCCGACCTCGTCGCCGCCGACCTGATCAGCCAAGCCGAGCACGACCCCCTCGCCGCCTCGGTCCTCGTCACCGACAGCGAGGCCCTCGCGGAGGCCACGCAGCAGGCCCTCAGCCGACGGGTGGCAGCGACGAAGCACACCGAGCGGGTCGCCACCGCCCTGCAGGGCCGGCAGTCCCGCATCGTCCTCGTCGACGACCTCGAGGCGGGCCTCGCCGTCGTCGACGCGTATGCCGCGGAGCACCTCGAGGTCCAGACGCGCGATGCCGCTGGGGTGGCCTCCCGCGTCCGCAACGCCGGGGCGATCTTCGTCGGCGACTACGCGCCGGTCAGCCTCGGCGACTACGCCGCCGGGTCCAACCACGTCCTGCCGACGGCCGGCTCGGCCAGCCACTCGAGCGGGCTGTCGGTCCAGTCGTTCCTGCGTGGTATCCACGTCGTCGACTACGACGAGGCGGCCCTACGCGGCGTCGCGCCGCACGTCGTCGCCCTGGCGCAGGCCGAGGACCTGCCGGCGCACGGCGAGGCCGTGACCGCCCGCTTCTCGAGCGCGGTGCCGCGATGAGCGCGGACTCCCCGGAGGCGAGGACGGCGGCACACGAGATCGGACGGCTGCTGCGACCTGACCTGCGCGGCCGCTCGCCCTACGGCGCCCCGCAGCTCGACGTCCCCGTGCGGCTCAACACCAACGAGAACTCCTACCCCGTCCCGGAGGTCATCGTCCGGGCCGTCATGGCGGCGCTCGAGGACGACATCAGGAGCCTCAACCGCTACCCCGACCGCGAGTTCACCGACCTGCGCGCCGTCCTGACGAGCTATCTCGGGCAGCAGTCCGGCGTGCGGGTCAGGCCCGAACAGGTCTGGGCCGGGAACGGGTCCAACGAGGTGCTCTCCCACCTCGTCCAGGCGTTCGGCGGGCACGGCCGCACGGCGCTCGGGTTCACCCCGAGCTACTCGATGCACCCGATCATCACGGCAACGCTCGGCACGACCTGGGCGGACGGGATGCGCGAGTCCGGCACCTTCGAGCTGACCGCCGAGGCGGCCGCCGAGCAGGCGCGGGCGCACGACCCGTCGATCGTGTTCCTCTGCTCGCCGAACAACCCGACCGGCACGGCGCTGCCCTTCGAGGTCATCGGTGCGGTCCTCGACGCGGCCCCCAACGCCGTCGTCGTCGTCGACGAGGCCTACGCGGAGTTTGCCCGGCCCGGCACGCGCAGCGCGCTGACGCTGCTCGAGGGCAACCCCCGCCTCGTCGTCACACGCACGATGAGCAAGGCGTTCGCGTTCGCCGGCGGCCGCCTCGGCTACCTCGTCGCCGACCCCGCGCTCGTCGACGCACTGCGGCTCGTCCGCCTGCCCTACCACCTGTCGACCCCGACGCAGACGATCGCCCGGGTCGCGCTCCAGCACGCCGATCTGCTCCTCGCGACCGTCGAGGCGATCAAGGCCGAGCGGGACCGCATCGTCGACGGGCTCGCCGGGATGGGGCTGGCGCCCGTGGCGAGCGACTCCAACTTCGTCCTCTTCGGCGGCCTCGCCGACGCCCACGCGACGTGGCAGGCGCTCCTCGAGGCCGGCGTCCTCGTCCGCGACGTCGGCATCCCGCACCACCTCCGCGTCACCGCCGGTACACCGGCCGAGACGTCCGCCTTCCTCGAGGCAATGGGCCGCCTCGCCCCGGAGCACCGACTGGAACAGGAGCCGGCATGAGCCGCACGGCCACGATCAGCCGCACGACGAGCGAGTCCTCGATCGAGCTGACCCTCGATCTCGACGGCACGGGGCAGTCCGACGTGTCCACCGGGGTCCCGTTCTACGACCACATGCTCGCCTCGCTCGCCAAGCACGCACTCATCGACCTGTCCGTCAAGGCCAGCGGCGACATCGAGGTGGACGTGCACCACACGGTCGAGGACACCGCGATCGTGCTCGGGCAGGCCCTGCGCCAGGCGCTCGGTGACAAGTCCGGCATCTCCCGCTTCGGCGACGCGACCGTGCCGCTCGACGAGGCGCTCTGCCACGCCGTCGTCGACGTGGCTGGCCGCCCCTACGTCGTCCACGAGGGCGAGCCGGAGGGCCAGCAGTACACCCTCATCGGCGGCCACTTCACCGGCTCGATGACCCGGCACGTGTTCGAGTCCTTCGCCTACAACGCCGGCCTGTGTCTGCACGTGCGGGTCCTCGCGGGACGCGACCCGCACCACATCGTCGAGGCGCAGTTCAAGGCGGTGGCGCGCGCGCTGCGGGCCGCCGTCGCGGTCGACCCGCGGGTGCACGGGATCCCGAGCGCCAAGGGCGCGCTCTGACATGACGCGGCGAGTCGTCATCCTCGACTACGGCAGCGGCAACGTCCGCTCCGCCGTGCGCGCCCTCGAGCGGGTCGGCGCCTCGGTCGAGCTGACCGCCGACCCGCACGCCGCCCTGGAGTGCGAGGGGCTGTTCGTCCCCGGCGTCGGCAACTTCCACGCCTGCATGGCCGGGCTGGCCGCCGCACACGGGCCCCGGATCATCGGCCGCCGGGTCGCCGGCAGCCGCCCGGTCCTCGGCATCTGCGTCGGCATGCAGGTGATGTTCGACGGCTCGGCCGAGCCCTCGGCCGCCCCCCGGGAGGGGCTCGCGGAGTGGCCCGGCACCGTCGAGCGGCTGCCCGCGGACATCGTGCCGCACATGGGGTGGTCGGAGGTCGAGGTCGGCGCCGGCTCCCGGCTGTTCCGCGGCGTCGAGCAGGAGCGCTTCTACTTCGTGCACTCGTATGCCGTCCAGTCCTGGACGCTCGAGGCGACCGGAGCGTTCGCCGTCGTCGCGCCCACGGTGACGTGGGCCGAGCACGGTGCCCGGTTCGTCGCCGCCGTCGAGAACGGGCCGCTGTGCGCGACGCAGTTCCACCCGGAGAAGTCCGGCGACGCGGGGCTGCAGCTCCTCGAGAACTGGGTGGAGAGCCTGTGACGAGCCGAGCGGGACGACGATGACGCCCAGCGGCTGACCACGGGCCACCTGTGCTGCTGAGCCGGCTCAGCGGCATACCTCAAAAGCGTTGAACGACAAGGAGACCCAGCATGTCTGACCAGCCCCGTCTCGAGCTGCTGCCCGCCGTCGACGTCTCGGAAGGCCGCGCCGTCCAGCTCGTCCAGGGCGTCGCGGGCAGCGGCGGCGAGTTCGGCGACCCGTGGGAGGCGGCCAGGGCCTGGCAGGACCAGGGCGCCGAGTGGCTGCACCTCGTCGACCTCGACGCGGCCTTCGGACGGGGGAGCAACCGCGAGGTCATCGACTCGATCGTCCGGCGGCTCGACATCCAGGTCGAGCTCTCCGGGGGGATCCGCGACGCGGCATCGCTCGAGGCCGCGCTCGCGACCGGCTGCCGGCGGGTCAACATCGGCACTGCGGCTCTGGAAGACCCGGAGTGGACCGCCACCATCGTCGCCGAGCACGCGGACCGCGTCGCCATCGGGCTCGACGTCCGGGGCACGACGCTGGCCGCGCGCGGCTGGACCCGCGACGGCGGCGACCTGTGGGAGACCCTCGAGCGGCTCGACGCCGCCGGCTGTGCCCGCTACGTCGTCACCGACGTCAACAAGGACGGCATGCTCCAGGGCCCGAACGTGGCCCTGCTGAGAGACGTGTGCGCCCGCACCGACCGCCCGGTCGTCGCCTCGGGCGGTGTCTCCACCCTCGACGACATCCGTGCGCTGCGCGCCCTCGTGGGCGAGGGCGTCGAGGGAGCCATCGTCGGGTCGGCCCTCTACCGGGGCGCCTTCACCCTGCCCGAGGCGCTCGAGGTCGCAGGGCGGCCGGGGTCATGACCGACCGGCAGCACGGGCCGACGGACGGGCAGCACGCCCACGTCGACGCGACCGGCCGCCCGGCCGACTCGGCGGGCCAGGCGTGGGCCGGCAAGACGATTCCCTCGCACGGCTTCTCGGGCGACACGGGCGAGGCGGCACCGGGCCTGCTCCAGGCGCTCCGCGGTCTTCAGACCGGCTCGAACGCGGGCGCGAAGTCCGGCTCGGATCGGAGTTCGGACCCCGGGCCGGCCCCGGGCCCGTCCCCCGAGACGGA
>NZ_AWQS01000171.1 GCF_000576575.1 Intrasporangium chromatireducens Q5-1
TTGCGAGCCGTCGAGTGAGCCCGAACTCCGGCCGCCGGAGTGGATGGGGACCTTGGTCCTGCCCCGGGTCCGTGACGCGAGAGAGGGTGGAGGGGTCGGAAGGGGAGGCCGCACATGTCCAGGAACCGGTGGCGACGGCGCACGGCCGTGCTGGTGGGGGTCGCCACGGCGGTCTCGGGGGCCTGGACCGCGCGGTACTCCCTCCTGCACTGGGGCGCCACGACCGGCGAGACCGAGGAGCCGTTGCCCGGTGACGACCTGCTGCCCGCTGCGCCCTACGTCGAGACGAGGGCCATCACCATCGACGCGCCACGCGAGGAGGTCTGGCCCTGGCTCGCCCAGCTCGGCCAGGGCCGCGGCGGGCTCTACAGCTACGACTGGCTCGAGAACCTGGTCGGCTGCGGCATCCACAGCGCGGACCGCATCGTGCCGCAGTGGCAGGACGTCGCCGTGGGCAGCGAGGTGCGCCTCCACCCGAAGGGTGCGTTGACGGTGGTCGCGGTCGAGCCGGAGGAGCACCTCGTGCTGCGTCCCGGCCCACCCCGCGCGCCGGGTAGCGCATCGATGCCGGCCGGCTTCCCGTTCGACTACACCTGGGCGTTCGTGCTGCGCCACCACCCGGGTCGGCAGACCCGCCTCATCGTCCGCGAGCGCTACGAGCCGCGGGTCGGATGGGCCGGCCCGGCGGTCGAGGCCCTGTGCGTCGTGAGCGCGATCATGGGGATCAAGATGCTGCGCGGCATCCGGGAACGCGCCGAGGCCCGGCAGCCCGGCTGAGTCGGCCCACGAGGACGGAAGCGCGCGACCGAGCCCGCGTCGACCCTGCGGCATACGATGCCAAGGTCGACTACACGAAGGAGTGTCCATGCCCCGCGACCTCACCCCGGACCTCGTCGAGCGCCTCACGAAGGCCTGGGACGCGGACCCCACCGCACGGCTGCTGCAGAACGCGGTCACGACCACGTCGGTGGACGACATCGCCCTCGACCGTCACGTCGTCACGAGCATCGACCACTCGGTCTCCCACCTGCTCGACGACTGGACGGCGACGTCGCAGGAGAAGAGCGGGCGCTGCTGGCTCTTCGCGGGGACGAACCTGCTGCGTGCCGGCGCCCGAAAGAAGCTGGGCGTCAAGGACTTCGAGTTCTCCCAGAACCACCTCCTGTTCTGGGACAAGCTCGAGAAGGCAAACCACTGGCTCGAGTCGATCATCGCGACGAGCGACCGTGACGTCGACGACCGCACCGTCGCGCACCTGCTCGCGACGCCCGCTGAGGACGGCGGGCAGTGGAACATGTTCGTCGCGCTCGTCCTCAAGCACGGGCTCGTCCCCAAGGTCGCGATGCCCGAGACGAAGAGCTCGAGCAACACCCGCCAGATGAACCGCGACATCGCGACGATCCTGCGCCAGGCGGCCCGGGACCTGCGGGCCGAGGCAGCCGATGGCGCCGACCCGGAGGCCCTCGAGGTCACGAAGGAGCAGGCGCTGGCCGCGATCCACCGGCTGCTGTGCATCCACCTCGGCACCCCTCCCGAGTCCTTCGTCTGGCAGTGGAAGGACTCGGACGGGGCGTTCCACCGCGACGGCGAGCTGACGCCGCTCGAGTTCGCCGAGGCCTATGTCACGGTCCCGCTCGCCGACTACGTCTGCCTCGTCAACGACCCGCGGCCGACCAGCCCCTACGGGCGCACCTTCACCGTCGAGCACCTCGGCAACGTCGTCGGCGCGCCGCCGGTGACCTACCTCAACGTCGAGCCCGCGGTGATGAAGTCCCTTGCCGCACGAGCGATCGTGGACGGCGAGCCGGTGTGGTTCGGCTGCGACACGGGACAGATGTCGCACGCCGACCTCGGGCTGTGGGACGCGTCCCTCTTCGACCGGGCCGCGGTCTACGGCACCCAGCCGAGCCTGACCAAGGCCGACCGCCTGCTGCACCACGAGTCGCTGATGACCCACGCGATGCTCTTCACCGGGGTCGACCTCGTCGACGACGTGCCCCGGCGGTGGCGCGTCGAGAACAGCTGGGGCACCGAGAAGGGCGACAAGGGTTTCATGACGATGAACGACAGCTGGTTCGCCGAGTTCGTCTTCGAGGTCGCCGTGCGCCGCTACGCCCTCCCCGCCGACCTGCAGGCGGCGCTCGAGCAGGATCCCGTCGTGCTGCCCGCATGGGACCCCATGGGCGCCCTCGCCGACTGAGTCCTGCCCGTCCCGAGTCGGCCCCGGCCGTACCCCGCCGACGGACTCCAGGCCGGGGAACAAATCACATCGCTCCAAAGTTGAGTCAGGTGTACGCAAGATTTGCGAGTCCGGTTTTGACAAGTCAGGTCCGGGCAGAGCAGATTGAGCAGGACCCAGACCACGTGGCCGGAGCGTGAGCGAGCCCCCATGAGGAGCGAGCCCAGCGGCATACGGCCGATCAGGAACACCAAGGAGAACCACTCATGGCACGTGCGGTCGGAATCGACCTCGGTACCACCAACTCGGCTGTCTCCGTCCTCGAGGGCGGCGAGCCGACCATCATCGCGAACGCTGAGGGCGGCCGCACCACCCCGTCCGTCGTGGCGTTCGCCAAGAACGGCGAGGTGCTCGTCGGCGAGGTCGCCAAGCGCCAGGCCGTGACCAACGTCGACCGGACCATCCGCTCGGTCAAGCGCCACATGGGCACCGACTGGAAGTCGCCCGAGATCGACGGCAAGCGCTACACCGCACAGGAGATCAGCGCCCGCATCCTGCAGAAGCTCAAGCGTGACGCCGAGTCCTACCTCGGCGAGCCGGTGACCGACGCCGTCATCACCGTCCCCGCCTACTTCGACGACGCCGAGCGGCAGGCCACCAAGGAGGCCGGCGAGATTGCGGGCCTCAACGTCCTGCGCATCATCAACGAGCCGACCGCGGCGGCGCTCGCCTACGGCCTCGACAAGGGCAAGGAGGACGAGCTCATCCTCGTCTTCGACCTCGGTGGCGGCACGTTCGACGTGTCCCTCCTCGAGGTCGGCAAGGACCCGGAGGACAACTTCTCCACGATCCAGGTCCGCGCGACGAGCGGTGACAACCAGCTCGGTGGCGACGACTGGGACGAGGTCGTCGTGAAGTGGCTCATCCAGCAGGTCAAGAACAAGACCGGCCAGGACCTGTCCAAGGACAAGATCGCGATGCAGCGCCTCCGTGACGAGGCCGAGCGCGCCAAGAAGGAGCTGTCGTCCGCGACCTCCACGAACATCTCGGCGCAGTACATCTCGATGACGCCCGAGGGCCCGATCCACCTCGACGAGACGCTGACGCGTGCGCAGTTCGAGCAGATGACCAAGTCGCTGCTCGACCGCACCAAGGCGCCGTTCCACAAGGTCATCGAGGACGCGGGCATCAAGCTGTCCGACATCGACCACGTGGTCCTCGTCGGTGGCTCGACCCGCATGCCGGCCGTCACGGCGCTCGTCAAGGAGCTGACCGGCGGCAAGGAGCCGAACAAGGGCGTCAACCCCGACGAGGTCGTCGCGGTCGGCGCGTCCCTGCAGGCCGGTGTCCTCAAGGGCGAGCGCAAGGACGTCCTGCTCATCGACGTCACGCCGCTCTCGCTCGGCATCGAGACCAAGGGTGGCCTGATGACCACGCTCATCGAGCGCAACACCGCGATCCCGACGAAGCGCTCGGAGATCTTCACGACCGCCGACGACAACCAGCCGTCGGTCCTCATCCAGGTCTTCCAGGGTGAGCGTGAGATCGCCCAGCACAACAAGTCGCTCGGCACCTTCGAGCTGACCGGCATCGCACCGGCGCCGCGGGGCATCCCGAAGATCGAGGTCACCTTCGACATCGACGCCAACGGCATCGTCAACGTCTCCGCCAAGGACCAGGGCACCGGCAAGGAGCAGACGATGACCATCACCGGCGGCTCGGCCCTGTCCAAGGACGAGATCGACCGTATGGTCAAGGACGCCGAGGCGCACGCCGAGGAGGACCGCAAGCGGCGCGAGACCGCCGAGGTGCGCAACCAGGCCGAGCAGCTCGTCTACTCGACCGAGCACTTCCTCAAGGAGTCGGGCGACAAGGTGCCCGACGACGCCAAGAAGCCCGTCGAGGAGGCGCTCGCCGACCTCAAGTCCGCGATCGCCGACGGCTCCGAGGCGAGCCCGGAGGACATCCAGAGCAAGGTCGACGCGCTCAACGAGAAGTCCCAGGCCATGGGCCAGGCGGTGTATGCCGCTGAGCAGGCTTCCGCTGCAAGCGGTCCCGACGCTTCGGCCGGGTCGTCCGACAGCCAGGCCGGTGGTGCGGGCAGCGAGGCCGGTGGCGACGAGGACGTCGTCGACGCCGAGGTCATCGACGACGACCAGGAAGCCAAGTGAGCCAGATGGACCCGGAGATCCGTCCCGAGGGCGCAGGCCCCGAGGGCGCCGGTCCTGACGCGACCGAGGGCGCCGGCACCGCCGGCGCCCCGGTCGCGTCGGGCACGCCCGGGCCCGAGCCGATCTACACCGAGGGCGGTGGCGGTGCCTCGTCCGAGCCGGGCGGCGAGGACGAGTACGACCACGCGCCCGCCAACGCCGAGCTCGCCGAGGAGGACACGATGGCGGCCACGCTGCTCGCAGACCTCCAGCGCCTGCAGGCCGAGTACGTCAACTACAAGAAGCGGGTCGACCGCGACCGCGAGGTCATCCGCACCAACGCCGTGAGCGGGGTCGTCGAGGCGCTGCTGCCGGTGCTCGACGACATCTACTTCGCCCGCCAGGCGGGGGACCTCGAGGGCGGCCCGTTCGCCTCGATCGCCGACAAGCTCGAGGAGACCCTCTCCCGGTTTGGCATCTCCCGGGTCGGCGAGGTCGGTGACGAGTTCGACCCGAACGTCCACGAGGCCCTGATGCACGTCGAGGCCGAGGTCCCGGAGGGAGCGACGTCGACCACGGTCGTGCAGATCTTCCAGCCGGGCTACAAGAACGGCGAGCGGCTCGTGCGAGCCGCACGGGTGTCGGTGGCCGACCCTGCCTGAACGCCGCCACGCCGCTGGGCTGGGACCCCAGCCCAGCGGCATACATGAGACTGTGATGACAAACGAGGAGGTGCGCCGGGATGGCTAGCCAGGACTGGTTCGAGAAGGACTTCTACGCGATCCTCGGCGTGCCGCAGGACGCCGACGAGGCGACCATCAAGAAGACCTACCGCAAGCTCGCCCGCAAGATGCACCCCGACCAGAACCAGGGGGACGCGAAGGCGAGCGAGCGCTTCAAGGAGATCGGCGAGGCGTATGCCGTCCTGTCCGACCCCGAGCAGCGCAAAGAGTACGACGCGGTCCGGGCGATGGCCCACGGCGGCGCGCGCTTCACGGCCGGCGGGCCGGGCGGCGCAGGCGGCGCGAGCTTCGAGGACCTCTTCTCCGGCTTCGGTGCCGGCGGTGGCCAGCGGGTGCGGTTCGGCACCCCGGGTGCCGGCGGCGCGGGACCCGACCTCGAGGACATCCTCAGCGGGATGTTCGGCGGCGGCGGCGCAGGTGCCGGCTATGGCGGCTTCGGCGCGCCGCGCGGTCCCCAGCCGGGCGTCGACGTGCACGCCTCGACGCACATCGGCTTCAAGGAGGCCGTCGAGGGCTCGACGGTGCTGCTCCAGTCGCCCGAGCTGGGCCGGATGAACGTTCGGATCCCCGCAGGGGTGCGGGACGGCCAGAAGATCCGGCTGCGTGGCAAGGGCCGACCCGGTGACCCGGGCGCTCCCGCCGGCGACCTGATCCTCACCGTCTCCGTCCAGCCGCACCCCGTCTTCGGCCGGGACGGCGACAACCTGACCGTCGACCTGCCGGTCACCTTTGCCGAGGCGGCGCTCGGGGCGACCGTCCCCGTGCCGACCCTCGACGGCAAGTCGGTCAAGGTCAAGGTGGCCCCCGGCACGCCGAGCGGGCGGGTGCTGCGGCTCAAAGGCCGCGGCGTCCAGCGGGGCGACGACAAGCCCGGCGACCTGCTCGCCAAGGTGCAGGTGGTGGTCCCCCAGCGGCTCACCGACGAGGCCCGCGAGGCGATCGAGAAGATGGCGGCGGCCGAGAACGGCTACGACCCGCGAGCCGAACTGTTCGCCAAGGCGCGCGGCTGATCTCACGGCCCTGATCCCTCCCGGTTCGAGGTATTCCGGTGGTGGATCCGCCCATCGGAATACCTCGAACGAGACGGAAGCGGAAAGACAGGAGGTGAGGACGATGGCAGCACAGCGGAACCGGGGCGGTGCCCCCGACGACGACACGCCCGTCTTCGTCATCTCCGTCGCGGCCCAGCTCGCCGGGATGCATGCCCAGACGCTGCGCCAGTACGACCGGATGGGCCTCGTCACGCCGTCGCGCACCCGCGGTGGTGGCCGGCGCTACAGCGGCCGCGACGTCGCCCTGCTCCGGGAGGTGCAGCGGCTGTCCCAGGAGGGGGTCTCCCTCGCCGGCATCCAGCGCATCCTCGAGCTGGAGAACCAGGTCGAGGCGTTGCGCTCGCGGGTCGAGGAGCTCGGCGACGAGCTCGAGTTGGCCCGGGCCGCGATGGCCCGGCACCGTCGGATCTTCGCCGCCGGCACGCTGGGCGACGTCATCGCCGTGCCGGCCGGTCAGCGGCCGCCGCGGCGCCCCCGCTCCCAGGCGCTCGTCGTCTGGCGGCCCGACTCGCGTCGCCAGTCCTCCTGACGCTCTGGCACCCATAGGCTTGGGTCGCGTCCGGGGGAGGCGCCAAGCCGCCGCGGGAATCCGCTCGACAACCGACGCCCCGGTCGGCCAAGGTGCGGGCCATGAAGATCCGCCGCCTCGACACAACCGACCCCGACGAGCTGAAGCAGTGGTACGCAGCGTGTGTCGCGTCGACCCGGGTCGAGCAGCCCACGTTCGTCCCGAAACCGTTCGAGGAGCAGGTGCGGCAGGTCCTCGAGCCGGAGCTCGGCGCTGAGCGCTATGACCTCGTCGCGGTCGAGGACGGCGCCGTCCTCGGTGCGGTCATGCTCTATCTGCCGATGGAGGACAACCGCGAGCTCGTCTGGCTCGTTGTCGACGTCGCCCCAGCCCACCGCCGCCGCGGTGTCGGCCGGGCGCTGGTCGCTGCGGCCGAGGCCGACATCTCCGCCGAGCGACGCGAGCTCGTCGTGCCCGCCCGGCTCCCGGCGGACCGGGTCGAGGACCACCCGTACCGCCGCTTCGGCGAGGCGATGGGGTATGCCGTGGCGACCGTCTCGACCGACCGGGTCCTCCGCTGGCCGGTGGACGGGTCGCTGCTGGACCGGCTCGCGGTCTCCCCGGACGGGTACCGCATCGAATCCTTCGTCGACGGGGTGCCGCAGGAGTACCGCGCCTCGCTCGGTGTGCTCAAGGGCCTCATCGACGTCGACTCCCCGACGGGTGACATCGAGTGGGAGGCGTCACCAGTCAGCCCCGAGCACTATGCCGAGGAGCTGCGCCGGCACGTCGAGGCGGGCCGGCGCCTCGTCGAGTCCGTCGCGCTCGACGGCGCCGGCGAGGTGGTCGCCTACAGCGAGATCGTCGTCCCGTCGGTGCCCGAGCGACACTTGACCCAGGAGGGCACGCTCGTCCGGTCGGACCACCGGGGCCACCGCCTGGGGCTCGCGGTCAAGGTCGCGAACCTGCAGGCACTGCTCGACCTGGGGGTCACGAACCCGTCGATCCGCACCGGCAACGACGACGCGAACCGGCACATGATCGCGATCAACGAGCAGCTCGGGTTCGTCCCCGACGTGGCCGAGCTGATCTTCGCCAAGCGCCGCTGAAGAGCCGCCGAAGTGCCGCCGACCGACCTAGCCTCGAAGGATGACCACCTCGCTGCCGCTGCACGCGGAGTTCCTCCTGCTGGCGCACGATGACGAGACGGGGCGGCCGCTCGTCGACGGCACGCACCTCAAAGCGGGCCTGGCCGGGGCCGCGATCAGCGAGCTCGCCCTGCAGGGGGCGCTCGAGCTCGAAGGGGAGGGCAGGTCCGCCCGTCTCCATGCCACCGGCCACGCCGTTGCCCCGGAGCTCGAGGAGGCCTTGCAGCGTGCCGACGGCCAGGCGCCGAAGAACGCCGTCGCCCGCGTCGGCGGCGCCCAGAGCTGGCGCGACCGGGCCGGCCCCCTCGAGTCGGCGACACTGGCGCAGCTGGAGAGCTCGGGGATCGGCGTGCGCGACGAGGAGACCGTCCTGGGCGTCTACCACCGCAAGGTCTGGCGCGAGAAGGACCCGTCCGTCGAGCGGGAGATCGTCGGCCGGGTGCGTCGTGCCCTGTTCGAGAGCGGCAATCCGGAGCCCCGCACGGCGGTCCTCGTGTCGCTGCTCGGGGCGACCGGTCTGCTGCGGAAGCTCTTCCCGGACGAGGACAAGGGGCTGCTCCGCGCACGGACCAAGGAGCTGAGCGCCGGCGGGTGGGGCGGGGACGCCGTCCGCCAGACGATCCAGGAGATCCAGACCGCCGTCATCGCCGCGGTGATCGCCGGCGGCGGGGCCGCCGCGCGCTGACCGGCCCGCGCTGACCGGCCCGCGCTGACCGGC
>NZ_AWQS01000172.1 GCF_000576575.1 Intrasporangium chromatireducens Q5-1
CGCGCGCGCCCATGTGGGCGTGCCCGAACCCCCTTCCGAGTGGTCGGACCGACCGGTGCGTGAGAGGTTAGGTGTACCTCACCTGACGTGGCGGGATGCACGGGGTAGGCTCGCTCGTTAGTTCGTGAAGGACTTCACAAAGTCACTCAAGTCCAGGAGCCACAAGCATGAGCGTGTCGGGCGCGGCCTCGACCACGGCCGACGTCATCGTCGTCGGCGCGGGACCTGGAGGCTCGGCGACCGCGGCGTACCTCGGCATGGCCGGTCTCGACGTCCTCCTCCTCGAGAAGACCCACTTCCCCCGCGAGAAGGTGTGCGGCGACGGCCTGACGCCGCGCGCCGTCCGGGAGCTGATCACCCTTGGCATCCCGACGCCCGAGGACGAGGGCTGGATCCGCAACAAGGGCCTGCGCATCATCGGCGCCGGCATGCGGCTGCAGCTCGACTGGCCGGAGAACAGCGCGTTCCCGCCCTACGGCCTCGTCCGCACCCGCCAGGACTTCGACGAGATCCTCGCCCAGCACGCCGTCAAGAACGGCGCCCGCCTCATCGAGGGCTGCAACGTGACCGGGCCGATCACCGACGCGGCCGGCCGGATCGTCGGGGTCACCGCCAAGGCCGTCGACGAGCGGGGGCGGGCCACCGGCCAGGCGCACGAGTTCCGGGCGCCCCTCGTCATCGCCGCCGACGGCAACAGCTCGCGGCTGTCGCTCGCGATGGGCCGCGAGAAGCGCGACGACCGCCCGATGGGCGTCGCGGTGCGGACCTACTACACGAGCCCGCGCACCAACGACGACTACCTCGAGTCGTGGCTCGAGCTGTGGGCCAAGGACCCGTCCGGCAAGGACGTCCTGCTGCCCGGCTATGGCTGGATCTTCGGCGTCGGCGACGGCACGTCGAACGTCGGCCTGGGCATCCTCAACACGTCCAAGGCGTTCGGCAACGTCGACTACAAGGACGTCATGCGTCGCTGGGTCGAGACCATGCCGGGCGACTGGACGATGAACGACGAGACGATGACGCAGCCGATCCGTGGCGCAGCGCTGCCGATGGGCTTCAACCGACAGCCGCACTACGCCGACGGGCTGCTCCTCGTCGGCGACTCCGGCGGCATGGTCAACCCGTTCAACGGCGAGGGCATCGCCTACGCCATGGAGTCCGGCCGGGTCGCCGCCGAGATCGTCGCGCAGGCGTTCGCCCGCACGAGCGACGCCGGGCGCGAGCGGGTCCTGCAGTCCTACAACGCGCGGATGAAGCAGGAGCTCGGGGGCTACTACACGCTCGGCCGCCACTTCGCGGCGCTCATCGGCAAACCCGAGGTCATGCGCCTCGCCACGAAGTACGGGCTGCCCCGCACGACCCTCATGAAGTTCCTGCTGAAGATCATGGCCAACCTGGCCGAACCGGCCGGCAAGGGTGCCGGCGACCGGATCATCAACACCCTGTCGCGACTCACCCCCGACGCATGAGCGGGCCGCTTGTGACGGTGAGCACGTACTCGGAGCCCGCCCCTAGGATGGGGGCGCCGCGCCTGCCTCAAGACCGAAAGGGAAGTGACGAAGGATGAGCGCCCCCTACGTCCCCGTGTTGTTCATGTTGGCACTCGGGTTCGGCTTCGCCGCGCTGTCGGTGTTCACCTCGCTCGTCGTCGGGCCGAAGCGCTACAACCGCGCCAAGCTCGAGGCCTACGAGTGCGGCATCCAGCCGACGCCCCAGGCCGCGGGCGGCGGGCGCGTGCCGATCAAGTACTACCTGACCGCGATGCTCTTCATCGTCTTCGACATCGAGTCGGTCTTCCTCTATCCGTTCGCGGTCGCGTTCAACAAGCTGGGCCTCTTCGCCCTCGTCGAGATGGTCCTGTTCATCCTCACCGTCTTCGTCGCCTACGCCTACGTCTGGCGTCGCGGCGGGCTGGACTGGGACTGAAGGAGAATCCATGGGTCTCGAAGAGAAACTGCCGTCAGGCTTCCTGCTCTCGACCGTCGAGGCGGCGGCCGGCTGGGTCCGCAAGGCCTCGATGTGGCCGGCCACGTTCGGCCTGGCCTGCTGCGCCATCGAGATGATGGCCGTCGGCACGCCTGACTACGACATCGCCCGCTTCGGCATGGAGCGCTTCTCGGCGACGCCGCGCCAGGCCGACCTCATGATCGTCGCCGGCCGGGTCAGCCAGAAGATGGCCCCCGTGCTGCGCCAGGTCTACGACCAGATGCCCGACCCCAAGTGGGTCATCGCGATGGGCGTCTGCGCCAGCTCGGGCGGCATGTTCAACAACTACGCGATCGTCCAGGGCGTCGACCACGTCGTGCCCGTCGACATCTACCTGCCCGGCTGCCCGCCGCGTCCGCAGATGTTGCTCAACGCGATCATCGAGCTGCACAAGCAGATCCAGACGACGCCGCTCGGGGTCAACCGCGAGGCGGCGGCCCGGGCTGCCGAGGAGGCGGCCCTGCGAGAGACGCCGACGCACCAGATGAAGGGGCTGTTGGCATGAGTGACGAGAAGACGCCTCAGCCCCCCGTGTCGTCGGAGCGGGCCGAGGACGCCGCCGGCTCCGGCCTCACGACCGGCGCGATCGAGTCGATCGACCGGGCCATGGCCGGCGAGGCCGGTGAGCCCGAGGTCGTCGGCGTGCGCCACGGCATGTGGGGACCGTCCCTGGGCAGCGACACGTCCGGCTACGGAGGACTGCAGAAGCCGATCCTCTTCCCTGGTGCCTCGCCGCGGCCCTACGGCTCCTACTTCGACGAGGTCGCCGACCACCTCGAGCGCGCCCTCGTCGGCGGGAGCGCCTCGTTCAACGAGGCGATCGAGAAGGTCGTCGTCGACCGGGGCGAGCTGACGCTGCACGTGCGCCGCGAGCACCTCGTCGCGGTCGCGCAGGCACTGCGGGACGACCCCGCCCTGCGCTTCGAGCTCTGCACCGGCGTCTCCGGCGTCCACTACCTGACGATGCCGGACCAGGAGCTGCACGCCGTCTACCACCTTGTCTCGATCACCCACGGCACGAGGCGGATCCGCGTCGAGGTCAGCTGCCCCGACGCCGACCCGCACATCCCCTCGATCGTCTCCGTCTACCCCGGCGCCGACTGGCACGAGCGGGAGACGTGGGACATGTTCGGGATCATCTTCGACGGGCACCCGTCGCTGACCCGCATCCTCATGCCCGACGACTGGCCGGGCCACCCCCAGCGCAAGGACTACCCGCTCGGCGGCATCCCCGTCGAGTACAAGGGTGCGACCGTCCCCGCGCCGGACCAGCGGAGGTCGTACAACTGATGAGCACGCACACCGAGAGCACCGACCCCTACGCCACCGGCATCGTCGACGACGAGGCCGTGGCCGACGCCCACGTCTTCAACATCGAGGGCGGCGACTGGGACGACCTCGTCGACGAGGCGACCTCCCTCAACGAGGAGCGCATCGTCGTCAACATGGGCCCGCAGCACCCGTCGACGCACGGCGTGCTCCGGCTCATCCTCGAGCTCGACGGCGAGACGGTGACCGAGGCCCGCGCCGGCATCGGCTACCTCCACACCGGCATCGAGAAGAACATGGAGTTCCGCACCTGGACGCAGGGCGTGACGTTCTGCACCCGGATGGACTACCTGACGCCGCTCTTCCAGGAGGCGGCCTACTGCCTCGCCATCGAGAAGCTGCTCGGCATCACCGACGACATCCCCGAGCGGGCCAGCGTCATCCGCGTCCTCATGATGGAGATGACCCGGATCAGCTCGCACCTCGTCGCGCTCGGCACCGGCGGCATGGAGATGGGCGCCACCACCGTCATGACGATCGGCTTCCGTGAGCGCGAGCGGATCCTCGGCATCATCGAGATGATCACCGGTCTGCGGATGAACAACGCCTACATCCGTCCGGGCGGTGTCGCCGTCGACCTGCCGCCCGGCACGATCGACGCCATCCGCGACATGGTCCCCAAGGTCCGCAAGGGGATCGGCGAGCTCGAGGCGCTGCTCAACGAGAACCCGATCGTCAAGGGCCGCATGGTCGACGTCGGGGTCCTCGACCTCGCCGGCTGCATGGCGCTGTCGGTCACCGGTCCGGTGCTCCGCTCGACTGGCCTGCCCTACGATCTGCGCAAGTCCGACCCCTACTGCGGCTACGAGACCTACGACTTCGACGTCATCACCCGCACGAGCTCGGACGCCTACGGGCGCCTCCGGGTCCGCATCGACGAGATGTACGAGTCGCTCAAGATCATCGCCCAGTGCGCGGACCGGCTCCAGGACAATCCCGGCCCCGTCATGGTCGCGGACAAGAAGATCGGCTGGCCGGCCCAGCTGGCGCTCGGCCCCGACGGGCTCGGCAACAGCCTCGACCACATCCGCGAGATCATGGGCGAGTCGATGGAGTCGCTCATCCACCACTTCAAGCTCGTCACCGAGGGCTTCCGGGTCCCGCCCGGGCAGGTCTACCAGGCGGTCGAGTCGGCGAAGGGTGAGCTGGGCTGCCACCTCGTCTCCGAGGGCGGCACCCGTCCGTACCGGGCCCACTTCCGCGACCCGAGCTTCAACAACCTGCAGGCGGTAGCAGCGATGTGCGAGGGCGGCATGATCGCCGACGTCATCGTCGCCGTCGCCTCGATCGACCCAGTGATGGGAGGTGTGGACCGGTGACCGAGGACCTGTGGTCGCTCCATGACACGCACGAGGCCGGCTACCTGCACGTCAGCACGGAGAGCAAGGAGCCGTATGCCGCTGACGTCCTCGAGCGGCTCCGCGCGGACGCCGAGGTGGTGATCGCCCGCTATCCGGAGAAGCGCTCGGCGCTGCTGCCGCTGCTGCACCTGGTCCAGTCGGTCGACGGCTACGTCACCGGCCGGGGCATCGACCTCTGCGCCGAGCTGCTCGACCTCACCACCGCCGAGGTCAGCGGCGTCGCGACGTTCTACACGCAGTACAAGCGACACCCCAACGGCGACTACACCGTCGGGGTCTGCACCAACACGCTCTGCGCGATCATGGGCGGCGACCGGATCTTCGACACGCTCTCCGAGCACCTCGGGGTCGGGCACGACGAGACGACGCCGGACGGCAAGATCACCCTCGAGCGGATCGAGTGCAACGCCGCGTGCGACTACGCCCCGGTCGTCATGACGAACTGGGAGTTCTTCGACAACCAGACGCCCGAGAGCGCCACCCGGCTGGTCGACGAGCTGCGCGCCGGCAAGGACGTCGTGCCGACGCGCGGCGCCGCGAAGGTCTGCACCTTCAAGGAGGTCTCGCGCGTCCTCGCCGGGTTCAACGACGGGCGTGCCGACGAGGGCGTCGGGGCCGGTCCTGCCTCGCTGCTCGGGCTCGAGATCGCCAAGCAGCAGGGCTGGCACGCGCCGAGCGACGACGCGTCGGGCACCGGTGCGCCCGCCCAGCCGGAGGTGCCGGCCGGGCAGACGTCGATCGACAGCCCGAGCAAGACGACGCCGACCGACGCGCCGCCGACCAAGCCCGCCGGGCACGACACGCTGCCCGGACTCGAGGGGAAGGACGAGTCCAAGTGACCGACACACTGACCCCCATCCTCACCCGCCTCTGGGACGCCCCGGAGTCGTGGAAGCTGTCCACCTACGAGCAGCACGAGGGCTACCAGGCGCTGCGCCAGGCCCTCACCATGACCCCCGAGGCCGTCCTCGGTGCGGTCAAGGACTCCAGCATCCGCGGTCGCGGCGGCGCCGGCTTCCCGACCGGCCTCAAGTGGTCCTTCATGGCGCCGCCCGACGGCGGGCCGCGCTACCTCGTCGTCAACGCCGACGAGTCCGAGCCGGGCACGTGCAAGGACATCCCGCTCATGATGGCCAACCCGCACGTCCTCATCGAGGGCGTCGCGATCTCGTCCTACGCGATCGGGTGCGAGAAGGCCTTCATCTACCTGCGCGGCGAGGTCGTGCATGTCTACCGTCGCCTGCTCCAGGCCGTCGAGGAGGCCCGCGCCGCCGGCTACCTCGGCGAGAACGTCCTCGGCAGCGGGGCGACCCTCGACATCGTCGTGCACGCCGGTGCCGGGGCCTACATCTGTGGTGAGGAGACGGCGCTGCTCGACTCGCTCGAGGGCCGCCGCGGCCAGCCGCGCCTCAAGCCGCCGTTCCCCGGCGCCGCCGGCCTCTACGCGCGTCCGACCTCGGTCAACAACGTCGAGTCGATCGCCTCGGTGCCCGGCATCATCCGCAACGGCGCCGACTGGTTCAAGAGCATGGGCACCGAGAAGTCGACCGGCTTCGGCATCTTCAGCCTGTCCGGCCACGTCGCCAACCCGGGCCAGTTCGAGGCGCCCCTCGGCATCACGATGCGCGAGCTGCTCGACCTGGCCGGCGGCATCCGCGAGGGTCACCGGCTCAAGTTCTGGACGCCCGGGGGCTCGTCGACGCCGATCTTCACCGAGGAGCACCTCGACGTGCCCCTCGACTTCGACTCGGTCGCCGCGGCCGGCTCGATGCTCGGCACCCGGGCCCTGCAGGTCTTCGACGAGACCGTCTCGGTCGTGCGCGCCGTCGCCCGGTGGACCGAGTTCTACCAGCACGAGTCGTGCGGCAAGTGCACCCCGTGCCGCGAGGGCACCTACTGGATGCGCCAGATCATGACGCGCCTCGAGCACGGCAAGGGCTCCCAGGACGACATCGACAAGCTGCTCGACATGTGCGACAACATCCTCGGCCGGGCCTTCTGCGCCCTCGGGGACGCCGCCACGAGCCCCATCACCTCGGCGATCAAGTACTTCCGCGAGGAGTTCGAGGCGGGCATGCACACGCCCGTCGACGTGCTCTTCCCCCCGGAGAAGTCGATGCTCTTCGCCGCCAGCGACACGAAGGAGTCGAGCGGGATGGTGACCGCATGACGACCACCACGTCACCCAGCGCCGGTGGCAACGCCGTCGACAAGGGCGGCAACGCCCAGCTGCCCAAGGGGCCCAACGACGTCTCCGTGACCATCGACGGCGTCCCGGTGAACGTGCCCAAGGGCACGCTCATCATCCGCGCGGCGGAGCAGATCGGGATCGAGATCCCCCGGTTCTGCGACCACCCGCTGCTCGACCCGGTCGGCGCCTGCCGGCAGTGCCTCGTCGACGTCGCGATGCCCGACCGGGAGGGCACCCCCCGGCCGATGCCGAAGCCGCAGGCCTCGTGCACGATGACCGTCTCGGAGGGGATGGTCGTCAACACGCAGCACACCTCCGCCGTGGCCGACAAGGCGCAGCACGGCATCATGGAGTTCCTCCTCATCAACCACCCGCTCGACTGCCCGGTCTGCGACAAGGGCGGCGAGTGCCCCCTGCAGAACCAGGCGATGTCGAACGGCCGCCCGGTCTCCCGCTACGAGGACGTCAAGCGGACCTACCCGAAGCCGATCAACATCTCCTCGCAGGTGCTGCTCGACCGGGACCGCTGCATCCTCTGCGCGCGGTGCACCCGCTTCTCCGACCAGATCGCCGGTGACCCGTTCATCGCGCTCGTCGAGCGCGGCGCGCTGCAGCAGGTCGGCATCTACGAGGAGAAGCCGTTCGAGTCCTACTTCTCCGGCAACACGGTCCAGATCTGCCCGGTCGGTGCGCTGACCGGCGCCGCCTACCGCTTCCGCTCGCGGCCGTTCGACCTCGTCTCGACGCCGTCGGTCTGCGAGCACTGCGCCAGCGGCTGCGGGATCCGCACCGACCACCGCCGCGGAGTCGTGCTGCGCCGCATGGCGCTCAACACGCCCGAGGTCAACGAGGAGTGGAACTGCGACAAGGGCCGTTGGGCCTTCACCTACGCCACGCTGCCGGACCGCATCGAGTTCCCGATGGTCCGCGGCGAGGACGGCCAGCTGCACGTCGTCGCCTGGTCCGAGGCGCTCAAGGCGGCCGCTGACGGCCTCGCCGGCGCCCGCGCCGGCGTGCTCGTCGGCGGGCGGGTCAGCGCCGAGGACGCCTACGCCTACGCCAAGTTCGCCCGAACGGTGCTCGGCACCAACGACATCGACTTCCGGGCCCGGCCCGCGTCGGCCGAGGAGGCGGACTTCCTCGCGCAGCACGTCGTGAGCACTGGGGTCTCCGAGGAGGCGTCGGGTGGCACCGGCGTGTCCTACGCCGACCTCGAGCGCGCCAAGGCGGTGCTCCTCGTCGGGTTCGAGCCCGAGGACGAGTCGCCCATCGTCTTCCTGCGGCTGCGCAAGGCGTTCCGCAAGAACAAGACGCGGGTCTTCTCGCTCGCCCCGTTCACCTCGCGCGGTCTGAAGAAGATGGGCGGCACGCTCGTCCCCACCACCCCGGGCCACGAGGCGGACACGCTGCGGGCGCTCGGCTCGACCGAGGCCGGCCGGCTCGCCGACGAGGCGCTCGCCGAGGGCGGCATCGTCCTGGTCGGCGAACGGCTCGCCCAAGTTCCCGGCGGCCTGACCGCGGCGGCC
>NZ_AWQS01000173.1 GCF_000576575.1 Intrasporangium chromatireducens Q5-1
GTCGGTTGGTGGCCTCTCGACGGGGGTCAGGACGGGGTGGGGGCGACGGCGGGCCAGGCGACCGTGACCTCGCCGAGCCGCCACCGGGACGGGCTGTCGAGCAGCGGCCAGTCCGCGGCGACGGACGACGCCATCGTCAGGAACCGCTGGCGCGCCCCGAACGCGCCCTGTGGTGCGGCGTGGGCCCATGCCCGGTCGAGGTCCTGCAGGAACGTGTGGATCGGCTCACCGGGCACGTTGTGGTGGATCAGCGCCTTGGGGAGACGCTCGGCGACGTCGGACGGCTGCGCCAGACCCCGGAGGCGCATCGAGAGGGTGAGGCTCACGGGGCCACCGCGCTCCACGGCCACCCACGTCGCGCGCCTGCCGATCTCGTCGCAGGTGCCGTCGACGAGGAGGCCGTCCTCGGTCAGCCGCTCCTGAACCAGGGCCCACGCGCCGGGAACCTCGCTCTCGTCGTACTGCCGCAGCACGTTGAATGCCCGCACCACCGTCGGGCGGCCACCGCCCTCGAGGGGGACCTCGAAGCCGCCGAGCCGGAACCGCAGCCCCGGACGCTCCAGCGGTCGGCCGGCCGCCACGCGGTCCGGGTCGATCTCGATGCCCACCACCTCGACGTCCGGCCGCACCGTCGCCAGCCGGTCGTGCAGCTCGACGGCCGTGATCGGTGACGCGCCGTAGCCGAGGTCCACGACGACGGGCGGGGCCTCGGCCCTGCGCAGCCGCCACGCCTGCGGGCCGGCCAGCCAGCGGTCGCAGCGCAGCAGCCGGTTCGGGTTCGTCGTGCCACGGGTGATGGTGCCCACTGGTCGACTGCCCACCGGCAGAGCCTATGCCGTGGCCTATCGTCAGGAGGTGGCGTCCACCAAGGAGCCCGCCTCGACCCGCACGACGTGGTCGAGTGGTGGTGCGGCCACGGGAATACCCGACGCCGGCGGAGTGCTGTGCCGAGTGGGTGCCCTGCGGAGCTGGTGAGAGGACGGTGCTGATGGCGACGGAGCCGCAACGCGTGGCCATGGTCAGCGTGCACACCTCGCCGCTCGAGCAGCCCGGCACCGGCGACGCCGGTGGGATGAACGTCTACATCGCCGAGAGCGCCAAGCAGCTCGCGGCGCGGGGCATCGAGGTCGACATCTTCACCCGTCGCACCACGGCGGACGTCCCCGTCGACGTCGACCTCGTACCGGGCGTGCGGGTGCGCCACGTCACCGCCGGCCCGTACGAGGGCCTGTCGAAGGAGGACCTGCCCGGCCAGCTCTGCGCCTTCTCGGCCGGCACGATGCACGCCGGCCTTTCCTTGCCGGAGGACCACTACGACGTCGTCCACTCGCACTACTGGCTCTCCGGGCAGGTGGGCTGGCTCGCCGCCGACCGCTGGCGGGTCGCGCTCGTCCACTCGATGCACACGATGGCCCGCGTCAAGAACGGCCACCTGGCCGAGGGCGACAGCCCCGAGCCGCCCGGTAGGGAGATCGGCGAGGTGCAGGTCGTCGAGGCCGCCGACCGCCTCGTCGCCAACACCGAGGACGAGGCCCGCGAGCTGATCGAGCTGTATGCCGCTCAGCCGGCGAAGGTGTCCATCGTCCCTCCCGGGGTCGACCTGGGGGTCTTCGCTCCGGGCGACCGCGCGAAGGCGCGGGCGGGGCTCGGCCTCGACCCCGCCGCCGACCTGCTCCTCTTCGTGGGCCGGATCCAGCCGCTGAAGGCGCCCGACGTCCTGCTCCGTGCCGCGCACCGTCTCGTGGCGCAGGACCCGGCACGCCGCCGCACGCTGCAGGTGGCCGTCCTCGGCGGACCGAGCGGCAGCGGCCTGAGTCACCCCCACCAGCTCGAGGACCTCGCCGTCGAGCTCGGCATCGGCGACCTCGTGCGGTTCGTCAAGCCGGTCGCGCGCCCGGTCCTCGCCGACTGGTACCGCGCCGCCGACCTCGTCGTCATGCCGAGCCACTCGGAGTCCTTCGGGCTCGTCGCGATCGAGGCCCAGGCGTGCGGCACGCCGGTCGTGGCGGCCGCGGTCGGCGGCCTGCCGACGGCGGTCGGTGACGGCGGCGTCCTCGTGCCGACCCATGACCCGGCCGACTGGGCCGACGCCATCGGTGGGCTTCTCGACCATCCACTGCGCCGAACAGTGTTGTCCCGCAAGGCGGTCCGGCATGCGGCCGGCTTCGGTTGGGAGGCGACGGCCGACCGTCTGCTCGAGGTCTACCGGCGCGCCCTCGACGACCACACCCACTCACCCATCGACGAGGGCCAGGGCCTCGCCGGCGTTCCCAGGGCGGTGATCCCGTGAGCCAGACCCCGACCCCTTCCGGGCCGGCAGCCGACTCCGAACACTTCGTCGGTGGGGGAGCGGCGCCCGACCCCGCGGCGCGAGCGGGAGCCCGCACAGCGGCATACCTCGAGTCGGTCGGGCTGGAATGGGAGCCCGGCGCGCGCGAGGGGGAGTACGTCGTCACCCTCCCGGGCGAGCAGAAGCTCAAGACCGTCGTCTCCCTCGTCATCGGCGAGACGACGACCAGCGTCATGGCGTTCGTCATCCGCAACCCGGACGAGAACCACGAGGCCTTCTATCGGTACCTGCTGCGCAAGAACCTGCGCCTCACCGGTCTCGCCTACGCCATCGACACGGACGGCGACGTCTACGTGCGTGGAGAGCTGCCGACGGATGCTGTCGACGACGAGCGTCTGGACCGGCTCTTCGGCGTCGTCCTCGCCGCCGCGGACCAGACCTTCAACGAGCTGCTGACGCTCGGCTTCCTCACCTCCATGAAGAAGGAATGGGCCTGGCGCATCTCCCGAGGGGAGTCGACGCGCAACCTGGATGCCTTCCGGCACCTGTTGGACGACGGGGAGCGGCCCGCGGACCGGTGAGGCCGCCTCGCTAGGCTGGCCGTCATGACGTACACGCTCGTGCTGCTCCGCCACGGCGAGAGCGACTGGAACGCCAAGAACCTTTTCACCGGCTGGGTCGACGTCGACCTCACCGAGAAGGGCCGTGCCGAGGCCGTTCGCGGCGGTGAGCTGATGGTGGCGGAGGGCATCACGCCGGACATCGTCCACACGTCGCTGCTCCGCCGGGCTATCACGACGGCCAACCTGTCCCTCGACGTCGCCGACCGGCACTGGATCCCGGTCAAGCGCGACTGGCGGCTCAACGAGCGGCACTACGGTGCGCTGCAGGGCAAGAACAAGAAGGAGATCCTCGAGAAGTTCGGCGAGGAGCAGTTCATGCAGTGGCGCCGCTCCTACGACGTACCGCCGCCCCCGATCGACCTCGACGACCCCTATGCCCAGACCGGCGACCCCCGGTATGCGGGACTCGGCGACGCGATGCCGCGCACGGAGTGCCTCAAGGACGTCGTCACCCGGCTGGTTCCCTACTGGGAGAACGAGATCCAGAACGACCTGGCCGACGGGCTCACGGTCCTCGTCGCCGCGCACGGCAA
This sequence comes from Intrasporangium chromatireducens Q5-1, assembly GCF_000576575.1. Taxonomy (GTDB): domain Bacteria; phylum Actinomycetota; class Actinomycetes; order Actinomycetales; family Dermatophilaceae; genus Intrasporangium_A; species Intrasporangium_A chromatireducens. The sequence goes on from NZ_AWQS01000173.1 coordinate 3,447, forward strand.
CTCGTTGCGGGCGCTCGTCAAGGTCCTCGACGACGTCTCCGACGCTGACATCGCGGGCCTGAACATCCCCACCGGTATGCCGCTCGTCTACGAGCTCGACGACTCGTTCCGACCGCTCACGCGCGGTGGTCGCTACCTCGACCCTGAAGCGGCCAGGGCAGCCGCCGAGGCGGTGGCGAACCAGGGCCGCTGACGCGGCCCCGGGTCAGGCGCGGGTGATCGTGTCGAGGTCGGCCGCGTCCTCGTCGTCCTCGTGGTCGACGCTCGGGGCGTACTCGCCGGTGACGAGGTAGATGACCCGGCGGGCCACCGAGACGGCGTGGTCGGCGAACCGCTCGTAGTAGCGGCCGACGAGCGTCAGGTCGAGCACCTGGAGGCGCGTCAGGGCGCTCTTGTCGTCGAGGAGCACCTGGAAGAGCTCCCGGTGCAGGTCGTCCATCGCGTCGTCGTCCTTCTCCAGACGAGCCGCGCCGTTGACGTCCTTGCCGGCGATGACGCTGCCGCAGTCGGCGACGATGCGCCCGGCGACCTGTCCCATCTTCAGGACGTGGGAGCGCAGCTCGGCCGGGACCGCCGAGTCCGGGACGCGCAGGCGGGCGACCTTGGCGACGTGCCGGGCGAGGTCGCCCATCCGCTCGAGGTCGGTGCTCATCTGCATCGCGGTGACGATGATCCGCAGGTCGGTGGCGACCGGCTGCTGGCGGGCGAGCAGGTCGATGGCCGTCTCGTCGAGCTCGATGCGAATCTCGTCGAGGTGGCGGTCGGCCTCGATGACCGACTCGGCGAGGTGCACGTCGGCGTCGAGCAGCGCCGTGGTGGCCCGCGAGATCGCCGAGCCGGCAAGCCGGGTCATCTCGACGAGCTGGTCGGTGATGGTCTCGAGGTCCTCGTGGAACTGGTCGCGCATGCGGGGTCCTGTCCTGCTGGGTGGTGCGATTCGCGGAGACGATCTCATCGTGACGTGAACCGTTCGCTTCGGCGAGGTGAACACTCGGTGGCCGTCCCTCCCGACGGCCGGTTCATGGCCGGATCCACGCTGGGACCTGCGTACCCTGAGGTCGTGGACACCATGGCAGCCGCGACGCTCGGCGGGATCGTCGGGCTCGCCCTCGGCGGCGTCGCGACGTTCGCCATGCGGTGGTCGGACCGGTCGGAGGCGAGGCAGGACGAGGACCCGCCCGAGACGCCGCTGCTGCCCGGCGCCGCTGAGGTGCTCGCGGTGCTCGGCTCCAGCGCCATCGTCCTCGACACGTCCGACCGCGTCGTCAACAACTCGCCCGCTGCCGTCGCCCACGGGCTGGTCCGCGACGGTGAGCTGGTCCACCCCGAGCTACTCGAGATGGCCCGCCGGGCCCGACGGGACGGCGTGATCCGGGAGACCGAGTTCGAGCTGCGGAGAGGACCCCTCGGGGACGCGACGGCTGTCGTCGGGGCCAGGGTCGCCCCCCTCGGCGGAGAGCACGTGCTGCTCCTCGTCGAGGACCGCTCCCAGGCGCGGCGGGTCGAGGAGATCCGTCGGGACTTCCTCGCCAACGTCAGCCACGAGCTGAAGACCCCCGTCGGCGGCATCTCGCTGCTCGCCGAGGCGATCCTCGACGCCCGCGACGACCCGGCCACCGTCAAACGGTTCGCCGAGCGCATCGGCGGAGAGTCCGAACGCCTGACCCGGCTCGTCCGCGAGATCGTGGACCTGTCGCGGCTGACCGGTGAGGACGTCATCAAGGAGCCGGTCCTCGTCGACGTCGCGGCCTGCGCGATCGAGGCGGTCGACGCGTCCAGGGTGCTCGCCGACGAGCACGGCATCGAGCTGCGCACCGACGTCGACGCCGGGTGCTTCGTCTGGGGCGAGGCCGACCTCGTCACGACCGCGATCGGCAACCTCGTCGGCAACGCGATCTCCTACTCCGAGTCCGGCACCCGGGTCAGCGTCACGGTGCACGCTGCCGAGGACCTCGTCGAGGTCGCCGTCACGGACCAGGGAGTCGGCATCGACGCCGAGGAGCACGAGCGGATCTTCGAGCGGTTCTACCGCGTCGACGCCGCCAGGTCGCGCGCGACCGGCGGGACCGGCCTGGGCCTCGCCATCGTCAAGCACGTCGCGGAGAACCATGGCGGCCAGGTCTCCGTGTGGTCCGAGCCGGGCCACGGCTCGACCTTCACGATCCGCATGCCGCTCGCCGGGCAGCAGTCGAGCGGTGGCCCAGCGTCGAGCGGCACGTCGACGGAGTCGCTCAGCGCGGCGCCTGCCCCCTCGCCCCAGGCGCCGCCCCCCACGGAGCCGACGCCGACCGTGCCGAGCGAACTGTCCAAGCCCGCCTGATCCCGAGATCCCTTCACCAACCGAGGTCCGCTGAGTGAGCCGCATCCTGATCGTCGAGGACGAGGAGTCCTTCTCCGACCCGCTGTCGTACCTACTGAAGAAGGAGGGCTACGACGTGGCCGTCGCGGACACCGGTCCAGCCGGCCTCGCGGAGTTCGAGCAGAACGGCGCCGACCTGGTGCTGCTCGACCTCATGCTGCCCGGCCTGTCCGGCATGGACGTCTGCCGCCAGCTGCGACAGCGGTCGTCCGTGCCCGTCATCATGCTGACCGCCAAGGACAGCGAGATCGACAAGGTGGTCGGGCTCGAGCTCGGCGCGGACGACTACGTGACCAAGCCGTACTCGAGCCGGGAGCTGCTCGCCCGGATCAAGGCGGTGCTGCGGCGCCTCGCCGAGCCGGAGGAGCTGCTGCCCACGACGATGGAGGCGGGCCCGGTCCGGATGGACGTCGAGCGGCACACGGTCACGGTGCGGGGAGAGCCCGTGTCCCTGCCGCTCAAGGAGTTCGAGCTGCTCGAGATGCTGCTGCGCAACTCCGGACGGGTGCTGACGCGCATGCAGCTGATCGACCGCGTGTGGGGGAGCGACTACGTCGGGGACACGAAGACCCTTGACGTGCACATCAAGCGGCTGCGCTCGAAGGTCGAGGAGGACCCGAGCAACCCGGTGCACATCGTCACGGTGCGCGGGCTCGGGTACAAGCTGGAGGCCTGACCCCCCGGCCACGTTCGGGACGGAGCGGGGGCACGGACCGGGGTGAGCGGCATACCGGCACATGCGTAAGGGCCCCTCGATCGAGGGGCCCTCTCAGCGTGTCTGCGGAAGCGTCAGCTGCTGGGCGCCGGGGCCGGCGTGACGGTCGAGTAGTAGCCCGCGCTGTCGACGACCGGCACGTCGAGCAGCGTGGTGCCGGCGGCGTTGCTCTTGACCGAGACCGGCAGCAGCGCCCCCGCCTTGGTGGTGACGCCGCTCAGCTGGAGCCCGCGCTGCGCGAGGTCGACCTGCTCGAACGGCTGCAGCTGCACCTCGGTGCCCGAGCCGCTGGTGCTGCCACCCTGCTGCTGCGGCGTGAACTGGACGGTGACCGCCTGGTTGCTCTCGTTCACGACGCCACCGGAGACCATCGCCTCGCCGGAGCCGTTGACGACCAGCACGAGGTCGCGGATGGCGACGTTGCCGAGGTTGGCCTGGATACCGTCCGCCGGGGCGTACGGGTAGTCCGTCTGGATCGGGGAAAAGACCTGGCAGCCGGCCGTGCCGACCGTGACGACGGCGGCCGCCGCGAGGGCGGTCACGGTGCGGCGCACCGGGGTCTGGGGCAGGAGTCGACGCTTCACGCGGGCCAGCCTACCGGCGGGTGGCGGGACGGCGCGGGCGACATGGCCCTTCTCCTCGTTCGTGGTCGACGCCGACCGGGCTGGCAGCCGGGACGGGGGCGTGGGAGTACCCGCGCGAAGCACGGACCGCCCCTGCCTGTCAAGGCCTGCGATCATCGCCCCCTGTCCACAACCATGCCTCTGACCTGCGGATATGCCAGTTCCTGAGATCGCGATGTGAGCCGCTTCGTGATAATCTTGAGGTCGCGAAAGGGGAAAACAGCACATGGCGTTCAAGGTCGGCGAGACGGTCGTGTACCCCCACCATGGGGCCGCACTGATCGAAGAAATCAACACCCGCACGATCAAGGGAGAGGACAAGCTCTACCTCAAGCTCAAGGTCGCTCAGGGTGACCTGACGATCGAAGTACCTGCCGAGAACTGCGACCTCGTCGGGGTCCGCGACGTGGTCGGCCAAGAGGGCCTCGACCGGGTCTTCGAGGTTCTCCGGGCTCCGCACACCGAGGAGCCCACCAACTGGTCCCGTCGCTACAAGGCCAACCTCGAGAAGCTCGCCTCCGGCGACGTCATCAAGGTGGCCGAGGTCGTGCGTGACCTGTGGCGCCGCGACCAGGACCGTGGCCTGTCCGCCGGCGAGAAGCGGATGCTGGCCAAGGCGCGTCAGATCCTCGTCTCGGAGCTGGCGCTGGCGGAGAAGACCGATGAGGACAAGGCCGAGTCGATCCTCGACGAGGTGCTCGCCTCCTGATGACTGCGGCGGACGTCGGTCTCGTCATCGTCGCCGCCGGGTCCGGATCTCGACTGGGGGCTGACGCCCCCAAGGCTTTCGTGCCCCTCGCAGGCGTGCCCATCCTCGGGCACGCCCTGCGGGGGGCATTGTCGTGCCCCGACCTTCGTGAAGTCGTCGTCGTGGCGCCGCCCGCATGGCTGGGGCCCGCCCAGGAGGTATGCCGCTCAGCTGGGTTCGCCGTCCCCGCTGACCCCGCGCCGACCCCCCTCCCGTCGAGTGGCCCCAACCCGTCGAAAGGCCACAACCCGTCGAAAGGCC
>NZ_AWQS01000174.1 GCF_000576575.1 Intrasporangium chromatireducens Q5-1
GCCCGCAGCCGCGGTAGCCGCCGCAGCCGACCGCGTCGCCACAGCGGCCGCGCCGCCCCGTCGGGCCTTCCGGGGCTTCATCACGCTGCCCGTCGCGGTCGTCTACGTCGCAGCCATGGCCTCGACGGTCGTGCTGACCGGCACCGACGTCGGGGTCGTCGCCGCCCTGCGCGACTTCGGCCGCGCCGAGGCGATCGGTTGGGTGCTCGCCCTGTGGGGCTTCGGCTCGCTCGTGGGCGGCCTGCTCTACGGTGCCTGGCACCGCTCCCTCTCGGTCTACTGGCTGCTCGGCGCCCTCGCTATCGTCACTGCACCGGTCGCGATCGCGTCCGGGGTGCCGAGCTTCGCCGTGCTCATCACGGTCTCCGGCCTGCTCTGCGCGCCCACCGTGACCGCCACCGTCGAGCACCTGAGCCGGGTCGTGCCGGAGCGGTTCCGGGGCGAGATGATGGGGTGGCACGGCTCGGCCATGACGGCCGGGTCCGCGCTGGGCGCGCCGGTCGCCGGCATCGCGATCGACCTCGGTGGGTGGCAGTGGGGCTTCCTCGTCGTCTCCGCCGTCGGGCTGGGGGTCGCCGCCGTCGGCGCCCTGACCAGCCGCGCCGAGTCGGCGCCACAGCACGTCGATTCGGAGCCGGCGGCCGCCGCTGCTATCCTTGAGCACTGACCAGCCGTTTCCGACCCGCCGACCTCGTCGGTGAGCCGGGCGCGGCGTGCAAGAGAAGCCCGACTTCCACCCGCGTCGACCTCACGGTTGCCGGGTCCGGTCCGCGCAGTGACGTGTCCCCGCGGGACACCCACTGTGCCGTATGCCGCTGAGCCCGCTCAGCGGCATACGTCCCGTCAGGGACCGCCAGGGCTCCTCGTGCACACGCGAGGAGCCTTTTCTCGTTGCTGGTCAGGTCGACACCAACGAACTTAGGAGCACCACATCAGCGAGCCTCGCATCAACGAGCGCATCCGGGTCCCGGAAGTGCGCTTGGTCGGCCCCAACGGAGAGCAGGTCGGGATCGTGCGCGTCGAGGACGCGCTGCGCCTCGCCGAGGAGGCCAACCTCGACCTCGTCGAGGTCGCACCCATGGCCAAGCCGCCGGTCGCCAAGCTCATGGACTTCGGCAAGTACAAGTACGAAGCCGCCATGAAGGCCCGGGAAGCCCGCAAGAACCAGGTCAACACGGTCATCAAGGAGATCAAGCTCCGACCGAAGATCGACCCCCACGACTACGGCACCAAGAAGGGCCATGTCGAGCGGTTCCTCAAGGCCGGTGACAAGGTCAAGGTGACGATCATGTTCCGCGGTCGGGAGCAGTCCCGCCCGGAGCTCGGTCGGCGTCTGCTCGAGCGGCTCGCCACGGACATCTCCGAGCTGGGCCACGTCGAGTCCGCGCCGAAGCAGGACGGCCGCAACATGATCATGGTGATCGCACCAGAGAAGAAGAAGTCCGAGGCGAAGGCGGAGCAGCGACGCGCCCGCGACGCCGCGGCCGCAGAGCAGTCCGCGCCCGAGCCGGAGGCGACGGCGGCGGAGTGACCCGGACGGGAGCCCTCGCGGCCCGTCCCTGACCACGCCTGCGTGCGCCCGCGCACGTCCGGCACGAAACAAAGGAGATCGGCACTCATGCCGAAGATGAAGACGCACAGCGGCGCCAAGAAGCGCTTCCGGCTCACCGGCAAGGGCAAGGTCATGCGCGAGCAGGCCGGCGGCCGCCACCTGCTCGAGCGCAAGTCCTCGCGCTACACGCGGCGCATCGCGAACGACGTCGAGGTCGCCCCGGCCGACGCCAAGAAGGTCAAGAAGCTCCTCGGCAAGTGAGCCGAGTTCCCCACCCATCAGCATCTCGCTGAGCCGCCGGCCCGTCCGGGCACCGGCAGCAGCACCAACGAAGGAGTACTCACGTGGCACGCGTGAAGCGGGCGGTCAACGCCCAGAAGAAGCGTCGCGTCGTTCTGGAGCGCGCCAGCGGTTACCGCGGCCAGCGCTCGCGGCTGTACCGCAAGGCCAAGGAGCAGGTCACCCACTCGCTCGGTTACGCCTACCGCGACCGCCGCGCCAAGAAGGGTGACTTCCGTCGCCTGTGGATCCAGCGGATCAACGCCGCCGCCCGCGCCAACGGCATGACCTACAACCGGTTCATGCAGGGCCTGCGCACGGCCGGCGTCGAGGTCGACCGCAAGATCCTCGCGGACCTCGCCGTCAACGACGCCGCGGCCTTCACCGCCCTCGTCGAGGTCGCCCGCGCCAACGTGCCGGCCCAGACCGCCGAGGCCAAGAGCGCCTGAGCATCCACCGAGCGCCGCGACGCCCCGTGCTGACCAACCCGCGTTCCGACCGGGTCAGGTCCGTCCGGGCGCTGTCGCGGCGCTCCGTGCGTTCCCGGACCGGGCTGTTCCTCGCGGAGGGCCCGCAGTCGGTGCGCGAGGCCGTCGTCCACCGGGCCGAGCACGTGCGGGACGTCTACGTCACCGCGCAGGCCGCCCAGCGGCATACGGACATCATCACGCGCGCCGAGGACGCGGGGCTGCACGTGCACGAGACGAGCGCCGACGTGCTGTCCACTATGGCGGAGACCGAGACGCCGCAAGGGATCGTCGCCGTATGCCGCCGAGCCGACCTCTCGCTCGACGCGGCCCTCGCGGGCCTGCCGCCGGACGCGGTCGTGTGCGTCCTCACGCACGTGCGTGACCCCGGCAACGCCGGGACCGTCATCCGGGGTGCCGACGCCGCCGGCGCGGACCTCGTCGTCGTCAGCGACGCGAGCGTCGACGTCTACGCGCCCAAGGTCGTCCGGTCGACGGCCGGCTCGATCTTCCACCTTCCCGTTGTCGTGGGCCGGCCCGTCAACGAGATCCTCGCCGCCCTCGCGGCCCGCGGGATCCGACGGCTCGCCGCGGACGGCGCCGGCACGACCCTGCTGCACGACGCCCCGCTCGACGGACCGCACGCATGGGTCATGGGCAACGAGGCCTGGGGGCTGCCCGCCGAGGTCCGGGCGCAGTGCGACGACGTCGTGCGGGTGCCGATCTACGGGCTCGCGGAGTCGCTCAACCTCGCCATGGCCGCGACCGTGTGCCTTTACGCCTCCGCCGAGGCGCGACGTCGGGCCGGTCGCTGACCGCCACGAGGCGGGCGGCGTCGCTATCCTGCGGTTCATGGCCATCCCGCGCTCGCTACCGTCCGAGGCGGACGTCGCGATGCCCGTCGACACCATGGCCGAGCTGCTGCCCGACGGCCTCGTCGTCGTCGACGCCGACCGCGTCGTGCGGTTCGCCAACACCGAGGCGTTGCGCACCCTCGGGCTGCAGCGCGAGGACCTCGTCGGCCATCCCGTCGAGGACGTCCTGCCGCTGACCGACAAGTCGGGCCGCGACTGGTGGAGCCAGACCGACCCCTGGAACGGCATCTCGACCCTGACCGGTCACCGGGAGAAGCTGCTCGTCGGTCCGGGGGGCCGTGACCTGCTCGTCACCGCCCGCTACCTCCGCACCGAGCGGGGCGGACCGGTCGAGAGGGTGCTCGTCGGCGTGCGCGACGCGGAGGCCCGCCTGCGGGCCGAGCGCGAGAGCGCGACCGTCCTCGCGACCGTCGCCCACGAGCTGCGCGCGCCACTCACCTCGGTCACCGGGTTCACGAGCAGCCTGCTCCGGCGCTGGGACCGGTTCACCGACGAGCAGAAGCGGCTGATGATCGAGACGATCCAGTCCGACGCGACGCGGCTGACCCGACTCATCAGCGAGCTGCTCGACATCTCCCGCCTGGACGCCGACCGGCTCCAGCTCCGGCTCGGCCCGGTCAACCTCGAGGACCTGCTGCGCCGGCACGTCGTGCGCCACGATCTGGCTCGCTCGAGCCAGATCTCGCTGTCCCTGACGCCCGCCGCGCGAGAGGAGGGAATGCCACAGCTGTGGGCGGACACGGACCGGCTCGAGCAGGTCTTCTTCAACCTCATCGAGAACGCCGTGCTGCACGGCGGCGGCCGGGTTCGGGTCGTCCTCGACCGCGACGGCGTCGACCCGGCGGGGGTCCTCGTGCACGTCGACGACGACGGGGACGGCATCCGGCCCGAGGACCGCGACCGCGTCTTCGACCGGTTCTGGCACGGCGAGGAGACGGCCACGACCGGCCTCGGGCTCTATGTCGTGCGCGGCCTCGTCGAGGCCCACGGCGGGACGGTCACGGTGGGGGAGTCGGACTGTGGCGGCGCCCGGTTCACCGTCCAGCTGCCGGCGAACATGCCGGACTTCGTGCCCGGGCCCGCCTGAGCCCGCCTCCGCCGCCGGCAGCCGCGGCCCAGGCGCGCCCTAGACTGGCCCGGGATCCACCCGCCCCGCGGTCCGCCCGGGCGGGTGCCGCGTCCACGAGAACCGCCTGCCAGAACCGTCCACGAGAACCGTCCACGAGAGCAGCGACCCGCCACCCATGTCAGGACCCAACACGAACTACGACCCCGTCGAGGTCGCGGCGCTCGAGCCGGCCGCCGTCCAGGCGGCCGTCGACGCGGCCCTGGCGGCCATCGCCGCCGCGTCCTCGCTCGACGAGCTCAAGGCCGCCCGGACCGCCCACCAGGGCGAGAAGAGCCCCCTCGCCCTCGCCAACCGTGAGATCGGGGCGCTGCCGCCGAGTGCGAAGGCCGAGGCCGGCAAGCGGGTCGGGCAGGCGCGTGGTCGGGTCGGTCAGGCCCTCGCTGCGCGCCAGGCCGAGCTCGAGGCCGAACGCGATGAGCGGATCCTCGTCGAGGAGCGGGTCGACGTCACCGTCCCGGCGCTGCGGCGCCGCCTCGGGGCCCGCCACCCGATCGAGCTCGTCGCGCAGCGGCTCGTCGACTCGTTCGTCGGCATGGGCTGGGAGGTCGCCGAGGGCCCGGAGCTCGAGGCCGAGTGGCTCAACTTCGACGCGCTCAACCTCGGGCCGGACCACCCGGCCCGGCAGATGCAGGACACCTTTTTCCTCGACCCGGTCGACTCCGGGCTCGTGCTGCGCACCCACACGTCTCCGGTCCAGATCCGCACGATGCTCGAGAAGGAGCCGCCGATCTACATCGTCGCGCCCGGCAAGGTGTTCCGCACCGACGACCTCGACGCGACGCACACCCCGGTCTTCCACCAGATCGAGTGCCTGGCGGTCGACAAGGGTCTGACGATGGCGCACCTGCGCGGCGCGATCGACGCCTTCGTGCAGATCATGTTCGGAGAGGGCACCCGCACCCGCGTGCGGGCGTCGTACTTCCCCTTCACCGAGCCGTCCATGGAGACCGACTTCGTCTGCTTCGCCTGCCACGGCTCGGGTTCGACCACACCAGGCAGTGCCGCCCAGTGTCGTACCTGTGGCGGCTCCGGCTGGATCGAGCTCGGCGGCTCCGGCATGGTCAACCGCAAGGTGCTCGCGGCCTGCGGCATCGACCCCGACGTCTACTCCGGCTTCGCCTTCGGCCTCGGCATCGAGCGCGCCCTGATGCTGCGCCACGGCGTGCAGGGCATGCACGAGATGGTCGAGGGTGACGTCCGCTTCTCCCAGCAGTTCGGCATGGAGGTCTGACCAATGCGTATGCCGCTCAGCTGGCTCGCCGAGTACACCGACGTCCCCGAGGGGGTGACCGGTGCGCAGGTCGCCGCCGCGCTCGTGTCCGTCGGCATCGAGGAGGAGGACCTCCACGGTGGTGACATCACCGGCCCGCTCGTCGTCGGCCGCGTCCTCGAGTTCGAGGAGCAGGTGCAGAAGAACGGCAAGCCGATCCGCTACTGCGTCGTCGACGTGGGGCAGCACGGACAGATGCTCACCGAGGGCAAGCACCAGGAGATCGTCTGCGGCGCCACGAACTTCGAGGTCGGCGACCTCGTCGTCGTGGTCCTGCCCGGCGGGGTCCTGCCCGGCGGGTTCGAGATCTCCGCGCGCAAGACCTACGGACGCGTGTCCAACGGCATGATCTGTGCCGAGGACGAGATCGGCCTCGGCGACGACCACGCCGGCATCATCGTGCTCGACGAGCTCCTCGGGGCCGAGGAGGTGGCCGGGGTCAAGCCCGGCGACGACGCGATCGCGCTGCTCGGGCTCGGCGAGGAGACGATCGAGGCGAACGTCACCCCCGACCGCGGCTACTGCTTCTCGGTGCGCGGCCTGGCCCGCGAGTACTGGCACTCCCAGGGCAGCCCCGCCGGCGGCTACCGCGACCCGGCGCTCGTCGAGGTGCCGGCCGCCAACGAGACCGGCTACCGGGTCGTCATCGACGACGACCGTCCGCTGGGCGGCGTCGCCGGCTGCGACCGCTACGTCGCGCGCACCATCCGCGGCATCGACCCGACCCGTCCGTCCCCGAAGTGGATGCAGAAGCGGCTGACCCAGATGGGGATGCGACCGATCTCGCTCGCGGTCGACGTCACGAACTACGTGATGCTCGCCGTCGGCCAGCCCCTGCACGCCTTCGACGTCGACAAGCTGTCCGGCTCGATCGTCGTGCGGAGGGCCCGTGCGGGGGAGAAGCTCACCACGCTCGACGACGCCGAGCGGGCCCTCGACCCGGAGGACCTGCTCATCACCGACGGCGGGGAGCACCTGCTTGCGATCGCCGGGGTCATGGGCGGCGCCTCCTCCGAGGTGGACGACTCGACGACGAACGTCCTGGTCGAGTCGGCCCACTTCGACCCGACGTCCGTCGCCCGCTCGTCACGTCGGCACAAGCTCGTGACCGAGGCCTCGAAGCGCTTCGAGCGTGGCGTCGACCCGCAGCTGGCACCCGCGGCGGCCCAGCTGGCCGTCGACCTGCTCGTCCGGTACGGCGGGGGCACCGTCGACGAGGGCGTGACCGATGTCGACCACACGACGCCGCGTCAGCCCTACCTGCTCGACGTGACCGAGCCCGGACGCATCGTCGGCGTCGACTACTCGCGCGACCGCGTCCTCGAGGTCCTGCGCGTCCTCGGCTGCGTCGTCGAGGAGACCGGCGCCGGCACCGATGCGACGCACGTGCTCGTCACACCACCCTCGTGGCGCCCCGACCTCGTCGACGGCCCCGACTACGCCGAGGAGGTCGCCCGGATCGAGGGGTACAACGACATCCCGTCGGTGATCCCGACCCCGACGGAGGGGCACGGCCTGACCCACGGCCAGCACGTGCGCCGGGTCGTCGCCGACGCCCTCGCGGCCGCGGGGTGCACCGAGGTGCTCACCTACCCCTTCGTGTCCGACGGCCTCGCCGACGAGCTGATGCTCGCCGCGGACGACGACCGTCGCCACGCGGTGCGGCTCGCCAACCCCATTTCCGAGGAGCGTCCGCTCATGCGGACCACGGTGCTGTCCACCCTGGTCGACGCGCTGCGCCGCAACGTGGCGCGCGGCCACAAGGACGTCGCCGTCTCCGAGATCGGGCTTGTCTTCCGGCCGCACGGGCCGGTGGCGCAGGCACCGATCCCGGGCGTCGACGGGCGGCCGGACCACGCGCTCCTCGCGCGGCTGTATGCCGCTGTGCCCGACCAGCCGCGCCACGCCGCCCTAGTCGCGTGCGGGCTCGCGGAGCAGGCCGGCTGGTGGGGACCCGGTCGGACCGTCGACTGGAGTGACGCCGTCGCGGCCGTCCAGACGGTGGCTGCCGCCCTCGCCGTGCCGGTGGTCGTCGCGAACGACCGCGATCGCGCCCCCTGGCACCCCGGCCGCTGCGCGCGCATCTCGCTCACCGACGGGACCATCGTCGGCTGGGCGGGAGAGCTGCACCCCAAGGTGCTGGCGGCGCTCGACCTGCCGGCCCGCACGGTCGCCGCGGAGTTCGACGTCGACGTGCTCACCGCGGCGAGCGCGGAGCCGGTGCAGGCCCGGCAGTTCTCGACGTTCCCCCCGGCGCTGACCGACGTTGCGCTCCTCGTCGACGTCGACGTGCCGGCCGCCGACGTCGAGGCGGCGCTGCGCCGCGGCGCCGGGTCGGACCTCGAGGCCGTCACGCTCTTCGACGTCTACGAAGGGGAGCAGGTCGGGTCCGGGCACAAGTCGCTCGCCTACCGGCTCACCTTCCGGGCACCGGACCGGACGCTGACGACCGAGGAGGTCAACCGGTTCCGCGACGCGGCGGTCGGCGCCGCCGCCGAGGCGGTCGGCGCCACCCAGCGCTGACCCGTCGAGAGGCCACCAACCGACGA
>NZ_AWQS01000175.1 GCF_000576575.1 Intrasporangium chromatireducens Q5-1
CGCCGAGGGTCACGCTGTCGGTGTACTCGTCACGCTCTCCGATGAGGGTGGAGAGGTCTTGGAGGTCGCGGCTGTTGGATGCGCCGCCGAGGATGATCTTGACGATGCTGGCGTCCCAGATCGCGCCGGCCTGGTGTTCACTCCACCTGTCGCGTGCTTGGGCGAGGGACTGCAAGACCGGCATGGTCGTGATTCCGGTGCCGCCGCCTTCGGCCATGAGCGTCGGCAGGGATGGCAGCGGTGCGAGGTTCCCGATCTCGTCGAGCGCGAGCAATAGCGGCGGGTCGAGCCGGGCTCCCGGTGAGCGTGCCGCGAGTCGGCGGGCGGTTTCGATGAGGTCTTCGACGAATGCCGCGACCAGCGATGCGGAGGCTCCTGCTCCCGCCCCGGTGGCGAGTAGGTAGAGGGTGCCTTGTTCGGTGAGGAAGGTCTCGGGGTCGAAGTGTTCGTGCGGGCCGGGCGTGACGGCATCGAGCACGCGCGGGTCGGCGAGGGCGGCGAGTGCGAGGGAGACGCCTTGCCAGATGCTGTCGCGGGTCTTGGGGTCGGCGTCGATCATCGCACCAAGGGAGTCGTCCCAACCCATCGCCGCGTTCGGGTGGGAGTTGAGGATGGCGACGGCCTCGGTCGCTGCGCTGGGGTCGAGGGTCCACCTGAACAGCTCGGCCGGTGGGCGGCCGTCGAGTGCGGCGGCGTGCAGCAGGCTCTGGAGTGCGGTGCGGGTCTTTCCCTCCCAGAACCCGCCCGACTCGACGCCTCCGGCGCTGAGGCCGGTGGCGGCGGCGAGTCCGTTGGCGCGGATCATCGCGGTGAGCGGATCGTCGCAGCCGCGAATGGGTGACCAGCGGAGTCCGGCGGGGATGCCTTCGGCGAGGTGTTGGGGGTCGAACACGGCGACCGGCCCGCCTTTGCGGCGTCGAGCGCGAAGGGTCGCGGTGAGGTTGTCGGGCCTGGTGCTGGTGGTGACGACCGCACCGGGGGCGTCAAGGATCGCGTTGATGACGACGTGCAATCCCTTGCCGGAGCGGGGCGGGCCGATCAGCAGGATCGAGTCTTCGACCGATGCCCAGACCTTCGTGCCACGACTGGCACCGAGCAGGTAGCCGACATCCTGCGGTGCCGGCGACTCCAAGGAGGGCCGCAGCGTGGCCGCACGGTGAAGCAGTGCTTTCGCGGATGCTGCGGTCTTGACCTCGTGGCTGGTCGCGATCCCCGCCAGTCGGTGCGGGTCGGTCTCGGTCTTCCGCGTGTGTCGACGCAGCACGATCCAGACCCAGACGATCCCGGCTGCGAGTCCGCCGAGCAGTGCCGTGCTGACAAGCCAGTAAACGACTGGGTTGAGTCCGTCGGCACCGAGCGCGGTCGCCGGGTCGGCGGGGTTGAACAGCACGCCGAGCCCCGCCGCTGCGCCGGCGTCGGGCTGCGGTGTGCCGGTGAGGAACGCGGCGACGCTGCCAGCGGCACGGAGGACGAGAGCGATCCCGAACATGCCGACCAGACCAATGAGGGCGGCGTTGGTGAGTTCGTCGCCCATGCCCCCGGCTTGCCGCTGGTTCATGTCAGCCGCCGCACCGCGAGCGTGCCGGAGATACGCCCAAGGAGGATCACCTCGGGCGCGCTTGCGTCGGGCAGGTCGTCGAGGTCGATGAGCGCCCGCGCTTCGCCGGTTCCGGTGGCGTCGGCGTGGGACACGATCGTCGCGACGGCAACATCCTCGCCAGGCACGAACCCCTCGGCGGTGACCTCAGCCAGGCGCGGCACTCGTCGGGCGTGGCGACTCCGACGAGTCTCCGGCACCGGGGTCTCGGGCGGGACCACGGCGCGTCGGGTCTTGCGTGTGCGGAGGATATCGGTGAACACGCTGCCGTCGCTCTCGCGCACCTCGACCCGGACGGCGACGGTGCGGTCCTTGGTGATCGCATCCATGAGCGGCCCGAACGTCGCCCGCGTCCACGCGCCCGCGTCCGGTGACGCAAACGGTGTTCCATCGACCGTCGCGGCGAGGCTTCCGTCGTCGGCGACGGTGACGAGGACGTGCGGCAGCTCGACGGGAGCCGTGGCATCGTCGTCGGTCGTGGTGGATCGGCGCGGGCCCGTGAGGTTCATCGGTGACCTGTCTCTATTGCTACGGGTTCTTTTCGGGTGCTCATACCCGGTAGGTGCGTTCTGTCCGCCCCGGTGCTGGGTTCGCCGGTGTCGCGCGACAGTCTGAAAGTTCTTCGGGATTCCTGAAGGTTTCGGAGTATTCTCGAAGTATGTGCAGGATTTCTGAACTGGAACGCTGATGGCTCTGACGCCTGTGCGGAGCGTGGCGACGGCGCCGGTGCTGGTGTCGCCGCAGGATGCTGACGATTTCGAGCAGGAGCTGATCGATCAGTTCGCGTTGGCGCAGGCGTCCGCGGGGATCTCGGACGGTTACATCACGAGCTCGCGTTCGGTGGTGTTCGAGTTCGCGAGGTCGCTGTCGGGTCCGGCCTGGACGGCGAGGTACGCGGACGGCGACCGGTTCCTCGCGGAGCAGCGGCGGCTGGGGCGGGCGCAGTCAACGCGGGCGGGCAAGGCGGGCATGATCGCCCAGTTCTACGACTTCCTCATCACCCGCTACCTCGGCGACATCCGTGCCGCGACGGGCGTGATCGTCGAGCAGCCCATAGATGAGTGGAACCGCCCGTCCGGAGTGTCCCTCGGCAAGGTTCGCGTCCCGCCGTCGGACGCGGAGATGACGGAGTTCTTCGACCGTTGGCGGGCGTCGGTCGCGAATGCCAGGAAGTATCTGCCTGCGGCGCGGGACTACTTTACGGCGTCGCTCTGGCGACGCCTGGGTCTGCGGATCAACGAGTCGGTCATGCTCGACATCCGGGACTGGCGGCCCGACCTCGGACAGATCGGCAAGCTGCATGTCCGGTTCGGGAAGGGCTCACGCGGCCGCGGCGTCAAGCCGAGGCTGATCCCCGCGATCAACGGCGCCGCCGAGCTGATCGACTGGTGGCTGGCCGAGGTGCGCCCGCAGTTCGGGTCGGATTGGAGCGACCCGGACGCGCCGATGCTGCCCAGCGAGCGGATCGATCACGAGTTCGGCCGTTCGGTTCGGGTCGGCCCGAACGCGCTGCGTCGGGCGCTGGCCGATCAGACCGAACGGTGGCTGCCCGCCTGGTCGGGGCGGATGACCCCGCACGTCCTGCGACACTACTGCGCGTCCTCGCTCTACGCCGCGGGCATGGACTTGAAGGCGCTGCAGGAGCTCCTCGGGCACAACTGGCTCTCGACGACGAGCCAGTACATCCACGTCCGCAGCGACCACATCGAGACCGCGTGGCATCAGGCCAACGCCCGCACCGAACGACGCCTGGGAGGAGAGGGCTGACATGCTCTGGAACCTGCGGTTGAAGGCCGCCGAGCGCGGCATCTGGAAGTCCGCCGAGCTGCGGCGGATGCTCGCTGACGCGGGCCTGGAACTGAGCCTGGGGAAGATGTCGGCGCTCTGGACCGGCACCCCGAAGACGATCCGCCTCGACGACCTCGACGTGATCTGCCACGTCCTGGCCTGCGAGCCCAGTGACCTCCTCGTCCGCGAGCCCGCGAAGGTCGCCGCCCGCAAGCCGGCACAGGAGAAGATCGCCGGCGCGAGCGATGTCCCGCCGATCGTCCGGCCCCGACCAGGGAACCCACGCTCGACACCACCGCTATGAGCACGACGCTCGGGTTCAACGAGCGGTTTCGGCCCCCACGGACCTGCTTCACCTGCGGCGTGAACCGAGCGGCCTGGACCCGCCCGCGGGTCGAGTACTGCTACGAGTGCATGCCCGGCGGACCGTTCACCCCGCCACCGTGTGAACGATGCGGCTCGAGCGCCTACTTCAACCAGGGCCGCTGCGAGCTCTGCCATCCCGGCAGTCCCCGCTATCCCGGAGCCTGCAAGGACTGCCTCGCCTGGGGCGTTTGCCGGCAGAACAACTGGCTCTGCTGGGCCTGCCGCTGGTGGCGCCAGCACTACCCGGTCGGCGACTGCGTCTACTGCGGGCGGCACGTCACGATCGGGGTGCAGGGCGCCTGCCGTCTCTGCCTGGAATCCGCTCGCCGCGTCACCGAGCCCGGCACCGCCCCGGACCCCGCCGATGGCGTCCGCTACGGGCTCCAGCTCTTCTTCGCGAACATGCCCGCGCCGCGCAAGCCCAAACGGTCCACATCGGGGATTCGTGCGCTGCGGAAGGCTCTGGCCGCTCAGGTCGACCGGCAGGCCAACTGGGACCAGCCCGAGCTGTTCCACCTCGATCCGGACCCCGAGTTGCTGCGGCAGGCGACGACGGCCGGCGCACGGGAGTGGACCTACCGGACCGACACGATCGTGTTCGCGCACGCGGAGAGATTCGGCTGGTCCGAGCGGCAGACGAACCAGGTCCGCCGGTCGTTGAAGATGATCCAGCTGATACGACCCGACGGCGCCACCCAGGTCCGCGCCAGCGAGGTCCTGCGGCTGAGCGGCTACGACACCAACACGAACCGGGTCTCCACCCTCGACGTTCTCGCCGAGGCCGGGTTCCTGATAGATGACCAGGTGCCGCACATCGTCCGCTACTTCGACGCCAGGACCGCGGGCCTGCCGGAAACGATGACCAGCCAGCTCGCCGTCTGGTTCGACCTCATGCGGCACGGCTCGACCATCCCGCCGCGGCGCAAGTCCCGAGACGATAACACCACCCGCACCCTGATCCTCGGGATCATGCCGATCCTGCACGCCTGGGCGAACGCCGGCATCGACTCCCTCGCACAGGTCACCCGCCGCATGATCGCCGACAGCCTGCCCGCCGAGCCCTCGCAACGGCACTGGGCCGACCGGGGGCTGCGGTCAGTGTTCGCCGTGATGAAAGCCCGCAAGCTCGTGTTCACCGACCCGATCCGCAACCTGCCGATTGTCAACACGCGCACCACGATCCCGATGCCGCTGGACGCGGCCGCGATCCGCGCCGCACTGAATCACCCCGACCCCGCGACCGCGCTCGGCGTCGCGATCGTCTCGTTCCACGGCCTCACCAACGGCCAGACCCGCGCGATCCAGCTCACCGACGTCGTCGACGGGCGCCTCACCCTGTACGACGGACGCTCGATCCCTCTGGCCGAGCCCGTCAGGGTCCGCCTCGCCGCCTGGCTCGACTACCGCGCCCAGAGATGGCCCGCCACGATCAACCCGCATCTGTTCCTCACCCAGCAGACCGCGCCCCGACTCTCCGCACCGGGCCACTCCTTCCCTTGGAAGAAGGCTGGTCTGAACCCGCAGTCGCTGCGCACCGACCGCATTCTGCAGGAGATCTACGCGACCGGCGGCGACGTCCGCCGCATCTGCGACCTCTTCGGCATCGGCATCGAGGCCGCTCTGCGCTATGCCACCAATCTCGGCCACGCCGCGTTTCGCGAGCAGATCCCCGCTCCTGCCCGAGCGCTCGACGGTGACTAGGCCGAGGGGGGAATCCTGCGGACGCGGACTGCCGCTGCGGCGGGGAGCGAGAGCACTACCCGTTTGTGCCCTACGGTCATCTCGATCATGGATGCCTGGGGGTTGAAGTCGTTCACGCGAACCCGGGTGCCGACGGTGATGCCGTGATCCTGGAGGTAACGGAGCACGTCGGGGGAACGGTCGGAGACTCTGGCGATATCTGCCTTGGTGCCCGCGGTGATCTCGGTCAGTGGTCTGCTGTCGTCGGCCGGCACCGTTCCGTCGGCTGCGGGGATGGGATCGCCGTGGGGGTCGGTGGTCGGGTGGCCTAGGACGGTGTCCATTCGGTCCAGCACGAGGTCGGAGATGGCGTGTTCGAGCCGGTCGGCCTCGTCGTGGACCTGGTCCCAGCCCAGGCCGAGCGCCTCGACGAGGTAGGTCTCGATAATGCGATGTCGCCGGACGATCTCGACCGCGATCGCCCGGCCCGCATCGGTAAGGCTGATCGGCCCGTAGGGTTCGTAGTCGATATGCCCGTCGCGGGCGAGCTTCTTCAGGTTCGCAGACACCGTCGATGCGGTGACTCCGAGCTGCGCGGCGAGGTCCGTCGTGGACGGCTCTCCGCCGGGCCACTCGTGGGCCTTCCAGATCAGGGTGAGGTAGTCCTCGACCATCCGGGTGAGAGCAGGGTGCGGCATCTTGCCCATGCTATCCACGCACCGCCGTCGAAGTCTCGGCAGCCGGAATCGGCGCGGCCTGGGCTCGCCGGAACGGCGCCGCGAGCGTAGGGAGAATGTCGCGGCGGTGCGCGATCAGGAATCCAATCGCGAGCACGGCCTGGATGGCGCTGAGTACGTATCGGCCGGTGGTGTCGGTGACGACGAACTGCACGGCGAACAGGGCCGCGAGCCCGATCGCGGACCACCAGTGGAACCGGAGGGCGAGGATGATCGCCACGCCCAGCAGCGTCTGCGTCGCGGTCAGGGTGAACTCCTCGATCTGCCGGGCGTCCAGCGCCAGCGACGCGGGGCCACCACCGGCGAAGTGCGCGATCGGGAGGGAGCCGACCAGCAGGCTCCACTGGTTGACCTTCGACGCGATGAGCGTGCCGATTGCCGCCGCCCCCATCCCACGCAGGGCGAACATCACCGCGATGATGAACTCCGGTGCCTCGGAGGCCAGCGGGGCAAGCCACTGCACGAGGAAGTAGCTGTCGATGCCCAGCGACGACCCGGAAGCGACCAGCGCCTCCGCGAACGGCTCCGCCGAGAGCAGGATGATCGCGGCCGAGATCACGAAAAGTCCGATGACTGCGACTCGTCGTGGGCGGGTGTTCATCCCGGCGATCAGCGCGGCGGCGCCGACGAACTCCTCCTCGCCATCATCGTGGGTCTGCCCGGCACGCCACAGGTACAGGCCGAACACGAGGATCAGCGCGGCGCCGAACCAGATCGGGATGCTGCCCATCAGCGGTATCGCGAACGCGACCACGGCGAGGATCGCGAGGAATCCGATGTCCAGGCGGCTCTCCTTCGGCAGGTCGAGGAACCGCGGTGAGGCCGTTCCCCGTGCCCGGGCGACACGGCGGGCGACCAAGAGCGAGACGACAACCACGAGCGGCCACCCGAAACCGAGCAGCAGCCGGTTCGAGCCGGTCATGTTCGCCGCCGCGTAATGCAGGTATTCGGCGTCCGACCCGGACCGGAACGCGTAGTACAGGTCCACCGCGTACTCCGGGAGCACCGCGATCAGCGCGAGCAACGCGATCGCCAATGCGCCGGAGATGTCCTTCTGCGCCGCCTCCGCCGCCCACGCGAGCAAGAACGCTGCCGCGACAACAGCAGCACCGAACACGAGCATCTCCAGCACCGGGAACAACTCGATCCCCGTGAGCCGCAATACCAGGGCGGGAGCGGCGATCAGCAAGCACAACAGGACACGGCGGACAAGGGCGGCGGGCATGGCATCTCTCCTGGACGCGCCGCAGCACGGGGAGGATCTCCGGCCACGGCAAAGGACCGAAGGTCTCGCTCGCCTCACGAACTGAGGTGGGGCGCCGGGCCGATCATCGTGACCGCCAGTGTGTCGACGCACCGCATCCAAGCCGAAGCCCGGACGGAACTACTCCCCTTCGGGAATAAGCCTGACGCACCCCGATCGGATGTGTCTACGCACACCTCAGAGTTAGAGAAGTCACACATCTCGGCCCCGTTGCTTCGGGTTCCGTGAACCCGCACCCTCAGCTAGCCTGAATGGGCGCGTGGAAGCTCAGGTTCCCTGGATTTCCGAACGGATTCCGTGGAACCCGTTACCTTTTCCCGCGGCGCGGCTGCTGGTGTCGAACAGGGCGAGTTCGTCGGGGTGGAGCTGGTGCTGGCAGACGAAGCTCCTCGCCTTGATTCGCCACAGGCCTTGGCCGACGCCGAGGTTCGGCAAGAGTTGCTGCTCAGTGCCGGTCAGACCGAGGGCGGTCGCGGTCGGTCCGAGCTGGTCGGATTCCTGCCGGTACACGATCCGCGTCTCCGCGTTCGCGAGCAGCGAGTTGGCCAGGGAGCGCATGGCGGAGCCTTGGTCGCCCACGTTGTCGAGGTCGGTGAGCTTGTGGAAGATCAGCATGTTC
>NZ_AWQS01000176.1 GCF_000576575.1 Intrasporangium chromatireducens Q5-1
AGCCGGACGGCCCGATGACGCAGACCACCTCGCCCTGCCGGACCGAGCCGGTGATGTTGGTCAGCACCTCGACCGAGCCGAACGACTTGCGCAGGTCGGTGATCTCGACGATCGCGGCTCCGCCGCTCGAGGAGGTGGTATGCCGCTGAGCCGGGTTCGTCGTCATCGCGCCTTCGCCGCCTTCCGCTCCATGCGCCGCACCAGGAAGGTGAGCGGCAGGGTGATGAGGAGGTAGCAGAGGCCGGCGACGACGAGGGGCGTGAGGTTGGCGTTGGTGCTCGCCATGTCGCGCCCGTACTTCGTCAGGTCGAAGCCGGTCGAGGACAGCCCGATGATGTAGGCGAGGGAGCTGTCCTTGACGACGAGGATCAGCTCGTTCGTCAGCGGCGGCGTGACGATGCGGAACGCCTGGGGCAGCACGATCTTGCGCGTCGCTGCGCCCGCCGGCATGCCGAGGGACCGGGCCGCCTCGACCTGACCCTTCGGGACCGCCTGGATGCCGGCGCGGATCGTCTCGGCCATGTAGGCCGCGGCGACGATGCCGAGCGCGGACCACACCGTGCCGTAGGTGCCGAACGGGATCTCCATCCCGGGGAAGGCGAGCGGGAGCAGCCCGAACGCGATGAGCACGACGATCGCGGGCAGCCCCCGGAAGAACTCGATGTAGATGCCCGCGAGCCAGCGGTAGGGCCCGACGGAGGAGAGCCGCATCAGGGCGAGGACCGTGCCGATGACGAGGCCGAGCACGAAGGCCCCGAGGGCATAGATGACGGTGTTGAGGATCGCCCGGCCCAGCCCCTGGGTCAGGGCGTCGTGGATGAGGTCACCGCGGAAGAAGACCTTCTGGATCTGGGGGAAGTCGGCCACTGAGACGAGCACGATGACGACCGCGACGAGGAGCGCGTACTGCACCCACCGGATCCGCTGGGCCCGCTTGCGGGGCGACAGCCGTGGCCGCCCCGCTGCTGCTGCAGGTGAAGTCATGGCATCGACCTCAGGAGACGCTCGGCATCACCGCGGGCTCCGAGCCGAACCACTTCTTGTAGCTCTCCTTGTAGGAGCCGTCCTCGATCGACTTCTTCAGGGCCGCGTTGAAGGCGTCCTTGATCTTGGCCGCGTTGGCGTTGTCCTTCTGGAAGAGGAAGCCGTACTGCTCGCCGGTGTCGAACTCCTTGACGACCGCGAAGTCGGGGTTGTCCTTGGTGAAGTCGAGCAGCGGGCCGTTGTCGTTGATGATCGCGTCCACGCGGCCGGACTGGACGCCCGTGATCTGGGTCGGCAGGTCGTCGAAGACGACCGTCTCGTAGCCGTTGGCATCCTTGTTCTTCTGCGCGTACTCCTGGCCGGTCGTGTCGGTCTGCACGCCGATCTTCTTGCCCTTGAGGGAGGCGAGGTCGGTGACGCCGGACGACTTCTTCGTCAGGAGGGCCTGGGTTGCGCTGAAGTACGGCGTGGAGAAGTCGACCGCCTGCTTGCGCTTGTCGTTGATGGTGACCGCGCCCATCGCCATGTCGCACTTCTTGGCGGCGAAGACGGCGCCCGAGGTCTGCGACGCAAAGTCGATGTCGACGATGGTGACCTTCGGCAGGCCGAGCTGCTTGGCCGTCGCCTGGGCGAGGTCCATGTCGAAGCCGATGACGTTGCCCGAGCTGTCCTTGAACTCGAAGGGTTTGTAGGACAGGTGGGTGCAGACGGTGAGCGTGTTCGCGCTGACGAGCTCCGGGCCGCCGGACGGTGCAGTCGCGGCGCCCTTGTCCGAGCTCGAGCCGCACGCGGCGAGGGCGAGCGAGGCGAGCGAGGCGAGCGAGACGACGGCCGCATAGCGAGTGATGCGGGAGCTGAGCTGCGACATCTGTGTTCCTCCAGTGGTTGACGAGTGCACGTGAGACTACAGAGCGGGACCCGTTTGCGGAACGAGGCTGACCGGATCGTGACCCACGTGTGGCAGGGTGCAGGCATGCACCTCCCACGCCCTGATATCGACCCGGACGGCCTGCTCGAGTACTCGGTGGTCTTCACCGACCGCTCGCTCAACCACATGTCGAAGCGGTTCGTCGGCGTGATGCGGGACATCATCGACGTCCTGCGCACGACCTACCACGCCCATGCGGTCGCAATCGTGCCCGGTGGCGGCAGCTACGCGATGGAGGCCGTCGCTCGTCAGCTCGCGACCGGCCGGCGATGCCTCATCGTGCGCAACGGGCTCTTCTCCTACCGCTGGTCGCAGATCATCGAGGTTGGCGCGATCTCCGACGACGTGACGGTCTGCACCGCCTGCCGGGTCGACGACACGGCCCACGCCGCCTGGGAGCCCGCGCCGGTCGACGAGGTCGTGGCGGCCATCCGGGAGCAGCGGCCTGCGGTCGTCTTCGCCCCGCACGTCGAGACGGCCGCCGGGATCGTGCTGCCCGACGACTACCTGCGGGCGATCGCGGCGGCGACGCACGAGGTGGGCGGGATCTTCGTGCTCGACTGCGTCGCGTCCGGAGCCCTGTGGGTCGACATGACCGAGGTCCACGTCGACGTGCTCATCAGCGCACCCCAGAAGGGCTGGAGCGGCACCCCGTGTGCCGGCTACGTCATGCTGAGCGAGGCGGGTCGGGCGGCGGTCGAGTCGACCACCTCGTCGAGCTTCGCCGTAGACCTCAAGAAGTGGCTGTCCATCGCGGACGCCTACGTCGAGGGCCAGACGCCGTACCACGCGACGATGCCGACCGACGGGCTCGCCCACAACGCCGCGATCATGCTCGAGACCCGTGACCTCGGCCTCGAGCAGCTGCGGGCCGCCCAGGTCGATCTCGGCGGCAAGGTGCGCCAGCTGCTGGCCTCCCGGGGCTTCGACTCCGTCGCCGCCGACCCGTATGCCGCCTCGAGCGTCGTCGTGGTCTACACCGATGACCCGGAGATCCGGACCGGCGCGAAGTTCAAGCAGGTCGGCCTTCAGGTCGCTGCCGGCGTGCCGCTCATGTGCGGTGAGCCGGACGACTTCTCGACGTTCCGGATCGGCCTGTTCGGCCTCGACAAGCTGACCGACGTCGACGGCACCGTCGCTCGCCTCGAGAAGGCCCTCGACCAGCTCACCCGCTGATCGGG
Organism: Intrasporangium chromatireducens Q5-1; assembly: GCF_000576575.1. GTDB lineage: Bacteria > Actinomycetota > Actinomycetes > Actinomycetales > Dermatophilaceae > Intrasporangium_A > Intrasporangium_A chromatireducens. Next base: position 3,094 of record NZ_AWQS01000176.1, read on the forward strand.
GAGGGCCACCTGGGCCACTTTCGATCGACAGTGCGCAACTTTCGATCGACAGTGCGCTTCTTCGAATCGACAGTGCGCAATTATCGATCGAGAGTGCGTAATTTTCGATCGAGAGGGCACAACTTTGGATCGAGAGTGCAATCCGCGAGGTGAGAGCTGCACTCTCGACTCGGACTAGCGCACTGTCGATGGGGATTTGTGCACTGTCGATCTGGACTCGTGCACTCTCGACTCGGACTAGTGCACTCTCGACTCGGACTAGCGCACTCTCGTTCTGGACTTCTGCACTGTCGATGGGGAATGGCGCACTGTCGATGGGCGTCAGGGGCGGGTCAGGGTGATGAGGGGGATCTCCGGCGGCGCGAGGACCCGGACCGGCGGCCCCCACGCGCCGGCGCCGCGGCTCGTCAGGACCGGCACGTCACCGATCGTGGCCCGCCCGGCCGTCATCGGCTGCTGCAGCCGCACCAGGTAGGTGAACGGCCAGAGCTGTCCGCCGTGCGTGTGGCCGGACAGCTGGAGGTCGACGCCCCGGCCCTGCACATCGAGGGCCTGCCGTGGCTGGTGCGCCACGAGCAGCGTGAAGCCCGCCGGGTCAGTCCCGGCGAGGGCCGTCCCCGGGTCGGGGGCGGCGCCGAACCGGCCGCCCTGCGGATCCGTCAGCCCGGCCACGGTGAAGGCGGCGCCGCCCCGGCCGACCACGACACTCGAGTTGCGCAGCACGGTGATGCCGAGCCTCTCCCACAGCGACAGCCACTGCTCCGGCTGACCGGAGAGGTACTCGTGGTTGCCGCTGACCGCAACGACGCCGAGCGGCGCCCGCAGCTCCGCGAGCGGTGCCAGCGCCCCGCCGACCTGGTCGACCCGGCCGTCGGCGAGGTCGCCGCCGAGGACGACGAGGTCCGGCTCGGCCGCGTTGATGGCCTGCACGACGCGCCGCGTGAAGCCTGCGTCCCGGATCGGCCCCACGTGCAGGTCGGTGACGAGGGCGACCTTCGTCCCCTCCATACCCACCGGGAGGTCGGCGCTGGCCACCGTGACCCGGCTGACCGCCGGCATGGCCGCCTCGCCGAGGCCGTAGGCCGACGCACCCAGCGCGACCACGGCCACGACCACCGAGCCGACGCGCAGCACCGGGCGCAGGTCCCGACGCCTCCACCGCAGCGCGAGCGAGACCAGCCCCAGCACACAAGCACCGAGGAGCAGGTACCACCACACCGCGAGCCAGGTCATGCCGAGCCAGGCCAGCCACCGGAAGCGCTTTGGGTCGAGCTCACCGCCCTGCACCGCGAAGCCGGCGAGCAGCGCCACCCAGCCGAGGCCGAGCACGCCACCGATCAGCCACCGCACCCCGCTGGGCCACCGCGGCGCCACGGCGAGCCCACGGAAGAGCGCACCGGTGAGCGCCGCCAGCACGACGGCAACGACGATCACGAACCCGGACATGGAGCCTCCGGGCAGGGGGAACCCACGGGCGACATGCGCTCACCGTAGACGGCGCCGCCCTCGGAGCCCCGATAAGCCCACCGCCCCCACCGGCGGGCGGGTGGCAGACTCGGACCATGTCGAGCGAGGTCACCGTTGCCAACAACCCGGACCAGCACCGCTACGAGGCGGTGCTCGACGGGACCGTCGTGGGCTTCGCCGAGTACGAGCTCGGCGCCAACCGCATCGTCTTCACGCACACCGAGGTCGACGAGGCGCACGAGGGCGAGGGCATCGCCAGCGACCTGGCCCGGTTCGCCCTCGATGACGTGGCCGCCGACGGGCAGCGCCGCGTCGTCGCGCTGTGTCCCTACATCAAGGCGTGGATCGCTCGCCACCCCGAGTACGAGCGGCTCCTCGGCTCAACGACCACAGGCTGAGCCGGTCCGCCGGCCTCAGTGCGGACGCATCTCGTGGCTCGCCTCCCAACGGCGTCTGCCCATGGACCGCACGATCACCCTGAGCGAGGACTGGGGCCGCTCACGGTGCCGGCTCGGCACTCCGTGGCGACGGTCGATCTCCGACCGGATGGTGCCTAGATCGCCGAGGTGGTTGAGGTTCATCGGTGACTCCTTCCGCAGTGCGCGACCGTCTGGGCCGCACACTGATAGAACGAAGCGGGGTCGGGCATTTCGACAGCTCCCGGCCGCGTTGCTGGATGGGTCATCACGCGACGCTAGGATCGGTTGTGGACGCTTGCCTTCCGGATCTACGGGCTTCTTTCGTCCAAGGAGTCGGCCATGGACCCTGACGCCAGCCCCACTGCGCGTGCGCTGCTCGCCCTCGAGGTGATCCAGTCGATGCCCGGGGTCACCGCGGACCGGCTGGCCGCGAAGCTCGGGGTGAGCGACCGCGCAGCCCGCCGCTACATCGCGATCCTCCGCGAGGCCGGCATCCCGGTCGAGTCCGAGCGCGGCCCCTACGGCGGCTACCGGCTGGGCCGGGGCGTGCGCCTGCCACCCCTCGTCTTCAGCGCCACCGAGGCCCTCGGTCTCGTGATGGCCGTCCTCGACGGCCACCACCAGGCGGGTGACCCGAGCGACCCGGTCGGCAGTGCCCTCGGCAAGCTGGTCCGGGCGCTGCCCGAGCCCGTGGTCGCCCAGGCGGAGGCGGTGCGCCGCGGCGCCGCTCCCGCGCCCGACCGTGGTGCGGCGAGGCCCGACCCGACGACGACAGCCGTTCTCGTGCAAGCGTGCTCGGACCGGCGTGCGGTCCGGTTGGCCTACCGCTCGGAGGCGGGCAACGAGTGGGACACCGACGTGGACCCGTGGGCCGTGGTGGTCCGCTACGGCAGGTGGTACCTGCTGTGCCGTCTCCGCGGCAAGGACGCCGTCCGGGCCTACCGCGTCGACCGGATCCGCTCGGTCGAGCCGCTCGACGCGAGCTTCACCCCGCCGACCGACCTCGAGCCGGTCGCGCTCCTCGAGGAGCATCTCGGCACGGGCTGGGAGTTCCCGGTCGAGGTCCGCATCGCCGCGCCGGTCGACGCGGTGACCCGCTGCCTACCGCGGACGCTGGGGCGGCTCGAGCGGCTCGACGAGGGCACCACCCGGCTGACGGGAAGCACGAGCAACCCGCAGATGTATGCCGAGCACCTCGCGGCGCTCCCCGTGCCCTACCGCATCGTCGACAGCCCGGAGCTCGCCGACGCCGCCCGAGCCATTGCGACCCGGATGCTCGACGCCGTCACCGAGCCCGACTGAGTCAGCCGTGCGGGTGGAGCTCGCGCTCGGGTGGGTCCGCGACGCGAGTATGCCGCTCACCCCGCCCCCGCAGGAACGGAGCGTCGGGCGCGGGGCGGGCTGAGCGGCATACGACGTCCGTCCTCAGCCGGTCGGGACGGAGCCGCTCGGCGTGCTGCTGGCGTGCGCGACGTCGGTCCTGGTCCAGATGTAGGGCGTCGTCGTCGTGACCGGGCGCAGGCCGTTGCGCTCGAGGATCGGCCGCGACATGTCAGTGCTGTCGCTGTGCAGGTAGCGCACGCCGTGGGCGAGCGCGTGCCGGGCGCGCGCTGCGGTGAGGGCTCGGTAGATGCCCCGACCGCGCCACGCGGGATCGCTCGCGCCGCCCCACAGGCCGGCGAACTGGGTGCCCGGCACGATCGAGAGCCGGCCGGCGCTGACGACCTGCCCGGACGTCTCGGCGAGCCAGAGCGTGAGCCGGTCGGCGTGCGCCTGCGGGTCCGCGACGAGCCGTTCGACGCTCGGACCGGAACTGCGGCCGAAGACCCGCTCCTGCAGCTCGCTCGCTCGGCGCGCGTCGTCGGCCAGGTCACCGCCGACGCCGGCCCGCCGCACGACCACGCCGTCCGGAAGTGGCACGTCGACCGCGAGGCCCGCCGCCTCGCCGACCATGACGGTCTCGCGCTCCTCGGCGACGAAGCCGTGGGCGACCAGGTGGTCGGCCAGGTCGGAGGGGGCGTCGTGGCCGCGGGTCTTCCACTCGAACGACGCCACGCCCGTCTCGTCGCAGTAGTGCGCGATGACCTTCTCGATGAGGTCGTCGAGCGCCGTGCCGGTGACGCCGCCGAGGTCGCGATACGTGGCGAACCCCCGTGCCCCGTCACCGAGGATGGCGCACCAGAGGGGGCCGATCCGCGTCATCTGCTGGTCCTCGCGGACCTCGGCCTCCTCTCGCAACTGGTCGTCATAGGCCTGCAGCAGGGGGTCGGTCACGGTGGCGGACGCTACCGGGTTGCCCGCCCGGCCGGCGACCGGGTTTTGTCCGCCAAGCCCGGCCGCGCTCCTCGGCGGGTAGCGTCGATCACGGAGGAGAAACGCATGACCGAGAAGCAGGCGTATGACGTGGTGCGCTCCTACGGCGAGTTCGAGCTGCGCCGGTATGCCCCGCACGTCGTCGCCGAGGTCACCGTCCGGGCGCCTTTCGAGGACGCTGGCAATGTCGCCTTCCGGACGCTGCTGGGCTACATCAGCGGCCAGAACCGGTCCGCGACGAAGGTCGCCATGACGGCCCCCGTGCTGCAGCAACCATCGGAGCGCATCGCGATGACCGCACCCGTGCAGCAGCGCGAGACAGCCGAGGGCGAGTATGCCGTCGCCTTCGTGCTGCCCGCCTCGCTCACCCTCGAGACCGCGCCGATGCCGACGAGTCCCGACGTCCGGCTGGTGCAGCGTCCGGGGCTGCTCGCAGCGGCGCGCCGCTACCGAGGAGGCTGGAGCCGGGCCGCCTACGAACGCCACCGCGAGGAGCTCGATCGTGCCGTCCGGGCCGCGGGTCTGGTCCCGGTCGGCGCCGCGACCTGGGCGCGCTTCGACCCGCCGTTCATGCCGAGCTTCCTGCGCCGCAACGAGGTTGTCCTCGAGGTGAACGAACAGCCACCGCCGGCCGGCGTCGCCGACTAGCAGCTGTTGGTTGGTGGCCC
>NZ_AWQS01000177.1 GCF_000576575.1 Intrasporangium chromatireducens Q5-1
GCACTGTCGATTGGGAGTGCTGCACTGTCGACGGGGAGACGCGCGCTGTCGACGGGGAGGGTCAGTCGTGCTTGGCGATGACGGGCATCTCGATCGTGTCGACCCCGACGACGGACTCCTCCTCCGGCTTGGCCGGCAGCACCGTGCGGATGTAGTCCTGGATCGCGTCCTCGATCGGCACGTCGTGGCCCGCGCGCTCGCTCATGTACCACCGGTGCTCGAGGACCTCATGGAAGACCTCCGCGGGCTCGAGCCGAGTGGTCAGGTTGCGCGGCACCGCCCTGGTAACCGGCTCGTACACCTTCGTGAGCCAGTCATGGGCGACCAGCTCCTCATCGTCGCCCTGCCGGTCGGTCGCGGCCGCGAACGAGTCGAGGTCGTTGAGCAGGCGCCGGGCCTGGTTCTCCCCCACGTCCAGCCCGGTCAGGCGCAGCAGCCGCCGGGAGTGGTGTCCCGCGTCGACGACCTTGGGCTGGATCTGGATGTGCGTGCCGTCGACGTCCGTCGTGATGCTCAGCTCGTCGACGTCGAAACCGAGGTCGTTCAGGCGCCGGATCCGCTCGTCGACGCGCCACCGGTCGCCGACACCGAAGCGCTCCGGCGCGGTGAGCTCCTCCCATAGGGAGTGGTAACGCTCGACGATCGAGGCCGCGATCTCGAACGGGTCGCCGTTCTCGAGGAACCCACCCGCCTGCAGGTCCATCAGCTCACCGGTGATGTTGACCTGGGCGAGGTCGAGGTCGTGAGCGCGCTGGCCGTCGGACAGCGACGGGTGCAGCTCCCCGGTCTCGGCGTCGACCAGATAGGCGGCGAACGCGCCGGCGTCGCGGCGGAACAGCGTGTTCGACAGCGAGACGTCCCCCCACCAGAACCCCTCGAGGTGCAGGCGCACCAGGAGCAGCGCGAGGGCGTCCATGAGACGCACCGCCGTGTCGGGGCGCAGGCTCTGGCTGAACAGGGCTCGGTACGGCAGCGAGAACTCGAGGTGCAGGGTCAGCAGGCAGGCGTCGAGCGGGGTGCCGTCGGCGGCCTCGCGCCCGTGCACGACCCCGAGCGGCTGCACCGCGGGCACGTGGAGGCGGCGCAGGTTGCGCAGCATCGCGTACTCCCGGTCGGCGATCTCGGCATTGATCTCCTTGATCGCGAGCACGCGCCGGCCCAGCCGGACGAACCGCACGACGTGCCGAGAGATGCCCCGTGGCAGCGCCGCGAGGACCTCCTCCGGCCACTCTTCGAGCGGCCGCCGCCACGGCAGGTCGAGCAGCTCGGGCGTGGGACGGGCGGTCGTGATCTGGAGGGCCACCCGTCCATCGTGGCACGGCGCGACGGGCGGCGCGCTCGCCCCAGGGGGTCAGCGACGCGCGGGCGTCGACCGGGTCGGCGGTCCGGAGAGGATCTGGCCGAAGATCACGACGAGCCACAGCACGAACGTCGTCACGTGGACGACGGTGCACCAGAGGCAGATCGCGTGGACCTTCGCCACCTCGGCCCAGACCAGGTAGACGACCATGCCGATGCCGATGGTCAACCAGCCGGTGCGTGCCCAGTCGAGCCAGGCCTCGCCGCGGCGCCAGACCGAGGGCCAGCAGAGGGCGAGCAGGACGACAAAGAAGATGAGACCGAGCGGGGCGACGGGGATCCCGAACAGCGTCGACCACTGGCTCGAGGTCACCTTGACGCAGTCGATGACCCCCGTGGTCGTGCACGCCAGCGTCGCGTTGTCGGTGAAGTGCTCGTAGGTCAGGTAGATCGAGGTCAGCAGGCCGATGACGACGAGGACCAGCGAGGTGGGGATGAGCCAGCGCGGCCGCTCACGCGGGGCGACGACCGTGGCCGCCCCGCGCGTCGAGCTCGTCACGTCGCGGGTCATTTCTTCAGCATCGCGCTTGTCTGGACGACCGCGGGGCTGGCGCAGACGTCGGAGGGCTTGTTGTCGGTCAGCGTGCAGATCTGGGCAGTGATCGCGTTGGCGTTGGCCATGATCGGCTGCCCGTAGTCACCCTTGCCCGTCATCATCTGGTCGACGATCTTCGTCCAGGCCGTGTCGTCGGTGAGGCTGACGAAGGGCTGGATCGGGACGCCGGAGCCAACGGTCTGGTTCGTGCCGTAGAACGTCCACGGGATCGCGCCCTGGCTCTGCGCATCGACGTAGGGCGGCGCGTCGTACTTCTTGAACAGCGGCTCGATGTCCGCGGGGATCTGCTCGATCTGCTTGCCGTTACGGTCCTGGGTCTCGACTGCGCGGAACGCGATGAAGTCGCTCGTGTACTTCGAGTCCTTGAAGGACACCGTGGGGATGTTGCCGTCGTTCTCGGCCGAGCGCGTCGTCGTCAGGCCCGAGAAGTTGCCGAACCGTTCGAGAGCCGCGACGAGCGACCAGCGCTCAGTGGCGCAGTAGGGGCAGAACTCGGCACCGACGTAGAGGACCTCCGGCTTGTCGCCGTTCTTGAGGACCTTGCCGCCGTCGAGCTTCTGCGGGATCGCGTTGGGCGTGGCCGGCTTGCCGGCGGCGTCGAACGCTGCGGCGGGAAGGGAGCCGAGCTTGGCCACGGCCGTGTCGGCGGCCGAGTTCGCCGAGGCGGGGGCCTTGTCCGGCTGGCTGGCGATGACGAGACCGATGACGGCGGCGATGACGACGACCACCACCGCGACGGCCGCCGTGATCAGCTGCTTCTGCTGGCGCTCCTTGCGCGCGGCCGCAGCGCGCATCTCGGCCGCCTTGCGCGTGGCCTCGGCCCGAGCTGTGTTCTTGCCCACGGATGTCCTCTTCTCGGCGACGTGTCCGGCGCCCTGCGCCGGCCTCAGGGTACCCGTCCGCCCTGTGACGGGTGCACCTCCCACCAGTCGACGATTGAAGGGGATCGGTTGTTCCCGGTGCACGGGCGCCCCACGCGGCCCGGTCTCCCGTCAGCCGCAGGAGGCGCACGCTCCCCACCACGGCGCCGACGACCCGGGCTCAGCGAGGTCGCCGCTGCCGCGCGATCTCATAGAGCGTGACGCCGGTCGCCATCCCGGCGTTGAGCGACTCCACGGCGGAGCTCATCGGGATCGAGACGATCTGGTCGCAGGTCTCCCGCACCAGTCGGGACAGGCCCTTGCCCTCGGAGCCGGTGACGACGACGAGGGGACGGTCGGCCAGCGAGAGCTCGGGCAGCTCGACGTCGCCGTCCATGTCGAGCCCGATGACGAAGAAGCCGGCCTTCTTGAAGTCCTCGAGGGACCGCGTCAGGTTGGCGGCCTTCGCCACGGGGATGCGCGCCGCTGCGCCGGCGGACGTCTTCCACGCCGACGCGGTCATGCCCACCGAGCGCCGCTCCGGCACGACGACCCCGTGCCCGCCGAACGCGGCCACCGAGCGGATGATCGCCCCGAGGTTGCGCGGGTCGGTGATCCCGTCGAGCGCGACGACCAAGGGGACCCCGGGCATTTCCGGGTCGATCAGGTCGCGCGGGTCAGCGTAGTCGTAGGGCGGCACCTGCAGGGCGATGCCCTGGTGCACGGCACCGTCGGTGAGGCGGTCGAGCTCGGTGCGAGCAGTCTCGAGGATCGGTAGGCCCCGCCCGGCCGCGAGCTTCAGCGACTCCCGGATCCGGTCGTCGGAGTCGATCCGCGTCGCCACGTACATCGCCGAGACCGGGACGTCGGCCCGGAGCGCCTCCACGACGGAGTTGCGTCCGGCCACCATCTCCGTCGCGCTCTTGCCGCGCCTCGTGGACCGGGCGCCGGTGGAGCCGCGGCCGGCCGGTGCCCGGCCGCCTGACGAGGTGCCGTGCTTGGCCGCAGCCTTCGCTCGCTTGTGCGCCGGGTGGTACTCGCGGTCGACGGCCTTGGGCGTCGGTCCCTTGCCCTTGAGGGCGCGCTTGCTGTGGCCACCCGTGCCGACCGTCGCCCCCTTGCCGCCCTTGCGGACGGCGCCCCGCCGCTGTGAGTTGCCCGCCATGTCAGACCCTTCCCGAATCGTTCGATCCAGCCGACTCCGACCCCGCCGACTCCTGCCCAGGCGAGTGCGACCCAAGCGAGCCCGACCCAGTCGCGTCCGACCCGGCCGACCGGTTCAGCGACCACCGGGCGCCCGAGGGCGTGTCCTCGATCGCGATCCCGACCGCGGCGAGCTCGTCACGGATCGCGTCCGCCTTGGCGAAGTCCCGCTCCTGCCTGGCCGACTGGCGCGCCTCGAGCGCCTGCGCCACCAGGGCCTCCAGCGCCTCCTCGGCGACGTGACTGGTCGTCCCGTCCGCGGACCGGCTCCAGTGCTCGGCCAGCGGGTTGACCCCCAGCACCTCGGCCATCGCGACGACGGCCGAGGCGGCCGCCAGGGCCGCGTCGTCGTCGCCCTCGTCCAGCGCCGTGTTGCCGGCCCGGACGGTCTCGTGGATGACGGCGAGTGCCCCGGGGACGCCGAGGTCGTCGTCGAGCGCGGCGCGGAAGTCCTCGGGAAGGTCCTCAGCGGCATACGAGCTGGCCGGAGGCACCTCGCGACGGTGCGAGACGCGCTCGAGGAAGCCCTCGATGCGCTCGACCGCGGCAGCCGCCTCCTCGAGCGAGCCCGGGTGGTACTCGATCGTCGAGCGGTAGTGGGCCGCGGTGAGGTAGTAGCGCAGCACGAGCGGCCGCGTCGTCCTGAGAAGCTCGCGGACCTCGAGCGAGTTGCCGAGCGACTTGCCCATCTTCTGGCCCTTGACCGTCACCCACGCGTTGTGCAGCCAGTAGCGCGCGAAGCCGAGCCCGGCCGCGCGCGACTGCGCCTGCTCGTTCTCGTGGTGCGGGAAACGCAGGTCGATGCCGCCGCCGTGGATGTCGAACTCGTCACCGAGGTAGCGCCGCGCCATCGCCGAGCACTCGAGATGCCAGCCCGGCCGGCCCGCACCGTAAGGGGTCGGCCACGAGGCGCTCTCCGGCTCCTCGGCCTTGCGGCCCTTCCACAGCGCGAAGTCCCGCGGGTCGCGCTTGCCGCGCGGGTCGGCGTCGTCGGCGCTGGCCATGTCGTCGAGGGACTGGTGCGACAGCGACCCGTAGTCGGGCCAGGAGCGCACGTCGAAGTAGACGTCACCGGAGCCGTCGGGCGCCGCGTAGGCGTGGCCCTTCTCGATGAGCGTCTCCATGAGCGTGACCATGTCGGTGACATGCCCGGTCGCGCGCGGTTCGTACGTCGCCGGCAGCACGCCGAGTGCCTCGAGCGCCTCGGTGGTGAGCCGCTCGTTGCGGTAGGTCAGCGCCCACCACTCCTCGCCGGCCTCGGCCGCCTTGCGCAGCACCTTGTCGTCGATGTCGGTGACGTTGCGCACGAGGGTCACCCGGTAGCCGTGGCCGATCTCGAGCCAGCGCCGCAGCACGTCGAACGCCACGGCGAAGCGGATGTGCCCGATGTGTGGCGCGCCCTGGGTCGTGAGCCCACAGATGTACATCCCGACCCGGCCCTCTTCGCGCGGGGTGAACACGCGCAGCTCGCGGTCGGCGGTGTCGAACAGTTGGAGACTCACCCGCGTGAGTCTAGTGGCGGGCCGGAGCGAGCCCGACCTCGTGACGTGGCTGGGCGGCATACCCGAGAGGTATGCCGCTCAGCTTGCTCCCGCTGGGCGCTCAGTGGCCCGTCTTCTGGCCCCTGAGCGCCTCTCGCTCCGCTCCTCGCTCGTTCCTCGCTGCGATGCTCACTCGGGGCTCAGTGGCCGCGCGCGATCCACTCGTCGAGCGACGGCGACTCCGCCCCGATCGTCGTCGAGTCGCCGTGCCCGGTGTGGACGACGGTCTCGGGCGGGAGCGGGAAGAGCTTCGTCGTGATCGAGTCGATGATCGTGCCGAAGTCGGAGTAGGACCGACCCGTCGCGCCGGGACCGCCCGCGAAGAGGGTGTCGCCAGTGAAGACGACCCCGAGCACCGGGGCGTAGAAGCAGCAGGCACCGGGCGCGTGCCCCGGTGTGTGCAGCACCTGCAGCTCGACGTCACCGACCCGGATGCGGTCACCGTCGGCGAGGCCCCGGGTCGGTTGGAGCTCCGGATGGGTCTGGTCCCAGAGGACCTTGTCGTCCGGGTGGAGCGCGACGACGGCCTCGGGGTGGGCCGCGAGCAGCTGTGGCACGACGGTGACGTGGTCGTCGTGGGCGTGCGTGAGCAGGATCGCGAGGAGGCGACGGTCGCCGATCGCCGCAAGGATCGGGGCGGCCTCGTGCGGGGCGTCGATGACGACGCACTCCTCGTCGTTGCCGACGACCCAGACGTTGTTGTCGACGTCCCACGTGCCGCCGTCGAGGCTGAAGGTGCCGCTCGTGACGGTGTGGTCGACTCGCACGCCGTGCGGGGAGACGCTCCCGACCCGCTCGATGGAGGCCCGCTCCGCGCTCACAGCTCCACCACCGACCGGAGGACCTCACCGCGCGCCATCTTGGCGAAGGCCGCCTCGATGTCGCCGAGCCCGATCCGCTCCGAGACGAAGGCATCGAGGTCGAAGCGGCCCTGCTTGTAGAGGTCGACGAGCATCGGGAAGTCCCGGCTCGGCAGGCAGTCGCCGTACCAGCTCGACTTGAGCGCGCCACCACGGCCGAAGATGTCGATCATCGGCAGGGTGACCTGCTTGTCAGGGGTCGGAACGCCGACGAGGACGACGCGGCCGGCGAGATCCCTTGCATAGAAGGCCTGCTCGTAGGTCTCGGGCCGTCCGACGGCCTCGACGACGACATCCGCGCCGTTGCCGCCGGTCAGCTCGCGGATCGCCTCGATCGGGTCGGTCCTGCTCGAGTTGACGGTGTGCGTCGCACCGAACTGCTTGGCCTGCTCGAGCTTCGCGTCGTCGATGTCGACGGCGATGACCGTCGTCGCGCCCGCGATGGCCGCGCCTGCGATGGCCGCGTCACCGACTCCGCCGCACCCGATGACCGCGACGGACTCGCCGCGCTTGACCTCACCCGTGTTGACGGCAGCACCGAAGCCGGCCATGACACCGCAGCCGAGCAGCCCGACGGCAGCCGGGTCGGCCTCGTCGACCTTGGTGCACTGGCCCGCCGCGACGAGCGTCTTCTCGATGAAGGCGCCGATCCCGAGGGCCGGCGTGAGCTCGGTGCCGTCGGTCAGGGTCATCTTCTGCTTTGCGTTGTGGGTCGCGAAGCAGTACTGCGGCTGCCCCTTGCGGCACGCCCGGCACTGCCCGCAGACGGCCCGCCAGTTGAGGATGACGAAGTCGCCTGGCTTGACCTCGGTGACGTCGTCCCCGACCGCCTCGACGATGCCCGCCGCCTCGTGCCCGAGCAGGAACGGGAAGTCGTCGTTGATCCCGCCCTCCTTGTAGTGCAGGTCGGTGTGGCACACGCCGCACGCCTGGATCTTCACGACGGCCTCGCCCGGGCCGGGATCGGGCACGACGACGTCGACGAGCTCGACGTCGGCTCCCTTCCGGCGGCTGATGACTCCCTTGACGGTCTGGGACATGACCCATCCTCCTTGAGTGCGTGCGGTAGTCCCACCCAAGCCGCGGCCCCGCGGCGCCGCAAGGGGCCCGTATGCCGCGAAGTGGCGTCGTCGCTGGTCAGCGGGCTTGCGCTGGGGTTTCCCCCGAGGAAAGTCGGGCGGGTCGGCGCCGTAGGATCTGGGCGTGCCCAAGCCCCTCTTCGACCAGCTCGTCCACGAGCCGAGCCGCCTGCAGATCTGCGGGCTGCTCGCCCCCGTCATCGAGGCGAGGTTCGCGACGGTCCGCGACGCGACGGGCCTGACCGACTCGGCCCTCTCGAAGCACCTCAAGGCGCTCGAGGCGGCCGGCTACCTGCAGGTCCGCAAGGAGCGGGCCGGGTCACGCTCCGTGACGATCATCGGGCTGACCGAGATGGGCCGGCACGCGTTCTGCGGCCACATGGCGGCGCTGCAGAGGTTGGCCGGGGTGGCCTCGGTGCGGGGGCGAGCGCCGGCTGCGGGGTCCCGCCGCCGCCTGCTGCTGGAGCGCTCCCACCCCTGACCCGTCGAGAGGCCAC
>NZ_AWQS01000178.1 GCF_000576575.1 Intrasporangium chromatireducens Q5-1
CTCGCGGCCGCGGCCGACGCCGAGCGCGCCGAGCTGGCCACCGAGCTGGCCGAGCTGCGGGCGTCCGTGCGGGCCGAGAAGCTGGGCGAGGTGGCCGCCGAGTTCGACGCGGTGCACAGCATCCACCGAGCCGTCGACGTCGGCTCGGTCGACGAGGTGATCGAGGCGCGCGAGCTGCGCCCGAAGATCGTCGACGCGCTCGAGTCGCGTCTGGGGACGGTCCCGCGTCCCTGATGCGGCTGGGCTCAGCCGCGGAGCCGGGCCAGGACGAGCCCGACCGGGATGCTGACGAGCAGGAGCACGACGAGTGCCGAGAAGAGGGCGCGGACCCAGCGGGGCCCGCGCCCTCCTCGCACGCCAAGGACCACGAGCGCCAGGGCGACGACGAGGACGGCGGCGAGCTCACCCGTGAGCCGACCAGCCGGTGCCCGGTCCGGTGAGAGGACTCCTCGACCGGTCGCCGCGCAGACAATCTACGCCCGGGCCCCCGCGGCTTTCGCATCCGCGCCCAGCGGGAGAAGCACGTGGTGCCGGCCACCCCGATGAGGTATGCCGCCCAGCTGAGCGAGCTGGGCGGCATACCCGCTGCTGGGACGCACGGGGCGCGCTGCCCGCTCAGCCCCTACGGTGGAGGAGGTGGACTGGTTCACGGCCGACGGCTACTGGATCGGCCGCCTCGTGTTCCAACGGGCGCTGGCGGCCATCTATCTCGTCGCGTTCCTCGTGGCGGTCAACCAGTTCCGGGCCCTGCTCGGCAGCGACGGGATGCTGCCGATCCCCGACTACCTGCGGCGCGTGTCGTTCCGGCAGGCTCCCAGCCTGTTCCACTGGCGCTACTCGGATGCCCTCTTCGCCGGCGTCGCCTGGACCGGGATCCTGCTCTCGCTCGTGACCATCGGTGGCCTCACCGACCGGTTGCCGCTGCCCCTGACGATGCTCGTCTGGGCCGTGCTGTGGGCGCTCTACCTCTCAATCGTCAACGTCGGCCAGCGCTGGTACGGCTTCGGCTGGGAGAGCCTGCTGCTCGAGACCGGCTTCGTCGCGATCTTCCTCGGCAACGCGTCGACCGCGCCGCCCCTGCTGCTGCTCCTGGGACTGCGCTGGATCCTGTTCCGGCTCGAGTTCGGCGCCGGCCTGATCAAGCTGCGCGGTGACCCGTGCTGGCGCGACCTCACCTGCCTCTACTACCACCACGAGACCCAGCCGATGCCGGGCCCGCTCAGCTGGTGGTTCCACCACCTCCCTCGACCCCTGCACAAGGTCGAGGTCCTGGCCAACCACGGCACCCAGCTCGTCGTGCCGTTCGGGCTCTTCCTCCCACAGCCGGTGTCCGGGGTCTGCGCCGGCATCATGGTCGTCACCCAGCTGTGGCTCGTCATCAGCGGCAACTTCGCGTGGCTCAACTGGATGGCCATCGTCCTCGGCCTCTCGGTGCTGCCCGACGCGTTCTGGGGCTGGCTGCTGCCGATCGACCCGAGCCACCCGGCCGGCGCCACCCCGACGTGGTGGGTCGTGCTCGTCTGTGCCGTCTCGCTGCTCATCCTCGTGCTCAGCTACCGTCCGGCCCGCAACCTCGTCTCGCGCCACCAGGCGATGAACGCGTCCTTCGACACGCTGCACCTCGTCAACACGTATGGCGCGTTCGGCAGCATCAGCCGGGTCCGCTACGAGATCGCGGTGGAGGGAATGGTCGAACCCGAGCCCGGCGAGGAGCCGCAGTGGCGTGAGTACGAGTTCAAGGGCAAGCCGACCGGCCTGCACCGCTGGCCGCGGCAGTTCGCCCCGTACCACCTGCGGCTCGACTGGCTCATGTGGTTCGCGGCGATGTCGCCCTCCTACGCCATGCCGTGGTTCCCCCGGTTCGTCGAGCGGCTGCTCCGCGCGGACCGGGACACGCTGAAGCTGTTGCACCGCAGCCCGTTCGGCGACCGACCGCCGGCCGTGGTGCGAGCCCTGCTCTACCGCTACGAGTACACGAGCTGGGCCGAGCTGCGGGCCGGCCAGGGGTGCTGGAGCCGTCAGCTCGTCGGTGAGTTCCTACGGCCGGTCACCCGCGAGGACTTCTCAGCCAGCGGGTGAAGAGGAAGCCGTCGCGCTCGTAGACGGCCCCGAGCCGCATCGGGTGCGGCGTGGCCAGCGACGGTCCGCTCGTGATCCTCGGCTCCGCGCCGGCGACGACCACGGGCGAGACGGCCAGGCACAGCTCATCCACGAGATCCGCCGCAAACAGTCCGCCCAGCACCCGCGGACCACCCTCCGAGAGGACCCGCGGCAGGCCCTCGGCGGCGAGCCGGCCGACGGCCGCCACGAGGTCGACGGTGTCCTCGCCGACGACGAGGACCTCTGCGACGGCGCGGGCGGCCACGAGCCGCTCGGGCGCCGCCTGTTCGGTGGTGAGCACGAGCGGACGTTCGACGGCCGCCGTGAACGCGCTGGAGCCGAGGTCGAGGTCGAGCGCGCGGCTCAGGACCGCGAGCCGGGGGGCCGGTGCCTGGCCCAGCTCCCGGCGGCGCTCCACGAGCTCGGGGAGGGCACGCACCGGCCCGTAGCCCTCGGCACGGATCGTGGCGGCGCCGACGAGCAGCACGTCGCACAGGGACCGCAGCACGTGCAGCAGCTCCTGGTCCGCGGGCCCCGTCAGCGTCCCGACCCGGCCGGCGAGCGTGGCGGCTCCGTCGATCGAGGAGACCATGTTGACGGTGACGTGCGGGGCGGGACCGTCGGGGGCCAGGTCGGCGGCCCGGTCGTGGCCGTCGGGCCGGGGGTGACCCGCAGGCCGGGCGTAGGCCTCCGCCGCGCGGACGACGCCACCTGGAGCCGGGTGGAGCTGGTTGAGCGTCAACACGCGAACGATCCTTGCACGCCCGCTCCGAGGTAGGTTGAGCCAGGACCGTGCGCCACCGACGGCGCATCGCCTCTCCGGCAGGCCGAGGAGGAACCGTGGGCCCACTCGACGTCCACCCAGCCGCGCCTCGCCGCCGGCCGCTCTCCATCTGCCGGCCGGATGGGCGGCGCGCCGGATGAGGGTCATCGTCATCGGCGCCGGCCTCGCCGGGCTGTCCACGGCCTGCCACCTGGTCGGCTCGGGCCACGAGGTGACCGTCGTCGAGCGACAGGACGGGCCGGGAGGGCGCGGCATCCGACGCACCCAGGACGGGTTCGCGTTCGACACGGGCCCGACGGTGCTGACCATGCCCGGCCTCCTCGCAGATGCCGCCGCCGCGGCCGGGAGCCGGCTGGCCGACCTCATCCACCTGGAGCGCCTCGACCCGGCCTATCGCGCGGTCTACGCCGACGGCAGCGAGATCCGGGTCCGGCATGGGATCGAGGCGATGCGCGACGAGATCGCCGCGACGTGTGGACCGGACGACGCGTCCGCCTTCCCGCGTTTCGCCGAGTGGCTGCGCCGGCTCCACGACGTCGAGATGCCGCACTTCATCGACGCCCAGTTCGACAGCCCGCTCGACCTGCTTCGCTCCCCGGTGGCGGCGGCGACCCTCACCCGGCTCGGCGGCTTCCGCCGGCTTGGACCGGTCATCCGCAGCTGGTTCCGGGACGAGCGCCTGCACCGCCTCTTCTCCTTCCAGGCGCTCTACGCCGGCCTGCCGCCCGACCGGGCCCTCGCGCTCTACGCCGTCATCACCTACATGGACAGCATCGAGGGCGTGTGGTTCCCAGCCGGTGGGATGGGGCAGGTGCCCGCGGCCCTCGCCGCGGCCGCGGAGCGTGGCGGGGCAGAGCTGCGATACGACACGTCGGTCCGGCGGCTGATCCGGGACGCGAACGGCGCGGCCGCAGGAGTCGAGCTCGACTCCGCCGAACGCCTCCGCGCCGAGGCGGTCGTCTGCACGCTCGACCCGCCCACCGCCTACCGGCTCCTGCTGCCGGAGCTGCGTCCTCCCCGAGCCGTGCGCGGGGGCCGCTACTCGCCGTCCGCCGTCGTCTGGCATGTCGGGGCGCGCGGCGAGCCCGGTCCGGGCATCGGCCACCACAACATCCACTTCGGCACCGAGTGGTCCAGCGCCTTCCGGGCACTCGTCGACGACGGTCGGCTGATGCCGAGTCCCTCCCGGCTCGTGACCGTCCCCACCCTGAGCGAGCCGCAGCTCGCGCCGGCCGGTCACTCGGTCCTGTATGTGCTCGAACCGGTCCCGAACCTGACCGGCACGGTGGACTGGCGGCGGGAGCGGGAGCCGATGCGGGAACGTCTCGCGATCTTCCTGGCGCAGAACGGGTATCCGACGGACGTGGTGACCGAACACCTGGTGACGCCGCTGGACTGGGCGCGCGACGGCATGCACCTCGGCACGCCCTTCGCCCTGTCGCACACGTTCGGGCAGACGGGACCGTTCCGGCCCTCGAACCTCGAGCGGCGCGTGCCGGGACTCGTGTTCGCCGGGTCCGGGACCGTCCCCGGCGTCGGGGTCCCCATCGTGCTCATCAGCGGCAAGCTCGCCGCGGCACGGGTGCGGGCCTACCTGCCCGACGCCACTCCTCCTCCGCGCCGGACGGTCCGGGCCCCGCTGTGACCACCGGCGTCCACCCCGATGCCGTCCTCGCGGAGGGCTACCGACGGTGCGCCACGATCACCCGACGCCATGGCACGACGTACTACTGGGGCACGCTGCTGCTGCCACCGGCACGACGACGCCACGTCTACGCCGTCTATGCCCTGTGTCGGCTCGCCGACGACATCGTCGATGCCCCCGGGGCGACCGCAGCCGCAGCGTTGGCCGGGACCGACCGCAGGCTCGACCAGCTGGCCCGGACGTTTCGCAGCGCCGTCGCCGACGGGACGCTGTCGCCGACCGACCCGGTGCTGCGGGCCGCCGTCAGCACCGTGCTGGCCTGCGCGATTCCCGACGACTGCTTCCACCGGTTCTTCGCCTCGATGCGCCAGGACCTCAGCACATGCGGCTACGAGACGTGGCAGGACCTGCTCGACTACATGGACGGCTCGGCCGCCGCCATCGGCGAGATGATGCTGCCGGTCCTCGGCGGCGACCCGGGTGCGGCTCGGGGCCCGGCCCGGGCGCTCGGTCTCGCCTTCCAGCTGACCAACTTCCTGCGCGACGTCGGCGAGGACCTCGACCGAGGGCGGGTGTACCTGCCCAGGGAGGACCTGCGCCGGTTCGGTGCCGACCCCTGGTCACGACGGGTCACGCCCGCGTGGCGCGCCCTGATGCGCTTCGAGATCGAGCGCAACCGCGCGCTCTACGCGGAGGCGGACAGCGGCATACGGCTGCTGCCCGCGGCGTCCGCGCGATGCGTGGCCACGGCGCGGATCCTCTACGCGCGCATCCTCGACCGGATCGAGGCCAACGACTACGACGTGTTCCGCGTCCGCGCACGGGTGCCGACCTGGCGCAAGGCCGCGCTCAGCACGCGCGTTCTCGCGCTCGGGCCGCCCGTCGGACCATGACCAGGAAGGGAAACCGATGAACGTGACGACGTGGCGAACGGACGGGCGGGCCGCGGTGGCGCCGACCGCGCGCTCGAGCAGCGCAACCGGCGAAGGACCTCACCTCGGCCCGTTGCGCTACCTCCCGGTGGTGCCGCGCGACCGGCCTTGCGAGACGTGGCGACAGGCACGCCCGGGGCGGATCAAGCGGTCCTTCGACGCCGCGCTGGCCAAGAACCCGGGCGGGTGGCACGTCGTGGGCGCCTCCTCCGACCTGGGCCGAGGCCGCTCGCTGGCCCGCTCCGTGCTCGGGCGCGAGATCGTGCTCTGGCGCGATGACCACGGAACCATGCAGGCCGGGCCGGGCGCCTGTCCACACCTCGGTGCGCTGCTCGACGACTGCGAGGTCATCGGCGGCCGGGTGGTGTGCCGGTGGCACGGCCTCGCCCTGGGGCCCGGCGTGCGGCCCGACTGGCGCACGCTGCCCTGCCACGACGACGGGGTGCTGCTCTGGGTGCAGGTGCCGACCCCCGCCGAGGAGCCCACTGATGCTCCGGTGGCCTGCGCACGCCCGCCCCTGGACCGCTCGATCCCGACCGTGGTGTCCCTGCG
This sequence comes from Intrasporangium chromatireducens Q5-1, assembly GCF_000576575.1. Lineage (GTDB taxonomy): Bacteria > Actinomycetota > Actinomycetes > Actinomycetales > Dermatophilaceae > Intrasporangium_A > Intrasporangium_A chromatireducens. The sequence goes on from NZ_AWQS01000178.1 coordinate 6,014, forward strand.
CGGGGTCTGCGAACCGTCGGACGTCATCGCCAACCGGCTCGATCCGTGGCACGGTGCGTGGTACCACCCGTACGCCTTCAGCCACCTGACCGTCGACGATGCGGCGTCGACGGACGAGGTGCTGACGGTGGAGGTGGCCTTCCGGGTGTCCCGCCGATGGGGGGTCCCCGTGCGTGCGGAGTTCACCACGCCCGACGCACGGACCATCGTCATGACCATCGTCGAGGGCGAGGGGGCCGGCAGTGTCGTCGAGACGCACGCCACGCTGCTCGGCCGGGACCGCGACGGGCGTCCCCTGTCGGTCGTGACCGAGGCGACCATCGCCCACTCGGACCGGCCCGGCTTCACGGGAGCACGCGTGCTGGCTGCGCTCGTCCGGCCCGCCGTCGCCCGGACGGCGCGGCGGCTCTGGGTCGATGACCTCGCCTACGCCGAACGGCGCCAGCAGCTGCGTGCCCGGGGGGAGACCTACGGTTACTGACCCCAGCGCCACCTGGCCAGGACGTCGCCGCGCCTCGTGGGCGCGCTCCATTGACCCGGGCCCCCGTCCAGGTCGTTTCTCGGCCGGACCGAACGGGTAGGTCGGGGCGAGCATCGGATCGCCTCGAAGCGGAAGGAAACCCGGATGAATGATGACGAGCTGAAGACCGTCCGCGACATCATGACGGACGTGCGCGTCGCAATGTTGACGAGCACCGGGGAGGACGGCACGCTGCGCAGCCGTCCCCTCACGACCCAGGACGTGGAGTTCGACGGAGAAGCCTGGTTCTTCGTCAGCCGAGACGCCGACGTCGCGAAGGAGGTCGCCGCCCGACCCGACGTCAACGTGGCCTACAGCGGCTCGAGCTCCTGGCTCTCCCTCGCCGGACGGGCTGAGATCGTCGTCGACCGGGAGCGCAAGAGGAAGTACTGGAACAACTTCGTCGAGGCCTGGTTCCCCGACGGCAAGGAGGACGACAGCGTCGTCCTGCTCAAGGTGTCCGGGACCTCGGCGGAGTACTGGGCCGGCGCCGGTCGGGTGGCGGCCCTGGTCGACATGGCGAAGGCACGCCTCACCGGCACCCGCCCGAGCGATGCCGGGGACAGCAACACCGTCGAGCTCTGAACGAGGGTCCGGTCAGGCTCCCGGCCCCAGGCGGCGGCGCGCTGCATGGGTCAGGCGGCCGCGCGCTGCGTGGGCCAGGCGGCGCCCGCGGCCCTGCACGGGGACGGTCCACACGTCGTGCCCCGGCAGCCCGCGTCGCTGCAACAGGACGTTGGCGGCGAGCCAGCCCGTCGTGGCTGCTCGCTCCATGAGCGCGACGGGATGTTCGCACCGGACCCCGTCGCCGGCGAGGACCACCCTCGGGTCGGGGGTCACGACCCCCGGCCGGTCCCCCCACGAGTCGGTGCCGGCGAGGGGGCAGTCGTGGCGCAGCAGCCACTCGTCGTGCACCACTCGGGCATCGGCGAGCTCCGGGTGGATCCGCGCCAGCTGCGCCCGCAGCTCGTGGCGCAGTCGCGCCTCGTCGACGCCCTCCGGCAGGGCGTAGGCGTGCAGCTCGACGACGCAGCCGCCCGTGCCGGCCGCCCACGACCACGCGTGCGGCTCCATCCGGTCGATGAAGGAGACGTTGTCGAGCGGCCCGTAGCCGGTCGTGCCGAGGAAGGGTGGCGGGTCGAGGGTCGGTCGCCGGTCGAGCCAGAGCCGCCACACCGCGAAGGGCGGCGCGCTGCGGAGCCCCGCCAGCCGCGACCGCCACGGGGCGTCCCC
>NZ_AWQS01000179.1 GCF_000576575.1 Intrasporangium chromatireducens Q5-1
CGCTGCGACGACACCAACCGCCGCCTGTGCAACCAGGCGTTCTTCACCAAGATCTACGTCGAGGAAGACGACGAACTCCGCGTCGAGTATCAGCGCCCCTATGAGATGCTGCTCGACCCCGAGGTCAGCGGCAACGCCCTCAACTGGGCCCAGGACAGCAACAAGGCCCGAACCCCTGCCAACGATTCGTCGGGCAAGGGTTCGAGCCTTGTGCGCGGGGTGGAGCTGAGGGGATTCGAACCCCTGACCTTCTCATTGCGAACGAGACGCGCTACCAACTGCGCCACAGCCCCATGCACCGGAGTGCGACGTGAACTCTAACACCCAGCCCGCCCCGGGATGAAACCGAGCCGGGCGCGGGACGTCGCGTCCGCGCGGCGCGGGCTGAGCGGCATACGGTATGGCGCTCAGCGGGCCGGGAGCGGCGCGCTCAGACCCAGCTCGGGAACCACATCCGCTGCTGCCACTCGTGCAGCGGGATCACCTGGGCGGTGTAGATGGGATAGAAGAACGCGAACAGGCCGATCGTCAGCAGGACGAACGCGCCCATGACCCCGAGCCCCCACCGGCGCCGGACAGTCGTCGCGTCCCGGCCGCCGATGAGCAGGCCGAGGACGTACACGCAGGCGAGCACGATCCACGGCACGAAGGCCACCTCGTAGAAGGAGTAGATCGTCCGGTTGCCGAGGAAGAACCAGGGCACGTAGCCGGCGGCGATGCCGCAGAGGATCGCTCCGGCGCGCCAGTCGCGGTGCAGCGCCCACATGAAGAGGAGCACGAAGATCGCGAGCGTCGCGCCCCACCAGATCGACACCGTCCCGATCGAGGTGATCGCCTTGCTGCACTGGTCGACGAGGCACCCGTCGGCACCCTTCTTCGGCCCCTCGTAGAAGAAGGACGTCGGCCGGCCCTGGATGAGCCAGGACCACGGGTTGGTCTGGTACGGGTGCGGCGAGGTGATCGACTCGGTGGAGGCGAACATCTGCTGGTGGTAGGCCCACAGCGAGCGCCACCAGTCGGGCAGCCAGCCGAAGTCGCGGCTCGGGTTCGTCTCGGCCCAGGTCCGGAACGAGCCGCCCTTGGTGAGGATCCACCCGGTCCACGTCGCGACGTAGGTGACGAGGGCCGTGCCGACGAGCTGGACGAAGGCGAACGGCCCGTCCTTGACCAGCCCGCCCGCCCACCAGCCGCGCACGCCGGCGGCGCGTCGGGCGCCGAGGTCCCACAGGACGGCGAGCAGCCCGAAGAAGACGATGAAGTAGGCGCCCGACCACTTGACGCCCGAGGCCAGCCCGAGACACACGCCGGCGGTCCAGCGCCACGGTCGCCAGCCGAGCCATGGCCCGAGGAAGGACAGATGGTGGCGGGGCACCCCGGCCACCCGCCGAGCCAGCACGGAACGTGCCCGGTCCCGGTCGACGACCAGTGCGCCGAACGCGGCGAGCCCGAAGAACATGACGAAGATGTCGAGCAGCCCGGTGCGCGAGTGGACGAAGTGGTGCCCGTCGAAGGCGAGCAGCGCCGCGGCGAGGGTGCCCATGAGGTCGGAGCGGAAGAGCCGCCGCGCGATGAGCCCGAGCATGAGGATCGACAGAGTGCCGGCGAGCGCGACGGCGAAGCGCCAGCCGAAGGAGTTGAGGATCCCGAAGGGCACCTCGCCCCACCCGATGAGCCACTTGCCGACCGGTGGGTGCACGACGAAGTCGCCCTCGGTGCCCCACACGAACGGGTCGTTGGCGGTGAAGTGCTGGTCGACCTGCTTCGCCTCGAGCAGGGTCGGATCGACCTTCATCTCGAACCAGAACAGGACCATCGACCAGCCCTGCTTGACGTAGTACGTCTCGTCGAAGATGAGCTGGTGCGGGGCGCCGACGTGCCAGAACCGCATGAACCCGCCGACGACGGTGAAGAAGAGCGGCCCCAGCAGTCCCAGGGTCTTCCACAGCGGCCGTCCGGTGAGGGCGCTGGAGCGGAACTCGTCCGCCTCGGTCCCGAGCAGGCGCGCGCGCACCCGCTCGGCTGAGTTCATGGGCGTCATCGTATGAGGTGTGCTTGGGTCCGGCGCGGACGTGCCCTTCGCGCGTGGCCGCTACCGTCGAGCGCGTGACAGGTTCGAGCGGCGACGGACGGCGAGCGCCGGTGTGGCGCCTGCCCGGGATGCCGAGTCTCGTCCTCGTCAGCCTCACCGGGTTCGCCGGCTACGCAGCGTTGCTCCCGGTCGCGCCGCTGTGGGCGGTGCACGGCGGCGCCGACGAGGCGGGCGCCGGCCTTGTCAACACGGTCCTGCTCCTGGCGACGATCGCGACCCAGCTGACCGTCCCCGGCGCGCTGCGCCGCTTCGGGTGGGGGCCGGTCCTCGTCGCCGGCCTCGTCCTGCTCGGCGTTCCGGCCCTGCTCTATGCCGCCAGCGATGCGCTCGCACCGGTCCTCGCCCTGTCCGCCGCCCGCGGTGTGGGGTTCGGCGTGATCACCGTGACGGGCAGCGCTGCGGCGGCCCTGCTTGCGCCGCCGGGCCGGCGTGGGGAGGCGATCGGCGTCTACGGGCTGGCGGTCGCTGTGCCCAACCTCGTCCTCCTGCCGCTCGGCCCGTGGATCGCCGAGAGCGTCAGCTACGGACTCGTCTTCCTCGTCAGCGCCGGGCCGCTGCTCGGCATCCCCGCCGCATTGGGCCTGGGTCGGGCGGTCGCGACGCACGAGGGTGCAGGCGTGGTGCCGCAGGCGACGAACGGCGAGGCCGGCGCAGGATCGGACAGGAGGGGTGCACGTGGCCGGGACTGGGCCGCATACCGACGGCTCCTGGCCCCCACCCTCGTCCTGCTCGGGGTGACGCTGGCCGGTGGGGCGATCCTGACCTTCGCCCCGCAGATGGTCTCGTCCCCGCTGCTCACGACGGCAGGGCTGTTCGTCATGGGCCTCGTCGCGGCGCTCGCCCGGTGGCGGGCCGGGCTGCTCGCCGACCGCCACGGTGCCGAGCGCTTCACCTGGCCCCTCGTCCTCGTCACCGCGGCCGGGATGGCGCTGGCCGCCTGGGCCGTGCGGCACCCCGACGCGACGCCCGCCGCGGCGTTCCTCGCCGCGATGGCCCTCGTCGGTCTCGGCTACGGCGCGCTGCAGAACCTCACGCTCGTCATGGCCTTCGCCTCCGTGGGCCGAGACGGGCACAACCTGGCGAGCGCGGTGTGGAACGTCGGGTTCGATGCCGGCACCGCCGTCGGCTCGGTCCTCGTCGGCGTCATCGCCGCGCGGGCCTCGTTCCCGGCCGGCGTCCTCGCCGCTGGTGCCGTCACCCTGCTGACGCTGCCACTGGCGGTCCGGTCGGCACGGCTCCGCTGAGCCACGGGCGTCAGGGGCGCTCGGCCGTCGCCTCGCGCCGCGCACGATAGGCGAGGGCGGCGACGCCGAGAGCCAGCCCCCAGAGCGGCCAGAGCAGCTCCGGCGCCCACGCGGCCCAGTCCGCCGGCTCCCCGGGCAGACGGTCGAGGTCGCCCATGACGACGCTGCGCCAGAACCCGAGCCCCGCGGACGTGACCGCGGTCGCGACGAAGAGCGCGGGCACGACCGCCATCGAGACGGGCACCGGCCGTCCGCCGATGCGGGGCACCCAGCGCCAGAACCGCTCGCCCCACCGTTGGACCAGCCCGAGGGTGAGCAGGCACCCGACGAGGGCGAACAGGCCAAGGCCGAGGCCGGCGAACTTCGCGCTGCCGAGCTCGACGAGGAAGGCATCGCGGACACCGAGCGGGAGCCCGACCGCCCAGGCGATCCTCGTGGTGGCGTAGCCGACCGGGACCGTCACGGCGACGCCGACGGCCCACCGCCCGACCCGCAGGGCGGCGGCCGCCCGCCGGGGCGCCGCGGCTGTGGCTCTGCCCGTGCCCTCCCGTCCCGCCGAGAGGACAGACACGCCCGTGAGGACGAGCGCGAGCCCACCGACCGTGTGGCTGAGCGAGAGCATCGGGGATGCGAGGACTGCCGGGTCGAGGTCGGCGACCGGCCCCACGCCGAGGAGGCTGAGCAGCACCATGGGCAGATACCCCATGAGGGCCAGGCCGCGCATGTCGCCGAAGCCGAGGGCAGCGACGAGGCCGACGGCGACCAGCACGGCTCCGGCCCCGCGGTGGACGCCCGCCGGCGCACTGGTCCGGCGTGCCGTCACGGTCGTCGCGGTCAGTGTGGCGAGGGCGAGGAGCGCGAGGACGGCGAGCGCGGTGGCGGCCGTTGCCGGGCGGAGCGAGCCGAGGACCGATGCCTCGATCGGCGTCCATGGGGTCGGACCGCGACCGGCCAGGTGGAGGATCGCGATCGCGACGTGCAGCACGGCCCACAGAGCCGCGAGCACGCCGGCGATCGGGTGGGTGCGTCGACGGCGTGGTGGGGCGGTCCGGCGGTGGGTGTGGTCGTTCGCGGTGGTGGTGAAGGCCATGGACCAACGGTGGTCCGGCCGGCCCCGTTGGCGCGTCGGCCGCGGGTCGCGCGTCCCTCATCCTCAGGGATGAGGTGCTACTCGCCCGGCTGGACGACACCGGACTCGTAGGCGAGCACGACGGCCTGGACCCGGTCCCGCAGGCCGAGCTTGCCCAGCACATGTCCGACGTGGGTCTTGACCGTTGCTTCGGACAGGTGCAGCGTGGCCGCGATCTCGGCGTTGGTCGCGCCGGTCGCGACGGCACGCAGCACCTCCGCCTCGCGGGGGGTCAGCGGCTCGAGCACCGTCCGCGCGCGACCCCCGTCGAAGCGCGGGGCAGCCGCGACGTGTTCGATCAGGCGGCGGGTCGTCGACGGGGCGACGACCGCGTGGCCCGCGTGCACGACCCTGATCGCGTCGACGATGTCCTCGGCTCGGGCGTCCTTGAGGAGGAAGGCGCTCGCGCCGGCACGGATGGCGGAGAACGCGTATTCGTCGAGGTCGAAGGTCGTCAGCGCGACCACCCGGGTCTCCGGCTGCTCGCGGGTGATGACCGTCGTGGCCGCGATCCCGTCGAGGCGCGGCATGCGGATGTCCATGAGCACCACGTCGACGCGGTGGCGCCGCACGAGGTCCACTGCGGCGTGGCCGTCGCCCGCCTCGCCGACCACCTCGAGATCGGCCTGCGAGCCGACCGTCATGCGCAGCGCGGAGCGCATCAGCTCCTGGTCGTCGGCGATCGCGACCCGGATCGCGCCGGTGCCCGTCATGAGGGAATCCTCGCGCGGGTCTGCCAGCCGTGCTCGGTGGGACCCGCGTCGAGCAGCTCGCCACCGACTGCGGTCAGGCGTTCGCGCATCCCCGCCAGGCCGCGTCCACCGAGCGGATTCCTGCCGGGCGGGTGGCCGCGGCGGTTCCGGCTGCCGTCGTCTGTGACGGTGACGAGCAGGCCGTCGCGCCAGTCGAGCTGGACGTGGGCCGAGGTGCCCTCGGGCGCGTGACGCAGGATGTTGGTCAGGGACTCCTGGACCACCCGGAAGGCCGTCGCCCCAGCCGCGTCGCTGAGCGCGCGGCGGGCGCCCACCTCTGTCACGGTGACGTCGGTGCCCGACGAGCGGACCTGTTCGACGAGCGGCGGCAGATCCGCCAGGGTCGGCGGCGGGGCAGGTGGGGCGGTCGCCGGACGTCGTGGTCCTGGGTCGCCAGGAGCGTGTGTTGCCGCTGTACTCGTCCTGGGGCCGGCCTCGTCCCGGAGCACACCGAGCAGCCCCCGCATCTGGTCGAGGGCCTCTCGCCCGGTGCCCGCGATGGTGTCGAGGACCTGTGGCGCCTGCTCCGGTGTCGCTGCGACGGCGAGTCTCCCACCCTCCGCCTGGGCGACGACGACGGCCAGCGAGTGGGCGACGATGTCATGCATCTCCCGGGCGATCCGGCGCCGTTCATCGGCGGCAGCGCGCTCGGCCAACGCGTCGGTCCAGGCGAGCCGGGCGGCCCGGTAGCGGCCCAGGGCCCACGCTGCGACGGTCCCGCCGGCGACCGCCCCGACGACGAACAGGCGCCAGCCCCACTGGCCCGGCACCGGTGTCTGGTACCCGGTCGTGTCCCACAGGCGGGCCACGGTGATGGCGGCTCCTAGGGTGCCGACGGCGAGCGCGAGCGTCGGCCAGGGCCGTGGTGTCCGCGCGGCCACCACGTACAGCAGGACGAACCACACGAGGCTGCTCGGCAGCAGGATCGGGGCGAAGGCTGCGCCGGTCCCGGCGGACGCAGCCCCGGTGAGGTCCGGGGCGGTGACGAGGACGAGCATCGCCACCGCACCCAGGCCGAACGCGGCCACCGGCAGGCGGCTCACGATGGGAGGCATGACGAGCACGTGGAGGCCGACGAGGACCGTCCGGAGGCCCCAGGTCCACCCCGGGCCGGTCCCGCTGTCGTCCACGGCGGTCCAGCTCACCGGGAGCAGGACTGCTGCGAGGACGACGGCCCGTGTGGCCGCACCGACGACGGCCCAGCGGCGCGGCACCTCGTCGGCCGTGGCCCCCGTCATCAGAGCGAGATCCCGCGCGAGCGCAGCACCGTGTAGCCGACGAAGGCGACGATGTCGAGCACCGAGTGGCAGACGACGAGCGGCATGACCCGGCGCCGGCGGAGGAAGAACAGCCCGAGGATCAGTCCCATCGCGAGGTTGCCCACGAAGCCGCCGAAGCCTTGGTAGAGGTGGTAGCTGCCGCGGATCACCGCGGAGCCGACGAGCACCGCCGGCCAGGACCAGCCGATCTGGCGCCACCGGGTGAAGAGGTAGCCGACCATGACGACCTCCTCGAGGACCGCGTTCTGGATGGCGGCCAGCGCGAGGACCGGGCCCGACCACCACACCGCGGTGAGGTTGGCCGCCGCGACGTTGGTGTTGATGCCGAGCTGCCGGGCCAGCAGGTAGAGGCCCAGGCCCGGGATGCCGATGACGGCGGCCAGCCCGAGCCCGGCGAGCAGGTCTTTGCCCGGCCGGGTCCGGTCAAGGCCGAGGAAGGCCGTCGGCCGGACGCCCTCGGCGGGTCGCAGCACCCGGCCGAGGAGGTAGATGGCGAGGACGACCGGGACCAGCGCCAGACCGATGCCGACGAGCTGGTAGGCGAGGTCGAGCCACGGGCGGTCCGGCGTCACGGACGAGTTCATCGTCGTCGTCTGCGCGCGCAGCGGGACGTTGCGCGTCAGCTTCTCGATGATCTGCAGGATCGACCAGATCGCCGACGCGCCGAGACTCACGCCGAGGACGATGAGCGTCTCGCGCAGGATCCCGCGCCGCTGCGAGCCCGCCACGGCGGCCGGGTCACGGACCGGCGAACCCAGCTCAGCGGCATACGACATGCGCTCACCTTAGGCTGCGGGCATGTCGGCACTCTCCGCCTGGGAACGCAGCCGCCACACCTCGGACGGGCGCGCGTTCGACGTCTACTGGCGGGGGGAGGGGCCGGGCGTCGTCGTCATCCATGAGAGCCCGGGGCTCACCCCGGAGGTCGTGGCGTTCGGCGATGACCTCGTGGACGCCGGTTTCAGCGTTGCGCTCCCACATCTGTTCGGGTCGGCCGGGCTCGAGCCGCGGCCGGGGGAGGCGGCTGCCGTCGTGGCGCGCCTCTGCGTGTCACGGGAGTTCGCCCTGCTGGCCACCGGGCGGACGACCCCGCTGGCCGGATGGCTGCGCAGCCTCGCCCGGTCGCTGCACGAGTCGGCCGGGGGCCCGGGCGTCGGGGTGGTCGGCATGTGCGTCACCGGCGGCTTCGCACTCGCGATGATGGTCGACCCCGTCGTCGTGGCGCCGGTCCTCGCCCAGCCGGCGACGCCGCTGCCGCTCGGCGCCCGGCG
>NZ_AWQS01000180.1 GCF_000576575.1 Intrasporangium chromatireducens Q5-1
GGGCAAAGGTCGTCCTGACCAGTCGCGCACTGTCCGACCGGGTACTGGGCCGTGCTCAGCCGCAACGGAATTCGAGCCCTCGTCCGGCCTCGTCCTGACGTGTGGCCGCTCTGCGCGTAGCAGCGCGTTAGCAGGAGCGGCGTCATGAGCCGCGTCACCTACTCGCGGCTCTCGCCGGCCGCTCGCGAGACGATCCGCAGCTGGTGGCCCGTCGCCGGCGTGCGCCCACCCACGATCGCCGGCTACGTCCGCCACTGGTTCCCTGACGGACAGTGGGGCGGCGACGAGTGCGGCTGCACGGATGACCGCTGCATCGGCTACCACCACGACGAGCTCGACGAGTGCGGGTGCCTGCCTGTGCTGCTCGACGAGTACCTGGAGAGCGCACCGTCTGACCCACTGTCTCCGGTGTCCTAGGGCACCGGTAGAAAGAGAGCGGCCTCGAGCCGGCGAGTCACCACCGACCGAGGCCTAGACCGATCACCCAACACGGAAGGCGAACGATCATGAGCACCATCATCACGCACGCAGGCCGACATCTGTCCCGCTTGGTGTGCCGGCGGCCACAACGCTGAGCAGGTCCACCAGAGCCGCCCGGTGGACGAGTGGCGCACTGCCGTCTACAACCGAGGCCCGGTCGGGGTTGCGATCACTTGGGACCCGGACACGGACGAGCCGCCCATGGTGCAGGCCTACGGGACGGAGGAGCTCCTGTCCCCGCAGGACGCGGACAGGCTCGCCAGGGCGCTGCTCGCAGCCGTGGCCCAAACCCAGACAGGGCAGTCGCGCCGCTAGCGCACCGATAAAAGAAGAGCGACCTCGGGCCGGCATGCCCGCCGCGCCCGAGGTCTAGACCGATCACCCGTACTGGAGGAGACCGATCGTGGATTCCATCATGCTCGCATCCGAATGCGAGCACGTCCGCCTTTTCGCCCAGATCTTCGAGGCGCTCGACTGGCGGCTCGTCCGCACCGACGGCCTGCCCGACGACATGACCGGGCTGGCGCACTGGGGGCAGCGCATCGTGTGGCTCGATCACGAGCTCCGCGGCCCCTACGCGCGGTTCGTCCTCGAGCACGAGCTGCAGCACGTCCTACGCGGCCCGGTCCTGGGCACGGGGCCGTCCGCGATCCTCGCTGAGGAGCTGGAGTGCGACCGCCTCGCCACCGAGGCGATGAGGGCGGCCGGTTACGACGTCGACCCGGAGTGGCTCGTCTATGGTGGGCGGGCCAGCGGGGGCGAGGGGTGGTCGCCCCCGCTGGTTCTCTAGGTCAGGCCGGGGTGTCGGCCTTCGCGGCGATGATCGCTGCGTGAAGCTCGTCCTTGTTGCCGCGACCTTCTCGGCGTTCTGGGGGAAGCGGTCGTCCTGGGTGATGCGGGCGACCTTCTCGATTGCCTTGCTCATGTCGAAGGCGGCCTCGAAGAACTGGTCCGGCAGGGCGCGGCGTTGTGGCTTGCGTGGCTCGGGGCGCTGGTACGTCTTGCCGTCGATGCCGGTAACCGGAGGCCGCGACGGGCTGGCGGGCTCGACCGGCTGCGGATGAAGGGGCGCAGCGGGAGCGTCGGCCGCGGCCTCCGGGGTCACCTCCTCCCCCGTTGTGTCGGTGGGGGAGTAGTCGTCGGAGACCTCGCCGGTCTCGGTATCGACGGCAGGCTCAGGTGGTAAAGACTTGACCACCTGACCGTCTCGGAGGTCCTTGATAATGGTGGGCCTGCTCACGCCGGTGGCTGACTCGATCGCCCGGAGGCTAAGTCCCTGCTCCCGGAGTGAGGCGACCTGCTCGGCGCGTTCCTCGCGGGGAAGGCGCAGCCGAGACGTGCCGAACTCCCGGGTGCAGTAGTCGTCCCAGCTCGCGTATCCGAGCGCGGACCATGCTCGCGTCTGGTACGCCGCGAAGTTCGCGTGAAGACGAGGAGAGATCGATGAGCAACGACGCGACGCCGGCCGCCTTCAAGAGTGCGCTCGGCGTAGTGGCCGCACTTATGCATCGACGTGGAGAGGGTGGGGGAGAAGTCCTCGAGGACGCGCTGGAGGAGGCTCTCGCCGGCGGAGGATCACAGGCTCCTGGTGGAAGCCCTCGGCACTATGACGGTCATGGTTCTACGGCTAGGGCGTCCATCTTGCGGCGGTCCACGTCGAGGCTCGTCGTGATCGTCGCAACCATCAGAGCCGCACCCCCATCGCAATCTCACGCGCCTGATAGCCGAGCCCAGCAGCAGTGCCACGAGCAGCGCCCGCCTCGACCCTCTCGCCGAGATCAGAAACTCGCGCAGTCAGGTCGGATAGCGCAGCTGTGACGGCACGCCACTCCTGAATGCCCACGGCACTATCGACGCGGACCATCGGCGCGACCCCGGCGACAGGGCGCCCGGCGCCGTACATGTTGCCGACCGCGTTCGGGACGACCTTCATGCCGAGGATGTCCGCTGTCTGCGCGAGGATCGCCTTCGCGCGGGGACGGCGCCAGTCGTTCGCGTGCGGGATGTAGGACTCGCCGCCGGTCTCCGGTTCGTTCCAGATGCGGACCACGTCACCGGAGGCGATCTGCGGCACGTGCGACTCGACGCCGCCGGCGGCGTAGGCCTTGAAGATGTTCCCGTAGGCCGAGGATCGGCGGTTGATCCGGTCCGTGCTCATGTCCGTCTGGCTGATCTGCCGTTGGATGCGCTCGGTGACGATGATTTGGGCGTACCGGGTGCGTGCGGCGTAGTCGATCTTCGCGGCAGCCGCGTCGGCACCCGTCTGCTGCACGAGGATGGGCACCTGAGACGGGATGAGCTTCAGCTTGTCCGCAAGAGCCTTCGCCTCATCCTTCGTCTTACCCGCAGCGACGGCGGCCTTGATGAACTCGTCGCGGCCCTTCTGCATCGCCGCCGTGCCGGCCTTCGTTGCTTCCTCGGTGCCCTTCGTCGAGGCGATGGCATTGAAGTCGGCGACGACCTTTGCCTGCGTCTTCTTCACCAGCGCGTCGAGAGCTGACTCGTTCCTTCGGCCTGCCTCGGTGTCCGCGTTGAGCCGATCCGTGGCCTTGAGTTGGGCGTCGGCCCACTTGCCAGCGGCCTGCGTCTGCGCCTTCGTCGCCTCCGTGATGCCGAGCTTCTTCAGGCGTGCATCAATGAGGGCGTTGCGCTCGTCGTTGAGGCTCTGCGTCACGTCGTCGATCGCGGCCTGGAAGTCACGCTCTGCGGCGCGCTGATCGAGCGCCGGACCGCCAAGACCCATGATCGCGTCCGCGAGGTCCTTCAGCGCCTGCTCGGCCTCCTTCGCCGACGACTGGATGCCGTCCGCCGCGCCAGCCAGCTCGCCAGCCGGACCGACCGCGCCCGACGCGGAGCCGCCGACACCGTCGATCCCGTCCGCAGCCCCCTGAGCGGCCCCGGGGATCTTGTCAAGGGTGTCCTTGGTCTGCTGGAAGGCGAGGCGACCCCCGTCCGCGTCGCGAGCGCCGGCCTGGATGGCGTTGCCGAGCTGCTGCCACGGCAGCATCATCGCCTCAGAGCCGAGCGCCCCGGACTCGGCGGCCTTGCGGAGCTTGTCGAACGAGGCGCGGTAGGCGTCGAGCTTCGGTCCGCCCTCCGCGATGGCGGCGGTCATGGCGGAGAAGTCGACCCCGGCGGCTTCAAGCTTGGACCAGTCGGTCTTGTTGATGTTCTCCTGCAGTCGCTTCAGGACGTCCTCGTAGCTGGCCGCGGTCAGTTTGCCGGTCTGCTCGTCGAGGGTGGCCGAGAACGACTTGGCGGCGGCCTCAGCGTTCGCCTGCGCGTTCGCGTAGGCGGTCAGGCCGGCCACGGCGCCCATCATGGCCATGCCCCACGGCCCTCCGAGCATGCCCATGAGCCCACCCGCGGCACCCTTCAGACCGCCCGAGGCCGCAGCTGCAGCGGTTGCAGCGGTGCGGAACTTCTGCGCGGCGGTCAGGGACTGCGTAGCCGCGCCCTGTACCGCGGGCCCGTAGCCGATTGCGGCGGCTTGGGCGAGGCGCATCTGCGCGGTGAAGCTGCCAACACCCGACCGGAGTGGACCGACGAGCGTCTGGGCCAGCCGGCCCACCTTCGGACCGACGAGGGCCAGCGAGGTGAACGCGGCCGCGCCGAGCAGTACAGGCCCGGGGATCTGCCCGACCGCGTTGACGACGTTCTCAGCGGTGCCGGTCAGCATCCGCAGCGTGTCGTTGGCGCCTGATCCGGACTTGATCAGCACGGTCTCGAACGAGCCGCCGAGGCGCTCGATGTCGCCCTTCAGGTTGTCGGTCAGGGTCGCGGCCTGGCGCATCGCGTAACCGGACTGGTTGACCTCGCCGGACCACGTCCGCACGCCCTGCGCGCCTTGGGTGTAGAGCACGTTCGCGGCGCGGATCGCGTCCGAGCCGAAGATCGTGGCCATGGCGGCGTTCCGGGTGGCGGGGTCGAGCCGGGCCATGCCGTCGGTGAGCTTGCCGGCGACCGCCTCGAGCCCGATGAACTGCCCGTTCGCGTCGTAGGCCGTGATACCAAGCTCGTCCATCTTCGCCTTGGCCTCGTCGGTCGGGGCGGCGAGGCGCTGCAGCATGGTCTTGAAGCTGGTGCCCGCGTCGGAGCCGATCAGGCCGGCGGAGGCGAACATCGTCAGCGCCGTCGTGGTCTCTTCGACGGACAGACCCATCTGGGAGGCGACGAGGCCCGACTGCTTGAGCGCCATACCGAGATCGCCCACGCCGCCCTGGGCCTTGTTGGCCCCGGCCGCGAGGAGGTCGGCCACGTGGGAGACCTGGTCTCCCTTGAGCTGGAACTGCGTCATTGCCGTGGCCGCGATCTCTGCCGCGTCCGCCACGTCAATCTGACCGGCGGCCGCCAAGTTGAGGGCTCCTGTCAGGCCGCCGCCGATGATGTCCGAGGTCGAAACGCCAGCCTTCGCCAGCTCGGTCACCCCTTGGGCGGCCTCGGTGGCGCTGTACTGCGTGTCCGCGCCGGCACGGACCGCGGCGTCCCGTAGCGAGTCGACCGCGGCCCCTGTGGCGCCCGTCGCGGCAGCCACTTGGCTCATGGTCGCGTCGAACTCCGCGAACTTGGCGATGGCACCACCGACCGCGAGGGCTACGCCGAGGCCGGCGGCAGCCATTTTGTCGGTGCGCTTGGACGCCTGGTCGACATGGTCGCCGGTCTTGTTCGAGCTGGCAGCCAGCCTCTCATTCGCCTTCGCGGCATCGTCCAGACCCTTGAGCAGGTCGGTCATGTCGGCCGCGTACTTCACGACGACGGAACGAATCACCATGATTACCTCCTGGGCGACGGGTCGGCGGCGGGCGTGTCAGGCTCCTGCTCCTGCAATGCGCGGACCTTGGAGCGCAGCGAGTCGATGAAGAACGAACCCTCGCCCTGCGCGGCGAGGCCGGCCCGGAAGAGCAGGCTCCGCAACCGCTCGAGCAGCTCGACCGCCTGCTCGGAATCATCCGGCCGCGAGTAACGCAGCGCCCGGGACATCAGGTTCACGGAGTCGAGCGCCGCGGACTTCTCGTCCTGACTCATCCCGATGATCGGGCGCAGGAGGGACACCATGCCCTCCTGCACCTCCTCCGGCATGGCGGCGAACTGCTCAACCAGCGAACGCTCCGTCGATTCACTCATGGCCGGACCGTCGACGATCTGTAAGGGGCGCGGCGCAGGCGAGATCATCGCGACGGGAGGACGCCATGGGGGCGTTTGAGCGCACTCCCTCGCCTTCGATCCCAAGGTCAGCGGAGCACGCTCGGACCGCGGGTGACGTTGACGCCGCGCCCCTGGCCATTACGCGCCCACCGGCAGCTGAGCCTCATCGTCCTCGCCCTCCGGCTCGGGCTCCTTCAGCCCGAACTCGACGAGCAGCTCATCGACGTCACCGAGGGAGCCGCCGGCGTCACGCATCTGCCGGCCATAGAACTCGACGTCCTGGGGGAAGAGGGCCACCTTCGCGGTGAGCTCCTCGATCCGCGCACGCAGGTCCCGCAGCCACTGAGGCTCGTGAATGAAGGCGTCCTCGAGGTCGAACCCGAGCGTCTGAGCGGTGTGCTCGACCTCCGCCTCGGCCTCGACGCGCTCGACGAGCCAACCGCGGTACTGCTCGACCACCCGTGCCCACTCGGCCCGCATACGGTCCCGGTGCGCCTCCTGCGGCGGCACCCACTCGGGGTCGGCGGCGATCTGTGCGGCCACGTCACGCAGCTGCGTCTGGCGCTCCTGCAGGTGGCCCAGTTCCCGCTGCAGCCGCCACTCGACCGCGGTTGGCAGGGTAACGCGCTCGCCCCGAGCGACTCGGTCCTGGATGTCCCCGTCATCGAAAGTGCGCATCCGCCACTCGGCGTTGCTGAACTCCTCCAGCGCCTTGAGCAGCTCGCCGCGCTTCGTCAGGTGCTGCTCGAGCGCCTTCCGGGCCTTCGCGATGGCAGGATCCAGCGCGGCAGCCTCAGCCTCCGCGCCACGCACCCGGGCGGCGTGCGCTCGCCTCTTCGCCTCCCCCTGCGCCTTCTGCGCGACCTCGACCCGGGCCCGCAGCTTCGCGATCCGCTCGACCACCCCAGCGGCGGCCTCGGGCTCGTCCAGCACGTCGGCCCCCGACGACGACTCCGCCGCCTGCAGCTCCACGCTGGCCGAGGCCGCCTCAGCAGCCCACTCGGCCGCCTGCGCCTCGTACCGGTCGGGTTCCTGGGCCGCGGCCTTGATGTCCTGCTCGCTCATGGTGTCCTCCTGGTATCGACTACCGCTCACCCCGGATGGGTGAGCGACTGGGGTTTGGGTTTCAGCGGCGCCAGCGCTCGTCGATCGACGTCGGGCGCTGTGCCGCTTGGGGCTTCGGCAGGGACCTCTTCGGCGTCCGGGCAGGCGCTGAGGCCTCCGCCCGGATGGCGGCCGCACGCTCACGGATCCGCGCCACGAGCTCATCCTCAGTCCACGCCTCGCGCATCGCCCACTCCGTCAGAGACTCGACGGCCCCCCGTGCCGCGGACTCGGCCAGCCGGCGACGCGCTGCCTCATCGGCACCGTGGACGAACCGTCGGTCTCGCTCCATCGCGGCCTCGATGACCGCCTCGCGGGCCTCAGCGACCGCACGAGACTCCTGCACGCCCGCCGGCCCAGCCGACTCCCGAGCGGACACACGCGCGCCCGTCGGGCGGGACGTCCCAGCGGTCTCCCGGGCGGCCTGCGGGCGGTACCTGCGCACGATCGCCGCGGCACGCTCGGCCACCAGCGGCGGCACCTTGCCACTCTGCACAGCCGAGAACGTCTCAATCCCGTTCCGGCACGCCTCCTCGACCCCGGCGCCCCCCTCAAGCCAGGTCAGCACCCCACGAGCGCCAGAGCCAGACGCGCCGGCCTCCTGCAGCTCACGCATCAGCGACTCGTCGTCGTGAGACGTCCGACCGAACGCCATCCCGGCGCGACGGTCCAGCTCGGACTCTGACACGGACCCACGCTCGGCGCCGAAGGCCGCATCGAACGCCTCGACCGACGTCTCCCGCCCGAACGCCGCCGCCACGGCAGCGTCCGCAGCCCCCGCAGGCCTCGACGGCTTGCGGCCGAACGCCTCCGCGATGACGTCGTCCAAATCCCTACTCCCGGTCATGCGGCACTCCCTCGCGCCTCAAGCAGGTCCACAACAGACCCGCGCTCAACAACCCACGACCGGCCCGCCTTGCGCCCGGACAGCGCCCCAGCCGTGAGCAACTGGCCC
>NZ_AWQS01000181.1 GCF_000576575.1 Intrasporangium chromatireducens Q5-1
CACATCGCTGCTGGTCATCGAGGGTTTGGACGCGTTCGTGCAACCGGTCGTGCAACCACCCTTCGCGTCGTCTACGTTGACGGCGACCTTCAGCCGTTTCGGTGTTGGCCATGCGGGCGCGGGTGGGCCTGCGAGAGGCGCGCTGCCACCCTTGCCGGTTGAGCCGCCACGATGGCGCGCATACCGCTCTGCGCCTCGGCGGCCGACGTGGGACCGTACCGCGTCCAATCAGGTGGAACAGTCGCGTCCTCAGCTCGCGCTCGAGCGAGCGCAGGGCCTGCGAGATGGTCGGCTGAGCGACGCCCAGCGCATTCGCCGTGGCGTTGACGCTTCCGTGGTCCACGACGGTGAGGAAGTACCGCACGTGCTGGGGCCCAAGCGCAGTCCAAGGCTTCGCTCGCCGGCGTGCTCACGCGCTGAGGGTTCCAGCGCTCGACTCCCCGTCCACCGATGTGCTGCCGCCCTCGTGCACACCGACGACTCCATCGGACACCAGCCAGTCGATGTCCCCGGCCGTAAGGCCGAGGGTGCCGAGGATCTCGCGGGTGTGCTCACCGAGCGCCGGTATGCCACCCATGGGCAGCTCGACGTCGCGGAACGTCGTGGGAGGCAGGACCGCTTCCACCGGACCCGACGGCGTGTCGATGCTCCGCCAGCGGTCCCGCGACGAGAGTTGCTCATGTGCGACCACCTTGGCGAGGTCGTTGATCTGCGCCGCCGGCACCCCGGCGTCCGCGAGCCGAGCGTCGAGATCCGCCGTCGGGAACCGTCGCGTGTTCTCGGCGACGACCCGGTCGCACTCGTCACGGTTGGCCACACGCAGCGGGTTGGTCGCCAGGTCGGCGCGGTCGGCGAGGTCCGGGCGCCCGAACACCTCGGTCACCAAGGCTCGCCAGCCCCGGTCGTTTTGGACGCCGATGAGAATCTGGCCGTCCGCCGTGGGGTAGGCGTCGTAGGGCGCGATCGAGGCGTGGCTGAGGCCCATCCGGGGAATCTGCCGGCCGCCGTACATCTGCATGTACATCGGGTGACCGAGCCACTCGACGGTCGCATCGAACATGGAGACGTCGACGACGCCGCCCCGACCAGTGCGCTCCCGGCGGAACAGGGCGGCTAGGACCGCCTGGGTCGTGTAGAGGCCCGCTGCGATGTCCGAGGTCGGGATGCCTGTCTTGGTGGCCGTCTCGGGGGTGCCGGTGATGGAGATGAGGCCCGCCTCGGCCTGGATGAGCATGTCGTAGGCCTTGCGGTCCCGCAGCGGCCCGTCGGTGCCGTAGCCGCTGATGCCGGCGATGATGAGCCGGGGATGCCTGCGAGCGAGCTCCTCGGCATCGAGGCCCAGCCGGGCGGCGGCCCCGGGCGCGGCGTTCTGGATGAACACGTCGGCGGTGGCCACGAGTTGCTCCGCGAGCGCCCGGCCTCGCGCCGACTTGAGGTCGATCGCCACCGATTCCTTGCCCCGGTTGAGCCACACGAAGTGGGAGGCCAGTCCGAGGACCGCGTCGTCGTAATTGCGGGCGAAGTCGCCCTCGCCCACGCGCTCGATCTTGATGACGCGAGCGCCGAGGTCGGCGAGGTGGCGGGTCGCGAGCGGCGCCGCGACGGCCTGTTCCAGCGCGACCACGGTGATGCCGTCCAAGGGCAGGAGCTCGCTTGTCATGGGCCAACTATCACGGGGCGCTCTATTACCCGTCAAATACCCAATGCTTCACATATTGATGAGCTATATGAAATAGTCCAGCCATGGACCTGCACCAGCTCGAGGCCTTCCTCGCCGTCGCTGAGGAGCTGCACTTCGGCCGCGCCGCCGAGCGCCTGCACATCGCACAGCCCCCGCTCAGTCGCACGATCAAGCAGCTGGAGCGCGACGTCGGGGCGGCGCTCTTCGACCGGACCACCCGCAGCGTCCGACTCACGACCGCCGGCGAGGCACTCGTAGAGCCCGCTCGGCAGGTCTTGGACGACGTCCGTTCGGCCCGTCGGGCGGTGAAGTCGGCCGGGCGAGGTGAGACCGGACGGGTCCGCGTGGGCTTTGCCGGGCCCTCATCACACCTGCTGGTCGGCCAGCTGGGACGGCTCGTGCGTGAGCGCCACCCAGGCATCGAGCTGAACCTGCGCAGTACCACGTACGGGCACGAGGCCCTCCGGGCGGTCGTGAACGGTGACCTCGACCTCGCGATCGCACGGTGGGTCACCGAACCGCCCGGGATCTCGCACCGGATCGTCTCCGTCGAGCACTACGTGCTCGTCGTCCCGGAGGAGCACCCCCTGGCGCGCCGGGAACTCGTCAGCATGGCGGAGCTGCGCGACGAGCCCTTCATCGCACTGCCGGCAGACCCGGGCTCGAGCGTGCGCGACCACTTCCTGAGGTTCGCCTCGGCCGCCGGCTATGCCCCGAACATCGTCCAGACGGCCCCCGACTCGTGGACCCTCATGGCGCTGGTGGGCGCCGGCGTCGGCCTGACCGTCACGCTCGACACCGCCGTGAACAACGTGGTGCAGGAGGGCATCGCGGTCGTGCAGCTCGAGGAGGGCCTCGTGCCCACGTACTGCTGGCTCGCCTGGCGGCGAGATGACGCCAACCCTGCTCTGCGAGAGGTGCTCAAGGCCTCCGAGGTTGCGCTGCCCACGCCGGATCTGGAGCAGGCACCGAGCTGACGCGGGCTCCCGCGGCGCAGCATTAAGGCGCTCAACAACGCCAACCCGGCTGGATCAATACGCCTGAGGCAATAGTTACGCGTCCAAGAAGTATTGGAGTTCCGGCCGTGCGCGGCGGCAGGGTGTTCGCACATCCACCCTGCACTCCGTGCCGACCGAGGAGCTCCATGGCGACCACCGACGACAAAGTGACCGACCTGGCCTCGGCCGTGGCCGCCCACGTGCGCGACGGCATGACCGTGGCCCTCGAGGGCTTCGGACACCTCATCCCCTTCGCCGCCGCCCACGAGATCATCCGGCAGGGACGGCGAGACCTCACGCTGTGCCGCCTCACCCCGGACCTGCTGGCCGACCAGATAATCGCCGCTGGTTGCGTCCGCCGACTCGTTGCCTCCTTCTTCGCGAGCGGCTCGGCCGGCTCCCTCCACGAGGTGCGGCGCAGGGTCGAGCGGGCCGACCCGGCGCCACTCGAGGTGGAGGAGTACAGCCACTACGGCATGGTGTGCCGCTACCAGGCGGGGGCCGCGAACCTGCCGTTCTTCCCGCTTCGGTCCTACGCGGGCAGCGACCTGCCCCGGCTCAACCCGAACATCCGTAAGGTGAGCGACCCCTATGGCGGACCTGACATCTACGTCGTGCCGCCGTTGCGTCCCGACGTGACGATCGTCCACGCGCAGCGCGCGGACCGCGCAGGCAATGTCCAGATGTGGGGGATCGTAGGCGTCCAGCAGGAGGCGGCGTATGCCGCCCGCACCGTCATCGCGACCGTCGAAGAGGTCGTCGACGAGGAAGTGGTCCGCTCCGACCCCAACCGCACGGTCATCCCGTCCCACGCCGTCGCCGCTGTGGTCCACTGCCCGGGCGGGGCACACCCGTCCTACGCCCAGGGGCACTACGACCGGGACAACGCCTTCTACCGCGAGTGGGAGCCGATCAGCAAGGACCGTGACGCGACCTTGGCCTGGCTCGAGGCGTATGTGCACGGCGTACCCGACCGGGCGGCATACCTCGAGATGATCGGAGCCGAGCGATGGGCCGCGCTCAAGGTG
Source organism: Intrasporangium chromatireducens Q5-1 (assembly GCF_000576575.1). Taxonomy (GTDB): domain Bacteria; phylum Actinomycetota; class Actinomycetes; order Actinomycetales; family Dermatophilaceae; genus Intrasporangium_A; species Intrasporangium_A chromatireducens. Next base: position 3,708 of record NZ_AWQS01000181.1, read on the forward strand.
TCACCGAGGCTCTCGCAGCCGGTGGACTTCGGACGTCGCCGGCTCGCGGAAGTGGGAGGCCGACAGTGAATACATCCACGCTGCCTGAAAACAGGGCCCAAGAGCTCTCGGACGTCGATCCCTCCTCCACCGAGTTCCTTGCCGCGGTCGCGGCGCGGCAGCTCGCCGGCCGGCGACGCGTCTTTGCGGGGGTCGGGCTGCCCGCCCTGGCCGTCGACCTCGCTCGGCGCACCGTCAACCCGGACGTCGAGCTGATCTACGAGTCCGGCGTCTGCGGCGCCCATCCCGAGGGGCTCGCCGAGGGCATCGCCGACTCGGTCCTCGTGTCCGGCGCCGAGGCCGTGGTCGGCATACCAGCCCTGTTCGGTTACGTCCTCCAGGGCGGTCACGTCGACGTCGGCTTCCTCGGCGCCGCCCAGGTGGACCGATGGGGCAGCCTCAACACCAGCTTCATCGGCGACTGGGACCGGCCGAAGGTGCGCCTTCCCGGGTCCGGTGGCGCAGCCGAGATCATGGCCAACGCGGCAGAGTGCTTTGTCGTGCTACGTCGCCACGACCCGGGCGCCCTGCCCGCCCAGCTGGACTTCTGCACCTCTCCGAGCCCCGTCCGCGCCATGGCGGAGGACCCACGAATGGTGCCGCCCGGCCACGGGGTCTCCGTGGTCATCACCCCGCTCGCGGTCCTGCGCCGACCCGACAAGCTCGGTGAGCTGGTCATCAGCGAAGTCCATCCGGGAGTGAGTGTCGACGAGGTGCGCGCGGCGACAGGCTGGGACATCGCCGTCGCCGACGACGTGCGCGTCACCGAGCGACCGACCGTCGAGGAGGTGCGGCTGCTCCGGGAGGAGATCGACACCGTGCGGCTCTACCTGCGATGAGAGACCACCAAGGGGTGCCGGCAGAGAGCGGTGCTGGCCCACCCCGCCTCACCACGACGGACTCCGGTCCGAGCCGCATCGCCTACGTCGCCCTGCTGGCCTGCTCGACACTCGGGACGCTGGCCAGCACGCTGCTCAGCGCCCCGATCAATGTCATCGCCCGCGACCTCGCCGCCTCACCGCAGGGGATCGTCCTCGCCGTCAGCGCCTTCACCCTCGCGATGGTCGTGTGCGCACCCGTCGTCGGCTGGATGTGCGAACGCTTCGGTTCCCGTGTGGTGCTCAGTGGCTCGCTGGCGCTCATGGCCGCCGCCCAGGTCGGGGCGGCGCTGAGCCAGGATCTCCGGTTCCTCGTCCTGATGAGGGCCGTCCAGGGACTGGCCTGCTCCGCGATCCCACCGGCCGTCCAGCAGGTCCTCGGGTACCACTGGGCGGAGCACAAGGTCCGGGTGATGGCCGCCTGGGCGACCGCCATCGGCCTCGGCCAGGCCGTGGGGCCGGCGCTCGGCGGGTTCATCGCCGATACGCTGGGATGGCGGGCCGTCTTCGTCGCCCACGCCGGCCTCAGCCTGATCCTCCTGCTGCTCTCCCTCACCGTTGTGCCGAGCGTGGCCAAGACCCCTGCGCGCCTCGACGTTCCGAGCATGGCCACGCTCGTCGTAGGGGTCGGCGCCGTCATCGGAGCGTTGACATGGGCCGGACAGGGCGGCGACCTGCATCTGGTCCTCTCCGTCGCAGCTGCCGGCGGCCTGACGTTGGGCGCGTTCGCCTGGCGCGCGAGAGGAGGCGGTCGCAGCTTCGTCGCCTGGGAGGTCCTCGTCGACCTCAGGTACACCGCGAGTAGCGCAGCGGCCGGCACCGTGATGGCCTGCCTCGGTGTCGCCGTCGTAGCCACACCCCTGCACCTCGGTCGCGACGTCGGGCTGGGGCCCGCTGCGATCGGGCTGATCATGCTGACCTTGGCCCTCGCCATGACGGCGTGTGCGCCGCTGTCCACGCGCCTGACCAACCGCTTCACACAGTGGAGGGTGCTTCGCCTCGGCCTGACTCTTCTCGCCGCCGGGCTCGTCGCACTGCCTCTGGCCGCCATGACCGGCACACCAGCACGGGTCGTGGCCGTCACCGTGACCGGCCTCGCCCTGGCCGGCGGCGGCATCGGCATCTCGCAGGCCACCTCAGCGTTGGGATTGATGACGTCTCGGGCGGCGGCGCACGGCGCAGCGCTCGGCCTACACAACATGACCCGCTTCGCCGGCCTTGCAGTCGGCTACGCCTGGGTCGCCCTCACCTACCCAAGCGGCCACCTCCGACTTGTGTATGCCGGCCCCGTCGTGCTCGTCGCCGGGAGCTGGGCGTTCGCGGCCCGCGCCGGCGCAGCGGGGGACACCGTCGCGAGTGCCGACGCGGCGCAGGTCGCCGCCGACGCCCGCTGAGGCCGCCGGATGGCCCCCAATCCATACCTCTAGGACATCAATCATCCACACATTTGGTGTTGGACCATCAACGGCGCAGCCCCCTACCGTGGCCGCAAGCACTCAGCCAAAGGAGGCTCGAGCATGTCATCAACGGCGACGACTCTCGACGAGAGGATGGCCCGCAAGGCTGGCCTGGCCGCATTCGTCGGAACCACCATCGAGTGGTACGACTTCTACATCTACGGCACGGCCTCGGCACTCGTGTTCGGCAAGCTGTTCTTCAGCGCGGCGGCTCCGTCCGTGGCGATCCTCCTCTCGTTCGCGACCTTCGCAGTCGGATTCCTCACCCGTCCAATCGGAGGCGTCGTCTTCGGCCAGATCGGGGACCGCATCGGCCGCAAGCGGGCGCTCATCGCGACCCTCCTGCTGATGGGTGTGGCGACCGCTGGTGTCGGCCTGCTGCCCACGTATGCCGCGATCGGCTCGGCCGCCCCGGTCCTGCTCGTCGTGCTCCGCCTCATCCAGGGGCTCGCCGTCGGGGGCGAGTGGGGAGGAGCGGTCCTCATCGCGACTGAGCACACCAAGCGTGAGCGCGGATTCCTCTTCGGGGCGTTCGCCCAGCAGGGATCACCGGCCGGACGCATCCTGGCCACGCTCGTCTTCCTCGGCGTGACCGCGCTGCTGCCCGATGAGGCGCTGCTGTCCTGGGCCTGGCGCGTGCCCTTCCTGCTCTCGGCGGTCCTCGTCGTCGTCGGCCTGATCATCCGCCTGAGCATCGAGGAGTCGCCGGAGATGCTCGAGCTGCAGCGTCGCAACGAGACCGTGCGGGTGCCCGTGATGGAGCTGTTCCGGACCCACACACCGGAGGTCGTCCTCGGCGTCTTCGGAATTCTCTGCGTCTTCGTCGTCGTCTACGCCCGCGACACCTTCGCCCTCGCGTGGGCCACCAAGGACCTGAACTTCGCCAAGGACTCGTTCCTCAGCATCATCCTCATCGCGAGCGTCGTGCAGTTCTTCGTCCAGCCGTTCGGCGCGGTCCTCGCCACGCGCGGCAACGTGCGCCGCCTCGTGGCGATCCTGCTCGGCCTCGAGGTCATCGCCCTTCCCCTGATGTTCGTCCTCATCGGCACGGGCAACTGGACCATCGCGATGCTCGGCACCGTCCTGGCCACCATCCCCGACGTCATGTTCTACGCCGTCATGGCGGGCATGTTCGCGCAGGCCTTCCCAGCTCGCGTCCGCTACACCGGGATGTCGCTCACCTACGGCCTCTCTGGGGCCCTCTGCGGCACCACCCCGATGATCCTCCAGTGGCTGCTCAACTCCTCGGGCAGCATCGTCATGCCGATCGGCTTCGCCATCGTCACGACAGTGATCTCGCTGGTCGGCTCCGTGGCCCTGCTTGGGCGCACGGCGCGCCGGGCCGAGGCAGAGGGCCGTCACCTGGTCGTCGACGAGCCGGCTGTCTCCATTGCCTGACTGAAGGTGCTCGCCGGTTGACAAGCAAAGGGGTTGGGCCGGCCGCACGAGGCGTTCGGCCCAACCTTGTGGCCGCAGGGGGTCTTCGCTTAGCCTCGATCCACCGATGAGCCTTCGGTTGTCGGCGTGATGCCGTCCGCGCGCTGAGGGTCGTGTGGGGGCGTGGG
>NZ_AWQS01000182.1 GCF_000576575.1 Intrasporangium chromatireducens Q5-1
CGCCGCGACGGTCCTCGCGGGCGCGGCGGCCGGCGTGGCCCAGCGACTGCGGCAGGTGGAGACCGCCGGGGTCGCGACCGTCGTGCTGGCCCTCGACCGGGGCGCGACGGACGACCTCCGGGCGTTCCGCGCCAACGGTGTGCTCGTGCCGACGAGCGCGGGGCTGCTGCTCAAGGCGATGACGCACCTGTCACGGAAGTGGCCGCACCTCGACGACGGCGGGACGACCCTCGTGCGCCTGTCCGCCGGTCGCTTCGGGGACGACACACTCGACGAGGTCGACGACGAGCAGCTGGTCGCCCGGCTGCTCGCCGACCTGCACGACCTGACCGGCCTCGCGGCCGAGCCGCAGGCGGTGCACGTCCAGCGCTGGCCCGGGGGCATGCCCCAACAGACCGTCGGTCACCGCGCCCGTGTCCGCTCACTGCGCGACGACCTGCGCGAGCTGCCCGGCCTGACCCTGGCCGGTGCCTCCTACGACGGCATCGGCCTCGCCGCCTGCGTCGCCTCCGCTCATGAGGCCGCCGAGGCCACCCTCACCCGCTTGTCCCACCCCACCCAGACCCGGAGCCTCACATGAGGGAGACCGCACCACCCGAGACGGACAGCACCGAGCGGGCCGAGCTCGCCGAGCGACGGGCCGTGCGTCGTCTGCGCCACGACCCGGGCGACCGGCCGATGATCGTCATCTGGGAGGTGACCCGTGCGTGTGCGCTCGTCTGCCGGCACTGCCGGGCCGACGCGCAGCACCGGCGCGACCCCCACGAGCTGACGACCGAGCAGGGCACGGCGCTGCTCGACGACATCGCCGGCTTCGGGGCTCCCTACCCGATCGTCGTGCTGACCGGAGGTGACCCGTTCGAACGGCCCGACCTCGCCGAGCTGGTGAGGCACGGCCACGGCCTCGGGCTGCACATGGCGCTCTCGCCGTCGGTGACCCCTCGACTCACCCCCGCGGTCCTCGCCGAGCTGCGCGCCGCCGGAGCGGGGGCCGTGTCGCTGTCCCTCGACGGGGCGACGGCCGCGACGCACGACACCTTCCGGGGCGTGCGGGGGGTCTTCGACCAGACGCTCGTCGCGGCCCAGGACGTCAAGGCGGCCGGGTTCCGGCTCCAGGTCAACTCCACCGTGACACGCGGCAACGTCGACGAGCTGCCGGAGCTGCTCCGCCGGGTGCTCGACCTCGACGTGTCGTTGTGGAGCGTCTTCTTCCTCGTGCCGACCGGCCGCGGCCAGCTGCTGGAGGCGCTGACGGCCGAGCAGGTCGAGGACGTGCTGCACTGGCTGCACGACGTGTCCGACCTCGTCGCCCTGAAGACGACCGAGGCCCCGCACTACCGGCGGGTCGCCATCGAGCGCGCCCGGGCGGCGGCCAGCGGCGCCCCAACGCCGGTCCTCGGTGAGCTCTACCACCGCCTCACCGCGGCGACGGCTCCCATCCGGGCTGAGCGGCATACCTCCCGGCGGCGTGGCCGCCCGCCGATCGAGGTGAACTCCGGGCGCGGCTTCGCGTTCATCGACCACCGGGGCGATGTGTACCCGAGCGGCTTCCTCCCCCAGCGCTGCGGCAACGTCCTCGACGGGGGCTTCCGCGACATCTACCGCACCAGCCCGGTGCTGCGGTCGCTGCGGGACCCCGACCAGCTGACCGGCAAGTGCCGCTCGTGCGAGTTCCGCGAGGTCTGCGGCGGCAGCCGGTCGCAGGCCTACGCGGTGAACGGGGACGTGCTCGGCTCCGACCCGAACTGCGTGTACGTCCCCGCCACCGCCTGACCGAGCGCTCAGCTGCCGCGCAGCACCGGGCCCAGTGCCTCGAGGACCGACGCGTCCTCGATCGTCGCGGGCACCGCCGGGTTCGCCCCGTCGGCCATCTCGCGCATCGTCTTGCGCAGGATCTTGCCGGAGCGGGTCTTGGGCAGGCCGCCGACGATGTCGACCTGGTGCAGGGCCGCGACCGGGCCGACCTCCGCCCGCACGCGCGTCACGAGCTCGGCCCGGATCCGCTCCCCCTCGCTCTGCGCGTCGATCCCCGACTTGAGGACGACGAGCGCACGGGGGACCTGGCCCTTGAGGTCGTCGTGCACCCCGATGACGGCGCACTCGGCGACCGCCTCGTGGCCGGCGAGGGCGGCCTCGATGGACCCGGTCGAGAGCCGGTGCCCTGCGACGTTGAGCACGTCGTCGGTGCGGCCCATGACAAACAGGTAGCCGCCCTCGTCGAGGTAGCCGCCGTCACCGGTGAGGTAGTGGCCGGGAAAGGCGGACAGGTAGGAGCTGACGTAGCGCTCGTCGTCCTGCCACAGCGTCGGCAGGGTGCCGGGCGGCATCGGCAGCCGGATGCAGATGGCTCCCTCGGTGCCGGCCGGGGCCTCGTTGCCCTGGGGGTCGAGGATCCGCACGTCGTAGCCGCAGACCGCGACGGTGGGCGAGCCCGGCTTGATCGGCAGCAGCTCGATCCCCTTGGGGTTGCAGGCAATCGGCCAGCCCGTCTCGGTCTGCCACCAGTTGTCGATGACGGGCACACCGAGCCGGGCGCTGGCCCACTCGTACGTGTCCGGGTCGAGCCGCTCCCCGGCGAGGTACAGGGTGCGGAAGCCCGACAGGTCGTAGCCCTTGAGGAGGGCGCCGTCGGCGTCCTCCTTCTTGATCGCGCGGAACGCGGTGGGGGCGGTGAACAGCGCGGAGACGCCGTACTCCTCGATCACGCGCCAGAAGGCCCCGGCATCAGGGGTGCCGATCGGCTTGCCCTCGTAGAGGATCGTCGTCGCGCCGGTCAGCAGCGGCGCATAGACGATGTAGGAGTGCCCGACGACCCAGCCGATGTCGCTGGCGGTGAACATCGTCTCGCCCGGGGAGATGTCGTAGAGGTTCTTCATCGACCACCGGAGGGCGACGGCGTAGCCGCCTGAGTCGCGGTAGATCCCCTTCGGCTTCCCGGTCGTCCCCGAGGTGTAGAGGATGTAGAGCGGGTCGGTGCTCGCGACGGGGACGCAGTCGGCGCCCGCCCGCGCGGACTCGCTCGAGAAGAACTCGTCCCAGTCGAGGTCCCGCTCGCCCAGCTCCGCGCGCAGCTGGTCGCGCTGGAGGATGACGCAGTGCTCCGGCTGGTGGTCCGAGCGCTTGATCGCCTCGTCGAGGAACGGCTTGTACGGCACGACGCGGGACGGCTCGACCCCGCACGAGGCCGACAGGACGACCCGCGGCGCGGCGTCGTCGATCCGCGCCGCGAGCTCCTGGGGCGCGAAGCCCCCGAAGACGACCGAGTGCACCGCGCCGATGCGCGCGCAGGCGAGCATCGCGACGACGGCCTCGGGGACCATCGGCATGTAGATGACGACGCGGTCGCCCTGCTCCACCCCGAGGCCCTTGAGGCCCCCGGCGACCGCGCGCACCTGCTCGAGGAGCTCGGCGTAGGTGACCGTGCGCTTGCTGCCCGTCACCGGCGAGTCGTAGTGGATCGCCGCCTGGTCGCCGCGCCCGGCGTCGACGTGGCGGTCGACGGCGTTGTGGCAGACGTTGAGGACGGCGCCCGGATACCAGCGGTAGAACGGCGGGTTGCTGTCGTCGAGGATCCGCTCCGGGGGTGTGATCCAGTCGATGTCGGCCGCCGCCTCGCGCCAGAACCCCTCCGGGTCGCTCAGGCTGCGCCGGTAGATGTCGCTGTATGCCGCTGTGCTGGCTCCGTCGCTCATGTGCCCACTCTGCCGGGCCGGGTTGCCGAGTGCCAGAGCCGAGCCAGCGCGAGCCGGTGAGCGGCCTTCCGGCCGCGCCGAGCGGCCGCGCGGCTGTGACCAATCGCACGCCACCGTCGAGTGAGCGCAAGCTCCGGTTGCCACCCGTCGACTGAGCGCAAACTCCGGCGTCAAGCCGTGGCAGCCGCCAGCTGGCCACAGGCCCCGTCGATGTCCTGGCCCCTGGTGTCGCGGATCGTCGTCGGGATGCCGTGGGCCCGGAGCCGCTCGACGAAGTTCTGCTCGACGCCGGGTCGGCTCGCGGTCCACTTCGAGCCCGGTGTCGGGTTGAGCGGGATGGGGTTGACGTGCACCCAGCCGCGGCCGCGGGCGTTGAGCTTCTCGCCGAGCAGGTCTGCGCGCCAGCCCTGGTCGTTGATGTCGCGGATCAGGGCGTACTCGATGGACACCCGCCGTCCGGTCGCCTCGAAGTAGCGACGGGCTGCGTCGAGGGCCTCATCGACCTTCCACCGCGTGTTGATCGGCACGAGCTCGTCACGCAACTCGTCGTCCGGCGCGTGGAGCGAGAGGGCGAGGGTCACCGGGATCCCCTCGGCCGCGAGCTTGTCGATGGCGGGCACGAGGCCGACTGTCGACATGGTGAGGCCACGGGCCGACATCCCGAGCCCGTCGGGTGCCGGGTCGGTGAGCCGCCGGATCGCGCCGACGGCTGCCTTGTAGTTCGCCAGGGCCTCCCCCATGCCCATGAAGACGACGTTGCTGACGCGCAGCGGGGCCTCCTGGTCACCCGCGTCTCCCCCGGCCAGCTCGCCATGACGCAGCGCCCGGGCGGCCCAGACCACCTGCTCGACGATCTCGGCGGTGGAGAGGTTGCGGGTCAGGCCCGCTTGTCCGGTCGCGCAGAACGGGCAGTTCATGCCACAGCCGGCCTGGCTGGAGATGCAGATGGTGACCCGGCCGGGATACCGCATCAGCACCGACTCGACGATGGCCCCGTCGTGCAGCCGCCACGCATATTTCATCGTCTGCCCGTCGTCGGCCTGTCGCCGCACCACCGGGGTGAGGAGCGTCGGGAGCAGGTCGTGGACGAGCTCGCTCCGCACGGCCTTGGGCAGGTCCGTCATCTCCTCCGGGTCGGCGACGAGCCGCTCGAAGTAGTGCGTGGACAGCTGCTTGGCTCGGAAGCCCTGGTGACCGAGGGACTCGACGACCCCCTTGCGCTCGGCGGGCTCGAAGTCGGCGAGGTGCCGCGGCGGCTTGCCGCGGCGGGGGGCACGGAAGGTGAGCTGGCCCGGGGTGGGCCGGCTGGTGGTCGGGGTGGGCAGCTCCACGGGTGCTGTGGGGGCGCTGTCGGGCTGGTCATCACTCATCGCAGCCCAATTGTCTCAGGTGCCGCCAAATCCAGCCCCGGCCCGCGGTCGGAGGGCGGTCACAGGGCCTGCGGTGCGAGGAGGGTGAGGACGGCCCACACCATGGGGGCGACCACGACGAGGGAGTCGAGCCGGTCCATGATGCCGCCATGGCCGGGAAGGACGTTGGACATGTCCTTGATCCTCAGGTCCCGCTTGATGAGCGACTCCATGAGGTCGCCGATGGTCGCGGCGACGGCGACGGCGACGCCGAGCAGGACGCCGACCCACCACGGGTGCTCGAGCAGCAGCCGGACCGTGAGGGCGCCCCCGATGACGCACAGCAGGACGGAGCCGCCGAAGCCCTCCCAGGACTTCTTCGGACTGATCGTCGGCGCCATGGGGTGCTTGCCGAGCAGCACTCCCGCGGCGTACCCGCCGACATCGCTGCAGACCGTGATGATGAGGAAGACGAACACGCGGCCGACACCGTCCTCGGCAGCGAGCAGCATCACCGCGAACCCGGCAAGCAGGGCTGGGTAGGCCGTGATGAGCACGCCCCCGAGCACGTCCCGCGCCGCGCCGTCGAGCGGTCCAGCCGCACGCCAGATGACCACCGCGGCGGCGGTGAGGCACCACGCGAGGACGAGACCCCCGGGCCCGTGGACGTAGGCGGCCCACAGCATGGCGACCGACCCGACGACGGCAGGAACGAGGGGCGCGCGGATCCCTTGCTGGGTCAGCGCGTGGCGCATCTCCCACACGCCGACGCCGATGGCGGCCGCGACGACGACGAGGAAGGACTCCTTCTTGACCAACAGGGTCGCGACGATGACGACACCGAGGCCGACCCCGACGCCGATGGCGGCCTTGAGGTCGCGGCCGGCACGCGATGGCTTCTGTTCACGGCGTGACCTGCGAGTGCCGGCTGGCTCTGCGCTGGACATGATGACGAGCGTCGAAGGTCAGACCTCGAGCAGCTCGGACTCCTTGGCCTTGGCGAGGGCATCGATGAGGTCGGTGTGCTTCTTGGTCAGGGCCTCCAGGTCCTTCTCCGCACGCGACCCCTCGTCCTCGCCGACCTCGCCGTCCTTGACGAGCTTGTCGATGTCAGTCTTCGCCTTGCGGCGGATGTTGCGCACGGACACCCGGGCCTCTTCGGCCTTCGTGTGCGCCAGCTTGATGTAGTCGCGGCGGCGCTCCTCCGTCAGCTCGGGCATGATGCACCGGATCTGGTGGCCGTCGCTGCTCGGGTTGACTCCGAGGTCGCTGTCGCGGATGGCCTTCTCGATGGCGTGCATCGCCGACTTGTCGAAGGGGATGACGAGGATCGTGCGGGCCTCGGGGTTCTGGAACGACGCGAGCTGCTGCAGCGGCGTCGGCGCCCCGTAGTAGTCCACGAGGAGCTTGTTGAACAGGCCGGGGTTGGCTCGACCGGTGCGGATTCCGGCGAAGTCCTCCTTGACGACCTCGACGGCCTTGTCCATCTTCTCCTCGGCCTCGAACATGGTCTCGTCGATCATGGTGCTCTTCCTCGTCCCCTTTTTGGGTGTGTCGGTGGTGTGCGGTGCTGGGTCGGCCCTGCCGAGCCGTCAGGCGTTGACGACCAGCGTGCCGATCTTCTCACCACGCAGCGCGCGGGTGACGTTGCCGGGGCCCTCGATGCCGAAGACGAGCATCGGCAGCTTGTTCTCCATGCAGAGGCTGAAGGCGGCCGCGTCGACGACCTTGAGGCCGTCCGAGATCGCCTCGGTGAAGGTCACCGTGTCGAGCTTCTTGGCCTCCGGGTTGAGCCGCGGGTCGGAGTCGTAGACCCCGTCGACGCCGTTCTTGCTCATCAGCACGACGTCGCACTTGATTTCGAGGGCGCGCTGGGCGCTCACGGTGTCGGTCGAGAAGAACGGCATGCCAGCCCCGGCTCCGAAGATCACGACGCGTCCCTTCTCGAGGTGCCGGATGGCGCGGCGGGGGATGTACGGCTCGGCGACCTGGGTCATCTGGATCGCCGTCTGGACCCGCGTCTCGATGCCCTCCTTCTCGAGGAAGTCCTGCAGGGCGAGGCAGTTCATCACGGTGCCCAGCATCCCCATGTAGTCGGCGCGGGTCCGGTCCATGCCACGTTGCTGCAGCTCGGCCCCCCGGAAGAAGTTGCCGCCGCCGACGACGATGGCGACCTGCACGCCCTCGCTGACCGGGGGTGCGATCTGGCGTGCGATCGACTGGACGACGGCGGGGTCGACGCCGACCTGTCCTCCCCCGAAGGCCTCTCCCGAGAGCTTGAGCAGGACGCGCCGACGGCGCGGTGAGGTCGACATTTCGGTCATGGGTGCTCCTTGTGGGCAGCGCAACACGGGGTCGCCCGATCTTTCCACATCACCACTCGGGCGCGGTCCCGGAGCCATGAATGTCGGGTATGCCGCCCTCCCGCGCCTGGGCGCGTCAGCCCGGTCGGACGGTGGCGGGCACGGTGGCGGGCACGGCGGCGGGCACGGCGAGGCGCTCCACGGTGCGGCCGTGGAGC
>NZ_AWQS01000183.1 GCF_000576575.1 Intrasporangium chromatireducens Q5-1
GTTAACCAATAATGAGACGGACCACTAGCTGTACTGACCACGGAGGTTGGTGACAGGCGAGCCTGCTGGACATGAGGAGGACCCCCGGGTGGGGTGGAGCTGTCTGACGGCAACACACCCACCCCGGAGGTCCTCATGTCCCACCGTGATGCCCCGTTGTCCCCGACCGGGCGGGAGCGCCTGGCCCGCTGCGTGGTGGAGGATGGCTGGTCTCTGCGGCGGGCCGCGGACCGGTTCGGCGTGTCGGTCACCACGGCGCAGCGCTGGGTTCGTCGGTACCGCGAGCACGGCAAGGACGGCATGGTGGACCGGTCGTGCCGGCCGCACCGCTCGCCGGGGCGGCTGGACCTGCGTACCGAGCGGCGGATCCTCGGGTTGCGCGTGTCGCGGCGGTGGGGGCCGGAGCGGATCGCCTACCGGTTGCGGTTGAACCCCTCGACGGTGCACAACGTGCTGCGCCGCTACCAGGCGCCGCCGCTGGCCTGGACCGACCCGGCCACCGGGGCCCGGCTGCGGGCCAAGCCGAAGGCGCGCCGCTACGAGCACGACGCGCCTGGCGAGCTGGTGCACGTGGATGTCAAGAAGCTCGGGCGGATCCCCGACGGCGGCGGGCACCGGGTCCACGGCCGCGCGAAGGGCACCCGGATCAAGGGCACCACCAAACCCGGCATGGCGTGCGTGCACAACGCCGTGGACGACCACTCGCGGCTCGCCTACAGCGAGGTCCTGCCGGACGAGAAGAAGGAGACGACCGCCGCGTTCTGGAGACGGGCGAACGCCTACTTCACCTCCTGTGGGGTCACCGTCAAACGGGTCTTGACCGATAACGGATCCGCTTACCGGTCAAAGGTATTCGCTGAAGCGCTCGGCGAGGTGGTGCACAAGCGGACCCGGCCGTACCGGCCACAGACCAATGGGAAGGTCGAACGGTTCAACCGCACGCTCGAGCAGGAGTGGGCCTACGCCCGGCCCTACGCCAGCGAGGCCGAGCGCGTCGCTGCCCTGTCCGAGTTCCTGCACACCTACAATCACCATCGCGGCCACACCGCGCTCAAGGGCCACTCACCAGCGAGCCGCGTGCCCAACCTCTGTGGGGAGAACAGCTAGCGCCCCGCCTCGAGTGGCCTATTCTTGGGCCGCGGTCGCGAGCCGCCATTTTCCCGCTCCCACAGTCTGAGATCGACACCCCCATGACTTCTCCCGCCTCCGGTCTCCCGGTCATCGTCGACGCCTTCCGGTCAAGCAGTGGCGCTCGTGAGGTTCTTGCTGAAGCGGCGAAGGGCGCCCGGGTCGTCGAGGTGTCGGCGAGTGAGGGCTCTCGGCCCTTTCTGCTTACTGCCCTGGCACAGGAACTCGGTCAAGCAGCCCCCTTGCTCGTCGTGACGGCGACGACACGTGAAGCGGAAGACCTCGCCGTGGCGCTCTCGTGCTTCCTGCCCCATGAGCGGATCGCCGTCTTCCCGAGCTGGGAGACGCTCCCACACGAGCGGCTCTCACCGCGCAGCGACACGGTGGGCCGCCGTCTCGCCGTGCTTCGGCGCATCGCCCATCCCGACGAGTCGGACCCGTCATACGGGCCGCTGTCCGTTGTCGTCGCGCCGATCCGGGCCGCGCTCCAGCCGCTCACCAAGGGGCTCGGAGAGCTCGTGCCGGTGTCCCTCAGGCGGGGTGAGGAACGCCCGCTGGAGGACGTCGTCGAGGCACTCGTGAGTGCGGCCTACGCCCGCACCGACCTCGTGGAACGTCGCGGCGAGTTCGCCGTCCGGGGCGGCATCCTCGACGTCTTCCCGCCGACCGAAGAGCACCCGGTCCGCGTCGAGTTCTGGGGTGACACCGTCGAGGAGATCCGCTGGTTCAAGGTTGCCGACCAGCGCAGCCTCGAGATCGCCGAGCGCGGCCTCTGGGCCCCGCCGTGCCGGGAGGTCCTGCTGACCGAGCCGGTGCGACAGCGTGCCGCGGCGCTCAAAGACCAGCTCCCGGGCGTCTCCGAGATGCTCGCCAAGCTCGCCGACGGCATCGCCGTCGAAGGGATGGAGTCGCTCGCTCCCGCCCTCGTCGACGGTATGGAGTCGCTCCTCGACGTCCTGCCCCCGCAGTCGATCGTCGTGCTGGCCGACCCGGAGAAAGTGCGCCGCCGCGCCCACGACCTCGTCGCCACGAGCGAGGAGTTCCTCGGAGCGAGCTGGGCCAATGCCGCCGCTGGCAACGACGTGCCCGTCGACCTCGCAGCCGTGCTCGGCACTGCCTCCTTCTGGACCATCGCTCAGACCCGAGCGCACGCACTCGAGTCGGGACGACCCTGGTGGACCCTCACGCCCTTCGCGCAGGACGAGGACCTCGTCATCGAGGACGACGACGTCGATGCCCGCCTCACGGTGCGGACCGCGGACCCCGAGGCGTTCCGAGGTGACACCCCCCGCGCCATCGAGCACTTCAGGTCTCGGACACACGACGGCTGGCGTCTCGCAGTCGTCACCGAGGGGCCGGGCCTCGCGCGGCGCGTCGCCGATGTGCTGCGCGAGCACGACATCCCGGTCCGTGCGCTCGACGGCTCGCTCGAGCCCGGCATCGTCTCCATCACCACTGGAGCCCTCGACCGGGGCTTCGTGCACGAGGCCGGACAGCTCGAGGTCCTCACTGAGACCGACCTGACGGGACAAGCGGGGGGAGGCGGCACGTCGACGAAGGACATGCGCCGCATGCCCTCCCGCCGGCGCAACCAGGTCGACCCGCTCCAGCTGCGCCCTGGCGACTACGTCGTCCACGAGCAGCACGGCGTCGGCCGGTTCGTCGAGATGATGCAGCGCACGGTGGGCGGGGCGACGCGGGAGTACCTCGTCATCGAGTACGCCTCGTCCAAGCGCGGCCAGCCCGGTGACCGGCTCTACGTGCCCACCGACCAGCTCGACCAGGTGACGAAGTACGTGGGCGGGGAGGCGCCCAGCCTCAACAAGATGGGCGGGTCCGACTGGCACAAGACGAAGTCGCGGGCGAAGCGCTACGTCAAGCAGATCGCCGCCGACCTCATCAGGCTCTACAGCGCGCGGATGGCGACCAAGGGTCACGCCTTTGGCCCCGACACCCCGTGGCAGCGAGAGCTCGAGGAGGCCTTCCCCTACGTCGAGACCACGGACCAGCTCTCGAGCATCGACGAGGTCAAGGAGGACATGGAGCGGGAGGTCCCGATGGACCGGCTCATCTGTGGCGATGTCGGCTACGGCAAGACCGAGATCGCGGTGCGGGCGGCGTTCAAGGCGATCCAGGACGGCAAACAGGTCGCCGTCCTCGTGCCGACGACCCTCCTGGTCACCCAGCACCACCAGACCTTCTCCGAGCGTTACGCCCAGTTCCCCGTCACGGTCAAGGCGCTGTCGCGGTTCCAGACGGACGCTGAGGCCAAGGAGGTGCTCGAGGGACTCGCCGACGGCAGCATCGACCTCGTCATCGGGACCCACCGACTGCTCGCCAAGGACGTCCGGTTCAAGGACCTCGGCCTCGTCGTCGTCGACGAGGAGCAGCGCTTCGGCGTCGAGCACAAGGAGCTGCTCAAGACGATGCGGACTGCCGTCGACGTGCTGTCGATGTCCGCCACCCCGATCCCGCGGACGCTGGAGATGGCCGTCACCGGCATCCGGGAGATGTCGACCCTCGCGACCCCGCCCGAGGAACGCCACCCCGTCCTGACCTTCGTCGGGGCCTACGACGAGAAGCAGATCACTGCCGCGATCCGACGGGAGCTGCTCCGCGAGGGCCAGGTCTTCTTCGTGCACAACAAGGTCAGCAGCATCGAGAAGGCGGCGGCCCGGCTGCGCGAGCTCGTTCCGGAGGCCCGCATCGCGACGGCTCACGGCCAGATGGGCGAGAAGAAGCTGGAGCAGGTCGTCCTCGACTTCTGGGAGAAGCGCTTCGACGTCCTCGTCTGCACGACGATCGTCGAGACCGGTCTCGACATCTCGAACGCCAACACGTTGATCGTGGAGCGCGCCGATGTTCTGGGCCTGTCGCAGCTGCACCAGCTGCGCGGGCGAGTCGGTCGCGGCCGCGAACGCGCCTACGCCTACTTCCTGTATCCGCCGGAGAAGCCCCTCACCGAGACGGCGCACGACCGGCTCCGGACCATCGCGAGCCACACCGACCTCGGCGCTGGCATGCAGGTTGCGATGAAGGACCTCGAGATCCGCGGCGCCGGTAACCTCCTCGGCGGTGAGCAGTCCGGCCACATCGCCGGCGTCGGCTTCGACCTCTATGTCCGGCTCATCGGCGAGGCCGTCGCGGACTTCCGCGGCGAGGGCGAGACGGCTCCGACCGAGATCAAGATCGAGCTGCCCGTCGACGCGCACCTGCCCCACGACTACGTGCCGGGGGAGCGGCTGCGGCTCGAGGCCTACAAGAAGCTCGCGACGGTCGAGACCTTCGAGGCGGTGGACGACATCGAGGCGGAGCTGCGCGACCGCTACGGGAACCCGCCCGAGCCGGTCCAGAACCTTCTCGAGGTCGCTCGGCTACGGGTCGTCGCCCGGCGGGCAAAGATCGCCGACGTCGGCCTGCAGGGCAAGGTCGTGCGTTTCGGTCCGGTCAAGGACCTGCGCGAGAGCCAGCAGCTGCGCCTCATGCGTCTCTACCCCGGCACCATCGTCAAGGACCAGCTCGGCGTCATCCTGGTCCCGGCGCCCATGACGGCGCGCGTGGGTGGGAAGCCACTGCGCGACGTCGAGATCCTCCTGTGGGCGCGCCAGCTGATCGAGGCAGTGCTCCTGGCCGACATCGCGGCTGCGGCGACTGCTGCGTCGGGCGCCTCAACGGCCCCGTAAGATGACAACGCATTCCGCTCGAGGAGGATCTGTGAAGGCTTGGTCAGGTGAGGCTGGGACTGCGAAGCGGCTGGCCGTCAGTGCCGTCGCCGGTGCGGCAGCCGTGTCGTTGCTCGGCGCATGCAGCATGGCGACGCACCAGCAGGCAGCCGCCGTGGTCAACGGTCATGTCATCTCGCTGTCCGACGTCGAGCAGACGACGCAGCAGCTGCAGGCCGCCAACCTCGACTTCTCCGAGCAGATCGTCGTGACGGCCCTCATCGCTGCGCCGCTCCTGCACCAGACGGTGGAGGCCTCGGGCAGCTGGAAGCCCGACGCCACCTACGCGAGCGTCGTCAACGCCATGCCGGATGCGACCGACACGACGAAGGAGTTCGTCTCGGCCGTCGCCCTGCTGCAGTCGGCGCAGATGACCCAGCAGGACGTGGCGCAGTACCGCAAGGACCTCAAGCAGGCCAAGATCTCGGTCAACCCGCGCTTCGGCACGCTCCAGCCCTCCAACGAGGGGCCGGTCTACTTCACCCTCGGGCAGTCGACGCCAAACTGGATCAAGCCGACCGACCAGGCCAAGTGACACGGGCGGTCCCATGCCGCACCGGTTGACGATCCTCCTCACGACCCCACGGGTCGCGCCGGGCCTCCTCACCCGGGACGCCTGGCACGCACTCGAGAGCGCCGACGCCCGCTGGGCGCGTGAGGGCGAGTACCAGGCGCAGTCGCTCATCGATGCCGGGCTCGAGCTGGACGTGCGCGCAGCAGCGGCGCCTGCCGACCTCGCCCGTGATCTCGTGTCGGCCGCACAGCACGGCGCGGTGCTCTGGGTCGGCTCCGCGGATGGGGATCCCGGCCTCACCGATGCCATCGCGGCGGAGGTCTCCCGGCTCACCGACCCTCCGGAGGTGGAGCTGCTCGTCGGCTCCCACGACGTGCAGGGCGCGCGACTGCTCGATGTGGTCGCCGTGATGGATCGCCTGCGCTCACCCGGTGGCTGTCCGTGGGACGCGCAGCAGACGCCCCAGACCCTCGTGCCCTACCTCCTCGAGGAGGCGCACGAGGCGATCGAGGCCATCGAGTCCGGTGATGCCGACCACGTCCGTGAGGAGCTCGGCGATCTCCTCCTCCAGGTGGCCTTCCAGTCCCGCGTGGCCGAGGAGGACCCGACCACGCCGTTCGACATCGACGACGTCGCGGGCGGTCTCGTGGAAAAACTGGTGCGCCGCCACCCTCACGTCTTCGGCTCGGTCGACGCAGCCACGCCCGAGGCGGTCGAGGCGAACTGGGACGCGATCAAGGCGTCGGAGAAGCCGGACCGTCTCCACCCGCTGGAGGGGATCCCGCAGTCGCTCCCGGCGCTCGCGCGTGCCGACAAGTCGATCGGGCGCCTCGAGCGCGCTGGTCTCGGCGAGAGGGTCGACGCGGCGGTCGCCGGCAGTGACCTGGGCGCGCGCTTCCTCGCGCTCGTCCGTGAAGCTCGCGCCGACGGCATCGACGCCGAGGCTGCCCTGCGCGCGACGCTGCGACGCCTCTCGCCCTGACGGCCGAAGAGCTGCGGCCGGCCGCCACAGGTATGCCAGTCACCTCGTTGGTGCGGGCAGCCCACCGTGCGCGTTCGCTCAGTAGGCACCGCGGGCGGTGAAGACCGCGTGAATCGTGCGAACGATGATCGCCAGATCCTGGACGATCGACCAGTTGTCGACGTAGTACAGGTCGAGGCGCACGGCGTCGTCCCAGGAGAGGTCAGAACGACCAGATACTTGCCACAAGCCGGTGAGGCCCGGACGGACATGCAGGCGGCGCTGCGCGTCGGCGGGGTAGCGACGAACCTCCTCGGGGAGTGCTGGACGTGGTCCCACGATGCTCATCTCACCCATGATCACATTGAGGAGTTGTGGTAGTTCATCAGCAGAGAACCGACGGATCAACCTCCCTACACGTGTCACCCGGGGATCCTCGTGCATCTTGAACAAAACCCCGTCGGAGTTCACGTTGTGCTCACGAAGGGAGATCAGCCGAGACTCGGCGTCTACACACATGCTGCGGAACTTGAGGCAGTGGAAGAACTCTCCGTCCCGTCCCACCCGGGTCTGGCGGAATAGGATTGGGCCGTGGTCTTCCATCCGGATGGCAAACGCAATGAGCGCCATGAGTGGGGCGGCAAGCACGAAGATCAAGCCGGCGCCGGCCAGGTCGAATGCTCGCTTGAGGCGTCGTGAAGCAGCAAGGCTCTGAGGTTGCTCCACGTGGACAAGCGGCAGGCCTCCGACCGGGTACATCTGCATTCGCCCGGCCGATATGTCGCTGAGACTCGGGACGACGACCATCTCCACCGGTAGGCCCTCCAGCGTCCAGGCGAGTCGACGGAACTCCGCCGACGTGGTGAACGCGCCCTCGGTGAAGACGATCGCATCGGCGTCGCCGTCGAGGGCTGCATGTGCGGCCGCGGTCGTCGTGCCTAGGACGGGGATGCCTCCCGGAGTCCTCTCCATGGATAGGGACGGCAGTAGAGCCCCTACGACGTGGTAACCCATCCAGCACTCGCGTCGGAGCACCGCTGAAACTTCGTCCACGTGCACGGGCGAGCCAGAGACGATGACCCTGGACATCAAGTAGCCCCTCCTGCGGAGGCGGTTCACGAATTTTCGTGCGCTCCACCGCCACATGAGGAGGCTCGGCACGGCCACCAGAAACAGGATCAAGAAGAATCCCCGCGACAGCTG
>NZ_AWQS01000184.1 GCF_000576575.1 Intrasporangium chromatireducens Q5-1
GGAGTTTGCGCTCACTCGACGGGGCAGGGGGGGCGGCGGGGGAGCGGCGTGAAGCGGTGGACGGGGCAGGGGAGGGGGTGGCCGGCGAGCGAAGGGACGGTGAGCGGCATACTGCCGGAGACACCGAGCCACAGGGAGACGTGACGTGACCGAGCAGCCGACCGACCGCGACGCGTGGACGCGTCCGGGGGCCTTCGAGGTCGCTCCCGGCATCCATCGGATCCCGCTCCCGTTGCCGAACGACGGGCTGCGCGCCGTCAACGTCTACGCCATCGTCGATGGCGACGGGCTCACCCTCATCGATGGCGGGTGGGCGATCGAGGCGGCCGAGACGGCGCTCGCCGGGGCCCTCGACAGCCTCGGCTTCGGGGTCGAGCAGATCGGCCAGTTCCTCGTCACCCACGCTCACCGGGACCACTACACCAACGCTTCGATCGTCCGGAAGCGGTATGGCGCGACCGTGTCCCTCGGCGTCGGCGAGCGGCCCTGCATCGAGCACCTCGTCGAGCGCGCCGGTCAGGGTGGCGACGACGAGATCGAGGTCGCCCAGGTGCCGATGCTGCGCGAGGCGGGGGCGAAGGAGCTCGCCGACCACCTCGCCGCCTACCAGCCGCCACCGGTCGACCCCGACGAGTGGGCGGCGCCTGACCAGTGGCTCCGCGATGGGCAGGTCGTCGCCGTCGGTCCGCGCTCGCTGGCGGCGATCGAGACGCCGGGTCACACGAGCGGCCATCTCGTCTACCACGACGCGGCGGCCGAGCTGCTCTTCGCCGGTGACCACGTGCTGCCCCAGATCACGCCGTCGATCGGTTTCCAGGCGATCCGGCCGGAGTCGCCGCTGCGGGACTACCTCACCTCGCTGCAGCTCGTCCGCGCCATGCCGGACGCCCGGCTGCTGCCCGCCCACGGCCCGGTGACGAGCAGCGTCCACGAGCGGGTCGACGAGCTGCTCGCACACCACGAGGAGCGCCTCGACCTGACCCTGCGGGCCCTCGACACCGGTGCGGAGACTGCCTTCGAGGTGGCGGGTCAGTTGCACTGGACCCGGCGAAGGCGCCGACTCGCCGACATGGACGTGTTCAACGAGATGTTGGCGGTGCTCGAGACCGCCGCACATTTGCAGGTGCTCGCCGAGCGCCGGCTGGTCGTCGGCGAGCTGGTCTCCGGAGTGCGTCGGTACCGCTCCGCCTGAGAGGTTGCTGGGACCTCGCAGCCGGCCGCTTGTCCGGCTGGGCAGCGGGTAAGCGACGTCGCATGCAGACCCAGATCCGCGACCTGCTCGAGCGTGTTTCGCGGGTGCGGCTGCTCGTCCTCGGCGACGCCGTGCTCGATGCGTGGCTGTATGGCGCGTGCGGGCGCCTCGCGCGTGAGGCGCCGGTCCCGGTCCACGAGATCGACCACGTCGACTGGGCACCCGGCTCCGCCGGCAACTGCGCCGCCAACGCCGCGGCCCTGGGCGCCAGCGTCGAGCTGGTCGCCCTGGTCGGCGCCGACGAGGCGGGCCAGCGCCTGCGAGCAGCGCTGCGCCACCACGACGTCGACGACACGGGGGTCGTCGTGGACCCGCACCACAGCACGACGACCAAGTCCCGGCTCGTCGCAGACGGGCAGGTGATGGGTCGCTTCGACCTCGAGGCGCACGCGCCGTGGAGCGGCACCGCTGTGAACGAGCTGGCCGACCGGCTCGTCGAGCGACTGGACCACGTGGATGCCGTCCTCGTCGCCGACTACGGCAATGGCGCCCTCACCGACCAGGTGGTCCACCGGCTGTGCCGGGCGCGGAGCCGGCTCCGTGGACCGCTCGTCGTCGACGGGCACGACTTCCGCCGCTGGGACGCCTGCCACGTGACCGCGATGACCCCCAGCGCCGAGGAGCTGCGCGGCCCGGCCGGTGCCGACGAGGCGACCTGGACCAAGGCGGAGCGAATCGAGCACCTCACCGCCCGGTCGCAGGAGCTGCTGCGCGAGTGGCGCTGCGACCTGCTCCTCACGACCGTCGACTCGGACGGCACCTTGTTGCACCGCCGGGGCCGGCCGCCGCACCGGACCCGTGCCACCGCCCGGGCCACCCAGCAGACCTGTGGCGCGGGCGACACGGTGAGCACGACCTTCACCCTCGCCCTCGCGGCAGGCGCGGAGCCGGAGACCGCCGCAGACCTCGCCCAGCTCGCGGCCGGCGTCGTGGTCGATGAGGCCGGGACCTCGTGCTGCACCGCCGAGGCGCTCCTCGTGCGGAGCCGCGGCTACGACGACGACCTCGGCGTCACCTCGGCCACCGAGCTGCGCAAGCACGTCGCGGCTCACCGGGCCGCCGGCCGCCGGATCGTCTTCACGAACGGGTGCTTCGACATCCTCCACGCCGGGCACGTCGAGTACCTGCGCCAAGCACGATCCCTCGGCGATGTCCTCGTCGTGGCCCTCAACAGCGATGCCAGCGTGCGGCGGCTCAAGGGCAGCGACCGGCCGATCGTCCCGGAGGCAGAGCGTGCCGGGCTGCTGGCCGCTCTGCGCTCCGTCGACCACGTCGTCCTGTTCGACGCCGAGACCCCGCGCGAGCTGATCGAGCTGGTCCGGCCGGACGTCTACGTGAAGGGCGGCGACTACAACATCGAGATGCTGCCCGAGGCTCCCCTCGTCGAGCGGCTCGGGGGAGAGGTCGTCCTCGTCGACTACGTGGGTGGTCGCTCCACGACCCAGATCGTCGAGCGGATCCGTGGCGAGCGGCCAGCCCTGACCGCCGCGGAGCGCCCCGGATGACCGCCGCCGTCGACGTCCTCATCCCGACCTGCGAGCGGCCGCAAGCGCTCGCGGTCACCCTCTCCGGGCTGGCGTCCCAGTCCCACGACGGCTTCCGCATCCTCGTCAGCGACCAGTCCGCGCAGGCCGTCGCGGACGACCCGCTCGTCGCCGGGATGCGACGGGTCCTCGAGCTGCACGGCACGGAGGTCATCATCGAGCGCCACGTCGCGCGCCGGGGCGTCGCGGAGAACCGGCAGCACCTGCTCGAGCTCTCGCGGGCGCCCCACGTCCTCTGCCTCGACGACGACGTGTGGCTCGAGCCATGGGCGCTCGAGCGCCTCGTGGACGCGATCGACGAGCTCGACTGCGGGTTCGTGGGCTTCGCCGTCCAGGGACTCTCCTACCGGGACGACCACCGTCCCCACCAGCTCTCGGCCTACGAGGAGTGGCCCGGCCGCGTCGAGCCCGAGCGGGTCCGGCGCGGCACCCCGGCGTGGGACCGCCACCTGCTGCACAACGCCGCCAACCCCACTCACCTCGCCGAAAGCCTGAGGCTGGAGCCCTCCGACTGGCGCGCCTACAAGGTCGCGTGGATCGGCGGCTGCGTGCTCTACCGCCGCGCCGCGCTGCTCGAGGCCGGCGGGTTCTCCTTCTGGCCCGACCTGCCGCCCGAGCACGCCGGCGAGGACGTCGTCCCCCAGCTGCGCGTCATGGAGCGTCACGGCGGCGCCGGCCTGCTGCCGAGCGGCGCAGTCCACCTCGAGCTGCCCACCACCGTCCCGCACCGGGACGTCGAGTGCTACGACGTGGTGGGCCTGTGAGGCACACTCCCTCCCACGAGCGCAGCGTCGTCGATGACGTATGTCGGGTGCTTGCCTTGCGCGCGAACGGGATCGGCGACTTCCTCGTCGTCATCCCGGCGCTCACCGCGGTGCGGCACGCCTATCCCGAGGCGGAGATCACCGTCGTTGGTGACGCCTGGCTGCCGGCCCTCGTCGCGGGCCGGCCCGGCCCGTGGGACCGCTGCCTCGTCGCCCCGAAGTATCCCGGTCTGCGCGGCCTGCCGGCGGACGCAGCGCCGGCGGCGGACACCGAGCAGTTCATCGCGGCGCGTTGCCGAGAGCGGGTCGACCTCGCCCTCCAGCTGCACGGTGGAGGTGGCACGAGCAACACGTTCGTGTCGTCGCTCGGCGCCCGGGTCACGGCGGGCGCGCGGGCTGATGGGGCGCCCCCGCTCGACCGCACCGTGCCGTACCTGCCGCACCGACACGAGGTGCTCCGCTGGCTCGACGTCGTGGCCCTCGTCGGTGCCACCCACCTCGGTGCGGTCGACGAGCTCACCCCCCGGATCGCCGTGACGGAGCGGGACCGGGACGAAGCGCGTCGGGTGCTGCCCGGCGGCCATCCCTACGTGGCTCTCCACGTGGGGGCCCGGGATGCCCGGCGCCGCTGGCCCGCAGAGCGGTTCGTCGAGCTGAGCCGGCGGATCATGGCCGCGGGACTCCACGTCGTCCTCGTCGGGGGCCCCGACGATCGGGCGGCGTCCGCACGGGCAGCAGCCCGGCTCGGGGACCGCGACCGGGTGCGCAACGTCACCGGTCGGCTGTCACTGTCGGGCACGATCGGAGTCCTCGCCGACGCAGCCGCCTTCGTCGGCAACGACTCGGGTCCGCGGCACCTGGCAGCGGCGGTCGGCACGTCCACCGTGGGGGTCTTCTGGCTCACCAACGTGTTCGCGTTCGGCCCCCTCGTCGGTGTCGCTGACCGCGCACTCGTGTCCCAACAGGTGCACTGCCCCGTCTGTGGCGAGGAACAGCTCGAAACGCGCTGCCAGCACGATGTCTCGTTCGTCGACGCGGTGGCCGTCGACGAGGTCGAGGCGGCCCTGTGGCAGGTGCTGGGCGTGGAACGGCGGCGCCCGGCCAGCCGCCCGGCAGCCGACGTGGGGGCGGAGGAGGCGGCCGGGTAGGCCCGATGGGCAGCCCCCATGAGCAGCCCCCATGAGCAGCCCCGGCGAGCACCCACCGGCGACTCAGATGAGCCGGCGGTACGAGACCGGCCCGCGACGCACGACGTCCATCAGACCCCCCACCCAGCTGCGGGCTCGCAGTGCCGGTGTGTCGGCGGCTGCCGCGTTCATCATCCCGTCGAGCGCCTCGGTGACCGCTGCCGTGGCGTCGAACCGGGGCGACCAGCCGAGCTCGCGTCGGGCGCGGTCGGTCGACATTCGCGGCACGGCCGCGGCGAGGTCGAGCCAGCCGGGGTCGACCGGCTGCAGGCGCAGCGTCCACGTGGCGGCCGCGAGAGCGCGCAGCCAGCGCCAGGGCAGGTGCACTGGTCGGGCGCCGAGCACGGCCGCGATGTCGGCTCGGCGCACCTCGCCGTCACCGGCGATGTTGAACGCGCCGGTGGCCCGCTGCTCGAGCACCCGCGCCACCGCGTCGACGAGGTCCTCGACGTGGACGAACTGCGCCCGGAAGCCGCGGTCGAGCGGCAGCACGGGCAGGTGGCGCAGGACCAGGGTGGGGGCCCACACCGGGTAGGTGTAGCGCAGCAGGGCGCTCCCGCTCGTGCGGTGACCGATCAGGGCGGGTCGCATCCGGGCGATCGCGATGCGGCCGCGGGCCTCCTCGTCGTCGAGCAGCCGCTCGACAGCGGCCTTGTGCCGGCTGTACGGCAGCGTCGTGATGCCGCCGGTCGGATAGCTCTCGTCGACCGGTTCTTCTCGCGCCCGAGGCGAATACGCGCCGAGGGACGAGAAGTCGACGAAGTGGGGGACTCCGGCGGCAACCGCGGCCTCGAGCGCCGCCCGGGTGCCGCCGATGTCGAGGCGGCGCAGGTAGGCGGCATCGTGGCTCGGCTGGAACCCGAAGACGAGGTGCACGACCGCGTCGGCGCCGCGCATCACCGTGGCGAGCCGCCTGGCGGCGTCGGCGCTCGTCACGTCGATCGCGTGCCACTGCGCCTGTCGCAGCGCCCAGCCCCTCGTCGGCGGGCGGCGCGCGACGCCGACGACGTCCTGGCCGTCCGCCGCAAGGCGGTCGAGCAGGGCGCTGCCGACGTTGCCGGACGCGCCAAGGATGACGACCCTCATGACCGGCTCAGGCCGCCGGGTCGAGGACGACCTTGATGCAGCCGTCCGACTTCTGCTGGAACATCGCGTATGCCGCTGGGGCGGAGCTGAGCGGGAGGCGGTGCGTCGCGAGGTGGCTGAGGCCCAGGACGTCGTCCTCGGACGTCACGCAGGGCATGATCGCGTCCGTCCACCGCCGCACGTTGCACTGCCCCATCCGCACCGTGACCTGACGGTCGAACATGGTGAGCATCGGCACCGGGTCCATCGCCCCGCCGTAGACGCCGACGAGCGAGACCGTGCCACCACGCCGCACCGACCGCAGCGCCGTGTGGAGCGCGTCGAGGCGGTCCACCCCGGCATGGGTGAAGAGCGGCTGGGCGACGGCCTTGGGCAGCATGCCGGCCGCCGTCTGCGCGGCCTTGGCCACCGGTGACCCGTGCGCCTCCATCCCGACGGCGTCGATGACCGCGTCGGGTCCCCGACCGCCGGTCAGCTTCAGGAGCGTCTCGACGACGTCGTCGACGCTGCCCTGGTCGACGACCTCCGCGCCCCACTCCGCGGCGAGGGCCAGGCGCTCGGTGACGCGGTCGACGGCGATGACGCGCGCCGCTCCCTGCAGCCGCGCGACGCGGACGCAGAGCTGGCCGACCGGGCCGAGACCGAGCACGACGACGGTGTTGCCCTCGACCGGGTTCTTCTCGAGCGAGCGGTCGCCGGTCGCGGCATAGGCGACGCCCTGCCACGCGGTGGGGAGGATGTCGGAGAGATAGAGGTACTGCTCGTCCGGTCCCTCGTGGGGGACGACGATCGGGCCGTACTGCGCCTGCGGCACACGGAGATACTCCGCCTGCCCACCCGGCACCTCGCCGTAGAGCTCGGTGTAGCCGAACAGGGCTGCGCCCGTGCCGTGCTGGGTCACTTGCGTCGTCTCGCACTGCGACTGCAGGCCGTGCGTGCACATCCAGCACGTGCCGCAGGAGATGTTGAACGGCACGACGACGCGGTCGCCGACCTTGAGGCGTTGCCCCGCCTGTGAGCCGACCGCCTCGACGACGCCCATCGTCTCGTGGCCGAGCACGTCACCCGGCTTGAGGAACGGTCCGAAGATGTCATAGAGGTGCAGGTCGGAGCCGCAGATGGCGGTCGACGTGACGCGGATGACGGCGTCGGTGTCGTGTTGGATCGTCGGGTCAGGCACGGTCTCGACGCGGACGTCGTGCTTGCCCTGCCAGGTCACGGCTCTCACTGGGACTCCCTCGGTGGCGTTGGCGGTCACCGGTCTCTACCCACCGGCCACTCGAGGGGAACGCCCGCACGCCGTCTCCTATCCTGACTCGATGGATCTCGAGTTCTCCGGGCAGCTGTGGTTCTGGAGAGGCCCGGCTCCGTGGCACTTCGTGACCGTCCCGGACGACGGGTGCCGACAGATCGCCGACGCCGCCCCGTTCGTGTCGTACGGGTGGGGCTGCGTCCCGGTGCGGGGGCAGATCGGCGACACGCAGTTCGAGACGTCCCTGATCCCGAAGGACGGGCGCTACCTCGTGCCGGTCAAGACGGCGGTGCGCCGGGCGGAGGCGCTCGAGCTGGGTGACCAGGTGCCCATCCGGCTCGTCATCGACGCCTGACAGCCCGTCGAAGGGCCACCAACCGACGAG
>NZ_AWQS01000185.1 GCF_000576575.1 Intrasporangium chromatireducens Q5-1
TCCCCGTGCCGGCGATCCCCGACATGAGCCTCGGCCTGCTGCGCGCCCTCGCCGGTCCCGCGCTCGCGGTGGCCGCTCTGGCCGCGATCGAGTCGCTGCTCTCGGCCCGCGTGGCAGCCTCGCTGCCTCGACCCGACAGCGGACCAGGGCGCGCAGCCGACTCGGAGGTGGCGCGAACCCGTCGCTACGACCCGGACCGGGAGCTCGTGGGCCAGGGCCTCGCGTCACTCGCGAGCGGGCTCTTCGGTGGCCTGCCCGCGACCGGCGCCATCGCGCGCACCGCCGTCAGCGTCCGCGCTGGTGCCCGGACCCGGTTGGCGGCGGTGACGCACTCGCTCGTCATCCTCGGTGTGATCTATCTCGCGACCGGTCCGGTGTCGCGCATCCCGATGGCTGCCCTCGCGGGCGTGCTCATGGTCACCGCGACCCGCATGGTCTCCGTGCGCACCATCAAGGGGGTCCTTCGCTCCACGCGCACGGATGCGCTCGTCCTTGTCGTCACGGCCGCCGTCACGATCGCGGTCGACCTCATCGAGGCGGTCCAGGTCGGCATCGTCGTGGCGGCCTTCTTCGCCCTGCGCTCGGTGGCCAAGGCGACCGTGGTCCACCGCGAGCCGTTGCCCGGTCCAGCCGAGCCGGGCGACGAGCACATCGCCCTCTACACGTTGGACGGGTCCATGTTCTTCGGCGCAGCCGAGCGGATCGGCTCCGAGATCGCCTCAGACCAGCAGGCCAGGGTGGTGGTGCTGCGGCTCTCGCGGCTGCGGGTCGTCGACGCGACGGGGGCCCACGCGCTGACCGAGCTCGTCGCAGGCCTCGAGCGGCAGGGGATCGTCGTGCTCATCAAGGGAATCCAGGCTCGGCACCTCACGCTGTTCACGAACGTGGGGGTGCTGGACGAGCTGCGGCACGACGCGCACCTGTTCGACAGTCTCGAGCCGGCGTTGGCGCACGCGCGGGACCACGTCCGCGGCGAGCACGACTCCCCGCAGGGAGAGCTGGCCCGCGCAGCGGGCTAGCGCCAGTCGCGAGCCACGGGCTAGCGCCAGTCGCGAGTCGCGGGCTAGCGCCAGTCCGCGAGCCCTCAGGCGGCGTGGCGTCGGCCGTTCTGGAGCTTGCGGACCGCGCGGTTCGACCGCACCACGGTGTCGGCGTCGAGCCGAGCGTTCCTCGGCACCTGCATCCCCGCGCCGATCCGGACCCGCGTCCCGAGGCGGGCCCCGCGTCCGACGACCGCTTCCGCGCCGACGTGGGAGGCCGGGCCGACCACGGCCCCGGAGCGGACGACGCCGCCGTCCTCGATCCACGCGTTGCTCTCGATGCGTGCCCCGGCCTCGACCCGGGCACCGCGGTCGACGTAGGCCGCGGGACCGATGTACGCCGATGGGTCCACGTCCGCGGTGGCCTCGACGAGACCGTCGCCGTTCACATGGTGGAAGTAGCGCAGCAGGGTGCCGTCGTTCTCCTCGAACTCCACAACCTTGCGCTTGTCCATCGGATGCCACCTTCCGTCGATCGGGACCAGAATGACGCCGCGCGCACCCAGGGCTCGGATGCCGGCGTTGCCCGCCCGGTGCCCACCGGTTGGCTGGGCGAAACCTGCCAATTTGCCGCGTCCCGAACCGAGGGGGAGGCCTGTGAGCGACACCCGGCCAAGCGGCATACCGTGGCCGTCATGGAATACCGATACCTCGGCAACAGCGGACTCAAGATCTCAGAGATCACGTACGGCAACTGGCTGACCCACGGCTCGCAGGTCGAGAACGACGTCGCCGCACAGTGCGTGCGCGCCGCCCTCGATGCGGGCATCTCGACCTTCGACACGGCCGACACCTACGCCAACACGGCAGCCGAGACGGTTCTCGGCGAGGCCCTGAAGAACGAGCGACGCGAGAGCCTGGAGATCTTCACGAAGGTCTACTGGCCCACCGGCCCGGGCGGCAAGAACGACACCGGCCTGTCCCGCAAGCACATCATGGAGTCGATCAACGGCTCTCTCCGTCGGCTGCAGACCGACTACGTCGACCTCTACCAAGCGCACCGGTACGACACGGAGACGCCGCTCGAGGAGACGATGCAGGCCTTCGCCGACATCGTCCGACAGGGCAAGGCGCTCTACATCGGCGTCAGCGAATGGACCGCGGACCAGATCCGCGAAGGGGTCCGGCTGTCAAAGGAGCTCGGCTTCCAGCTCATCTCGAGCCAGCCTCAGTACTCGATGCTCTGGCGCGTCATCGAGCCGGAGGTCGTCCCGACGTGTGAGGAGCTCGGTGTCTCCCAGATCGTCTGGAGCCCGATCGCCCAGGGCGTGCTCACCGGCAAGTACAAGCCGGGCCAGCCGCCGCCCGCCGGGTCCCGCGCGACGGACGAGAAGGGTGGCGCCGACTTCGTCAAGCGCTTCCTGCGCGACGACGTCCTTGAGCGGGTCGAGCAGCTGGGGCCGATCGCCGATGACGCCGGACTCACGATGGCCCAGCTCGCCGTCGCGTGGGTGCTGCAGAACCCGAACGTCGCCGCGGCGCTCGTTGGCGCCTCCCGCCCAGAGCAGGTGAGCGAGAACGTCAAGGCCGCTGGTGTGAAGCTCGACTCCGCGCTCATGAAGCGCATCGACGACGCGCTCGGTGACGTCGTGGTGCGCGATGCCGGCAAGACCGCAGAGCTCGCGCCCAAGGGTCGCGTGGCCTGACCGAGCCGTATGACGCTGAGCCGGCTTCGCGGTGCGAGGTCGGCTCAGCGCGTGTTCGGGCGCGGCGAGCGGCTGGCTCACTGACCGGAGCCCGCGAGGAGGTGCGCGGCTCTGCTGCTAGCTGCCCTCCTTGACCTCGAAGATGTGGTCGGCGACGAGCCCGTGCGCCTCACGGTGCACCGTGTTCGCGGCCTCCGCGTCGGGCGCTTCGACCAGGCAGAAGATCTGGCCCTTGGCCTCGTCGACCCAGTAGCGCAGGTAGTTGACGTCGTGGGCGCCCTGCGTGGCCAGGTCTGCCGCGTGGGCCTTCGCGACGTCGTCCATCGTGACCCCGTCACCCAGTGCGTGCACATCCATGAACAGCGGCATGGGAACCGCTCCTTCCCTCGTGGTGGTGTGCCTCCACTCTGGGAGCAGGCCGTGGGGCCGCGCATGGGTGGCGGCTACCCATCTTCACGATGTCCGAGTCGCTACCCAGATGGCGCGGATGCCGTAGACGGCGTAGCGGGCGGAGATGGCGCGGGCTCCGTGCTGGCCGGGGTGGCAGCCAGGGCGCGGCGAGAGTCGACCCCCAGCTTGGCGAGGATCGCCGCGACGTGGTGCTCGGCAGTGCGGCGCGCGATGACGAGGTGCGCGGCGATCTCCGCGTCGGTCATGCCCCGAGCGACGAGCTCCGCAACCTGTGACTCGCGTGGCGTGAGCCCGGCGGGGTGCTTGCCGACACGACCGCTCGGCGCCGGACGGACGCGCTGGCCGAGCCGGCGAAGGTCGCCGCGAACACGGGCAGCGGCGGCAGCCGCGCCCATCCCGTCGAAGATGTCGATGGCCTGCTGCATCCCGTCGGGGTCACCGCTGCGGGCCAGCGAGAGCCCCTGGTCGAACGGGGAGTCGAGCTCCGCCCACAGGCGGGCCGCCTCGTCGTAATGGCCCGCGATCTCCGCGGCGTAGGGAGGTGCCACCTCTTTGCCTGCCGGGTCCTGCTGGGCCTGCGGGACCCACCGCAGGACGGCGCCGCGGTTCCAGCGGCAGTCGGCGGTCTGGACGAGATCGGCGACCTGCCGGGCTGTCGCCGCCGCGTCGCAGTCGCGCCCCGCAATCCAGGCGAGCTCGCAACGCAGCGCGGCAACGGGTGCAACGGCCTGCACCTCTCCGATGCCGTCGGCAAGGCGTTGGGCCCGCGCGACGAGATCATCGCACCCGCTCTCACCCCGGCGGCCGCGCACGTGGGCCAGCGCGATGAGCGGGCCGAGCCTGGCGCTGCTCGGCAGGGCGGGATGGGCGAGGACGGCTTCCGCGTGTCGCACGGCGTCCTCCAGCCGTCCGCGGTTGACCTGGAGCTCGGCGTCGATCGCGACGAGATAGCTCGTCCACGAGTCGAGGTCGCGCTCGGTGCAGTAGGCGATCCCCTCGGTCAGGTGATGGCGCGCGTCCTCGTGTCGGCGCTGCACCGCGGCGCTCGAGGAGAGGTTCACGTAGGCGCGCGCTGCATGCTCGTGGAGCTCTCCCGCCCGAGCGAGGCCGAGACTCTCCTCGAGCATTGCCACACCATCCGGCACCTGGCCGGCCACGACCTCGATCGTGCCGAGGTTGTTGAGGGCATGGGCGCGCAGCTCGGTCCGCGCGCGGCCCTCCGCCAGGGAGTCGACGACCGCGAGGGTCCGCGCGCCCCACCGTCGAGTTGCCTCTGCGTCGCTCGACAGCATCCGCAGCTGGGTCATGTTGCTGTAGGCATAGGCGAGCTCGGTCGTCGGAGGACCCTCGAGGAGCTGCAGCGCCCGCCCCGCGGCGGCCTCCGCGTCGGCGTTGCGGCCCTCGAACCAGAGCAGACGGGACAGGCATCGCCACGCGTCGCCGACCTTCGTCGTGTCTCCGCGGTCCTCCCAGATCCGTCGGGACTCCTCGATCGCGTCCGCGGCCTCGGCGGTGCGGCCGGTGATGTAGAGCTCGTAGCCGAGCGCCCACTTCAGCTCCGCGACCGCGTCGTCGCTTCCCTCCGGACGGGGCAGCTTCGCCATGTGCCGCAGGGCGCGCTCGAACTGGCGGGCCGCCTCGCGGTGGGCGCCGAGCTCAGAGGCGGACCGGCCCGCCGCGGTGGCGTGCTCGACGGCGGCGGGGCTGAGGTCGCCGGCATCGGCGTGGTACGCGAGCCGCGACTGGTCGGCTGCACGGACCTGCAGCGCCCGGTGGAGCCGACGGTGCAGGTGGATCCGTCGGCCGACCGGGATCTCCTGCGCCACAACGATCCTCGCCAGCTCGTGACGGAAGGTGATCGCGCCGTCGGACTCGACCAGCAGCCCCCGAGCCAGCGCCTCGTCCAGGGCAGTGAGGCCGCCTCGGAGCAGCTCCTCCAGCAGGTCGACGTCTGCGCGTGGCCCCGCGAGCGCGACGATCTCCAGTGCCTGTTGTCCATCGGGGGAGAGGCTCGCCAGCCGGGCCAGCACTGCGTCCCGGCACTTGTCAGGGATCACATCCAGGCCGCTCGAGAGGACCTCGGTGACATAGAAGGCGTTGCCGTGGGTGATCTCGTGCAGCCGCGCCGGGTCGATCGCTCCGCCACTCTGCTCCCGGCGTTCGGCGACGAGGGCGGCGACGCCGCGGGCTGACAGCGGAGGCACGTCGACTCGGCGCGTGCCGGTGGCCGAGGCAGTGACCCCGAGCAGCACGCGCAGCCCATAGTTGCTCTCGACGTCCTCCGGGCGGAACGTGACGATGACCAGGGCGCTACACGTGTGGATCCGGCGCGCGAGGTGCAGGAGAAGGTCGATCGTGGCCTGGTCGGCCCAGTGTGCGTCCTCGACGACGAGCAGGTATGGCGCGTCGGTCGACACCTCCCGGAGGGCGGCGAGGACGTTGGCGAAGACGTCGGGACGAGCAGCGCCTGCAGGCCACACGCCCTGGGGCAGGGCCGGAAGCAGCTCGCGCAGTGGCGCAAGGGGAGATGGGGTCGACGACCCGTCGCAGTAGGCGAAGCCCACCCGAGCCCGCCCGGCGGATCCTTCCGCGAGGGCGTTCACCAACGCCGACTTGCCGACGCCTGCCTCGCCTGAGACATAGACGAGACGGCCGTGACCCGCCATGGCGTCATCGAGGTAGAGGCCAAGGCTCCGAAGCTGTGTCTCGCGCTCGACGAGGCCCATCGCCCGAGTCTACGTGCGTGCCGGCCAGCCGGGCCTCGATGGCGAAATCGGGGAGGGACGCGGAGACTGGGCGCCATGGCTGAGGTCACTCTGCGTTCGCGCACGGGCCGGGCGGTCCTGGGGGCGGCCGTGCTCGGGTCGGGCATGGCGCTGCTCGACGGCACCGTCGTGAACGTGGCGCTCGTGCGGATCGGCAACGACCTCGGCGCGAGCCTGCAGGACCTGCAGTGGGTGACCAACGGCTACCTGCTGAGCCTCGCCTCGCTCATCCTGCTCGGTGGGTCGCTCGGTGACCGTTATGGCCGCCGACGAGTCTTCGTGACCGGTGTGGTCGCGTTTGCCGTGGCGTCGGCCCTCTGCGGTGCTGCACAGAGCCCCGGCCAGCTGATCGGCGCGAGGATTGCCCAGGGGGTCGGGGGAGCCCTCCTGACCCCCGGCAGCCTGGCCCTGATCCAGGCATCCTTCGTCGAGAACGACCGAGCCAAGGCCATCGGCACATGGTCTGGCGTGAGCGGAATCGCCTCTGCCGTCGGTCCCTTCGTCGGCGGCTGGCTGATCCAGTACGCGAGCTGGCGGTGGGTCTTCCTCATCAACGTGCCCCTGGCGGGGGCGACCGTATGGGTGAGCAGAGCGGTGCCGGAGAGCCACGACACGGAGTCGACGGGCCGGTTCGACGGGTTCGGCGCGGCGCTCGCGACCGCGGCCCTTGCGATCACGACCTACGGGCTCATCGAGGCGCAGGTGATCGGCGGAGGGTGGACGGCAGTGGTCATCGCGGCTGGAGTGGCGACCGGTGCCGCGTTCGTCGTCGTGGAGCGGCGGACGCGGACCCCGATGCTGCGCCCAAGTCTCTTCCGGTCCCGGGTCTTCACCGCGGCAAACCTCATGACGCTGCTCGTCTATGCCGCCTTGGGGGCGGTGATGTTCTTCCTCGTGCTGCAGTTGCAGGTCGTCCTGGGCTACGGGCCGCTGCAGGCTGGCCTCGCCACCCTCCCCGTGACGGTCCTCATGCTCCTGCTCGCAGGCAAGGGTGGCGAGATCGGCACCCGGGTCGGGCCGAGACTGCCGATGACGATCGGGCCGCTCGTCTGCGCGGTCGGCGTCGCCCTGCTCGCGGGGGTGGGTGCGGAATCGAGCTATTGGTCGCACATCCTGCCCGGCGTCGTCGTCTTCGGGCTCGGCCTCTGCATCCTGGTGGCCCCACTGACCGCGACCGTCCTCGCCGCCGTGCCCGACCGGTTCGCCGGCATCGCCAGCGGCGTCAACAACGCTGTGGCCCGGGCCGGCTCGCTGCTCGCCGTCGCCGCGCTACCAGCCGTTGTCGGGCTCGGCGGCAAGGACTACCGGAAGCCCGACGAGTTCTCGCACGCCTACACGGCGAGTATGTGGATCAACGTCGTCCTGCTCGCCGCGGGAGGAGTGGTGTCGTGGCTGCTCATCCGCAATCCCTCGACGTGCAACGACAGCGGACTGCACCGACCGCACCCGCACCCCGAGCAGGCGGGGCCGCCGATCCGCGGTGGCGCGGTCTGAGGACGGTCGCGGGCGTGGTGTCGGTGCTGATCCTGGGCTGACCGAGGTCAGGTATGGGTTCTGGAAGCGGTTGATGCGGCATTGTCGG
>NZ_AWQS01000186.1 GCF_000576575.1 Intrasporangium chromatireducens Q5-1
CCCGTCGAGTGAGCGCAAACTCCGGCCGCCCAACCGCCGCGACGAGAAATGGTTGGATGAGTCGGTGGCGAAACGAGGGAAGAACCGCAAGCGCGGCGACGCACGCCTGCGGCTCGTGCACAGCGACGAGGTCCAGCAGCGGATCGAGGTCGAGGCGGAGCTGCAGCCGCTCATGCAACAGCTGCGCACCCGGATGCGGGACCGCGACCCCATGGCGCTACTCGCCTTCATCTCCTCGATCGTCACCGCGACCGACGGCCGGCACGGTTTCGCGGACGCGTCCCCGACCGCCCTCGAGGATCTCATCGACACGTTCATCGACATCGACATTGCCGAGACGACCGCGGCCCTGCACGTCCTCGGCGCCATCGCTCCCCAGCAGTCGATGCGAGCCCGCGTGGCGAGCGCCCTCGAGCGGCGTCACCAGCCGATGCCGCGGTGGCTCACCGAGCTGCCGGAGGCCACGGTGACCGAGGCCGCGGTCGCCGGGTTCGACGCGGAGCCGGGCCAGAACTTCCTGATCGAGTACCGCTGGCCCGGCGGCGAGCCCGCCACCTACATCGTCTACGACGAGGGCCTGGGCCGCGGCGTCAAGGACGCCTTCCCGACGGCCGAGCCACTCGCCGAGGCGGCCGACCGGATGGCGGCGGCGGCGCCGGGGCCCCTTCCCTTCGGGGTCCGCCCGCTCGACCTCGCCACCACCCGAGCGACTCTCGAGGAGAGCCTCGCCAACGGCGCCAACCGGCCCGTGGACGACGAGAACGACACGTGGCCGAGCGGGCGCCCCTTCCTCGAGTGGCTGCTGCGCCTCATGCCCACAGGAGGCACACCGGACTCGAGCACCACATCACTGCCCGGCTTCCCCGACCTGCACCTGGGCGGCCCACTGCTGGGGCCGGACCCGGACGACGTCATCGCCGACTTCGCAGAGTCGCCCGAGGCCATCGGCATCGGCTTCGACCTCGAGGACACCCATGACGACGCCGCGATCCAGTCGATCGTCGAGTTCACGAGCATGCTGGGCACGCAGGACCCTCTCGACCTGACGCCGGCTCGGGTGCGTGAGCTGTTGGACAGCCACCTGCCCACCGTCGTGCTGCCTGACCCGCGGACTGCACGCCGCGTCCCAGAGGTCCTCGACGCCTACATCAAGTTCGCCTGCCGCCGTATTGGTCGCACCGCCAAGCAGCAGGGCAACCTGCTGCGGGCGGCCCGGGAGTCGATGCCCCGCTACCTCGAGATCGCCCTGTCGCAGCAGGCCCAGACGCTGCGGCAGGCGCTCATCGCCTACGACGAGCTGACCGACGGCCTCGCCGACTTCGGGATCAGCGTCATCGGCGACGACAGCGGAGCCGGCCAGGCGA
The DNA here is from genome assembly GCF_000576575.1 of Intrasporangium chromatireducens Q5-1. Taxonomy (GTDB): domain Bacteria; phylum Actinomycetota; class Actinomycetes; order Actinomycetales; family Dermatophilaceae; genus Intrasporangium_A; species Intrasporangium_A chromatireducens. Next base: position 1,365 of record NZ_AWQS01000186.1, read on the forward strand.
GCGGCACCGGCCCAACGCTGAGCGCGGACCGAACGATGCCCGGACGTGACACGCGCCGGCTGAGCGAGGAGGAGCTCGTCGAGAGCATCATCGCCTCGGCGGCCAGCCAAGTCGGCGGCCGAGACGTGCTCGACGCCCTTGACGCGACCCCTCTGCCGGACGAGCCGTTCGTCGCGGCCCGCCTGCCCGACGACATCCGGGACCGGGTCGAGCACATCGCGGGGCTCGTCGACGACTTCGCGGACCGCTCGTTCGGTGTCGAGTTCCGCACGGCGTGCCGGCGCTACCTCGCCCGAGTGGCCGCGGCAGACCCGGTGATCTTCCGCAGGAACGCCCGGGACGAGACCGCCGCCGCCGCGGTTGCCTGGACGATCGGCCGGGCGAACCATCTTGTTGCCCGGGGCGGTTCGTCGATGGAGTCCCAGGACCTGCTCGGGCACTTCGGCGTCAAGGGCAGCGTCTCCCAGCGCGCTCAGGTCCTGCTCAAGGCGCTGCCGGGGACCGCCTACGACGCATACGGCCCCAAGCTCGGCACTCCGGACCTCTTGGTCAGCTCGATGCGCGCCGAGCTCATCGACCTGCGGGAGCGCGCCGCCACCGGCCGGATGTTCACCTGGGACTGACGCGCCCGCCAGCACTGCGGTTGTGAGCAGTATTCGGTGCCCCGCTCCCGAAACATGCTCACAACCCCGCCGGTCGCCCGCCCCAGGCGCGTGCCTTTCTTGCCGTCCGGGCAACCACAAGGGCACACGCCCCGCCGCATTCGCAGACGCCTCCCAGCACCGCACCGTCACGCCATCGCGGCCAGTGCCGCCCGAGCCACGCGTGCCGCCAGCTCGGGCTCCTCGCGCGGCTCCTCGGCCGCCGCCCGCACCAGCTCGCCCACGAAAGACACCGTGTCCGCAATCGCCCCCGACACGTCGTTACGCTCGAGCTCGCCGTAGGGGTCCCGCGCCCACCCATGGATCGTCAGCACACGGCATACGACTTCCGTGACCGGTCCCCACAGCGCGAGGTGGCGTGACCACTGGCCCCCAGCGACAGCGATGAGCGCGAACTGCGTTGCCATCCGGTCGAACTCGGTCAAGCCCGACAGGAGGCGACCGAGCACGTGCCCGAGCAGAGCCGACGGGTCGTCCCGCACCTTCCGAGCCACGACCGTCGGGAGCAGCTGCCCCTTCGCCTTGCGGATCAGCCCGAGCCGGGCGACCTGCTCACGCAGCCTGAGCACCGGCAGCGTCTGGTCCTCCCGGTTGCCCTTGCCGATCCACTCCTCGCCCATGCCGAGCGCCCGATAGATCGCCTCGACGGCGCGCGGCGGCAGGTAGCCGGCGGCGGTCAGGGCCAGCCCGTCGCCGACGACGTCGAGCACGACACGCACGGGCCGGGTCAGCGCGGCCGCCTCCTTCGGCGTGAAGGCCAGCGGCTCAGCCCAGCCCGGCGCGGAGAGCCACTCGTCGAGCTCGAAACGGGCCGGCATCGACAGCCACCTGACGATGCCGGCGAGCTCCGGCGGCAGCTGGGCGAGCGCCGTGTCGGTGTCCCGCGGCGCGAGGCGGGCGAGCGCCGCGTTCACCTCGTCGAGGTCGAAGCGGTCCGGGTCCCACCCCTCGGGCAGCCAGTCGCGCAGCTCCTCGGCGGTCAGGCCGCGCCGCGGCAGCCGCGCGTCCTCGTAGCCGCTGCGCACCCACTCGGCCATCTCCTCGTAGCCGCCGACGCCGCCGACGTCCTCGGGCGGGCAGGCGCGCTCCCCCGCAAGACAAACGAGGGGGTATGCCGCTGAGCCGGCTTCCGCGGCCCCGCCGGCTGCCGCGTCGGCCGGGTCGGGCATCGGGTCGACGGACTCGAGGGTGAGGGTGTGGCGCCAGCCGTCGCCGAAATCGTACTCGTAGGCCAGGGTGTCGCCGGGCACACGGAGGAGCTGGTCGAGCCGGGCCTCGGTCTCGAGCGTGCCCTCCTCGCCCTCCGACCGGTCGAACTGCGTGACGAACCACGGCCCCGGCTGCGCCTCGGCGGTCAGCCCGAAGCGATGCAGGTGCGACTCCTCCCAGCCCATGAGCTGCTGGAGCGCGTCGTGGACCCGGCCGAGGTCGAGCTCGCCGGGGATCGTGACGCGGCGCCACACCGGTGGATCAGTTTCGTCGAGGGCGACGTGCACGGTCAGCAGCACCGGCTCGGGTGGCGGCTCGGGCAGCTTGATCGGTGGGTTGGGCGGCGGCCAGTCGAACTCGAAGAATCCCTGCGTCTCGTCCACGTGACGAGCATAGGGAGCGGGCCGGCTCGACTGGCACGGGACTTTCGTCTCTGGTTCCCCGCTCTGGCGGCGCTCAGCATGGGAGCGGCAGAACGCGATCAGAGGGGGACCCCATGAGTCGGATAGCAGTGGTGACCGGCGCGGCGTCGGGCATCGGAAAGGCCACCAAGGACCTGCTGCAGAGCCGCGGTCAGCGGGTCATTGGCGTCGACCTGCGCGACGCGCAGGTCGTCGCGGACCTGTCCACCGCCGCCGGGCGGACCGCCCTGGTCGCCGGTATGCGCGAACTGCTCGACGACAGCCCGATCGACGCGATCTATGCCAACGCGGGCGTCGCGACTCCGACCCCGACCACGGTGGCGGTCAACTACTTCGGCACGCTCGCCACCCTCGAAGGACTGCGCCCCTTCCTGAACGGCGCCGCGACGCCACGCGCCGTCGTGGTCTCGTCGATGGCCGCCCTCATGCCGACCGACGACGAACTCGTCAGGCTGCTCCTGGCCGGCGACGAGGCGGCGGCCCTGGCTCGCGGGGAGATCCTGGCGAAGGACCCGCAGACCACCGGCGCGCTCATCTACGGCTCGACCAAGCTCGCGCTCTCCCGCTGGGTGCGCCGTCACGCTGCTGGCCCTGAGTGGGCCGGCTCCGGCATCCCGCTCAACGTCGTCGCTCCGGGGATCATCGCCACCCCGATGACAGCCGATCTCATCGCGACGGAGGAGGGGCGCGAGGCCCTGCTCAAGATGGTGCCGATGCCCCTGAACGGCGTCGCAGAGCCGGTCGTCGTCGCCCGGCTGCTCGCCTGGCTCGGCGGCGAGGAGAACACGCACCTGTGCGGGCAGGTCATCTATGTCGACGGCGGCAGCGACGTCGTGCTCCGCGGCGATGCCGTCTGGTGACCGCGGCGGTCCTCAGCCGCCAGCCCTCCGCAGTCCTCAGGCCTCTTCGCGCGAGCGCACCAGGGAGTCGACCTCGAGCTCGAGGACGGGCCTACCCAGCTGGTTTCGCAGCGTGCCGGCGATGCTGACGAGGCAGCGGCCGGCGCCGTCCGGCTCGACGGAACGCACCACGATGGTGCAGCTCAGCACGTCGCCGGCCCGCACCGGGCGGAGGAAGCGGAGGCTCTGGATCTCCTTGCCGGCGATGACGTCATACCCGGTGTAGACGCCCGTCACCGCGAGCCGCTGGAAGATCGACGCGGTGTGCAGCCCGCTGGCGATGATCCCGCCGAAGTTACTGTGGGCGGCGGCGTCGCGGTCGACGTGGAAGTACTGCGGGTCCCACTCGGTGGCGAACTCGATGATCTCCTGCTCGGTCACCGCGTGGGTGCCGCAGTCGAGCTCCACCCCGATGGGCATGTCTTCGGCCGGTCGTCTCACGGTTGCGACCGTAGCGGGCCGGCGCCCGTGGCGACGAGCCTCAGGAGGCGTGCCGGTGCCGGCCGAGGTGCCGCCCCCGGAGTCCCGGAAGCCCCCGCCGCCCGCGCTTGGCGCCAGGACCGTCGTAGCCCTGGGTCACCATGCCCCACCAGGTGGCCGGGATGACGAGGAAGCTGAGCACCGTTCCGAGCACGAGGATCCAGTGGACGACGCCGGCCCAGATGCCCGTGAGGGGGAAGGGGAAGTCGCGCATCAGCCGCGTGAGCGCGAACATCGACATCATCGCGATGATCAGGTGTGCCGTCAGGTGCAGCCCGCGCGCGTCCGAGAAGAGGAACGCGACGTTGAACGCGATGACCGCCCAGAGTGCGAAGTCGACCGCGCCGAGCGTGTAGGTCATCCGGTCCGTGAAGATCGGCAGCGCCTCCCAACCGGGCCAGAAGTTGAGGACGAGGAAGACCCCGAAGGCGACGAGTGCGATGACGCCGTAGCTGACGCGACGCGGCCGGGGCGGTGGAGGAGGACCTTGTTCCAGTGCTTGCATACTTCCGCTGTACCCCGCCGACATACTGATTTGCTGTGAAGACCAGTCGCCTCGAGGCGTTCAGCGACGGCGTGCTCGCCATCATCATCACGATCATGGTGCTCGAGCTGCGGGTGCCGGAGGGGCCGACCGTCCATGACCTCCTCGGCTCGGCGACGGGGCTGCTGACCTACCTGCTGTCCTTCGTCTATGTCGGCCTCTACTGGAACAACCACCACCACATTGTTCCAGCTCGTCCGGCAGGTCACCGGCGGGATGCTCTGGAGCAACCTGGGCCTGCTCTTCTGCCTGTCGCTGCTGCCCTTCACGACGGCGTGGATGGACGAGCAGTCCTTCGGGACCACCCCGGTCGTGACGTATGGCGTCAACCTGCTGCTCTGCGCGATCGCCTACTTCATCCTCCAGACGGTGATCGAGCGCCACCAGGGCCGCGACGGCGCCCTCGCGACAGCCCTCGGGCGTGACCTCAAGGCGAAGACGAGCCCCTGGATCTACGTCGCCGGCATCCTTGCGACGCTCCTCGCCGCGTGGCTCGGGGTCGCGATCTACACAATCGTCGCGCTGATGTGGCTCGTCCCCGACCGGCGCGTGGAGCGCTACATCGCCGCCCACGGTTCCGCTGACGAGTGACCTGAGAGCGGCACACCCACCACCCCAGAGGTATGCCGCTCACCCCCCTCCGCTCGAAGCGTGCCCTTCTCGGGATCGGAACTGTTGTCACCTGCGTGCAACTATGGCGGCCACCCCACGGCTTGGGTCCTAGCGTTGCTCGCCATGGACGCCTTCCTGCACACCTTCTTCGACTGGGAAGAGATCACAGCGGTCCTGCCCACGCTGCTCACGGAGGGCATCCGCAACACCCTCATCATCGCCACGCTGGCCGCGCTGATCGGGCTGGTCATCGGCCTGGTCCTGGCGATGATGCTGCTCTCTCGGCACTGGCTCGTCCGGCTGCCCGCCCGGATCTATGTCGACATCTTCCGGGGCCTGCCGGCGATCCTCACGATCAGCCTCATCGGCCTCGGCCTGCCGGCGGCGAACATACGGCCCTTCGGCCGCAGCCCGATCGGCTACGCCGTCCTGGCCGTCGCGATCATCTCGGGCGCCTACTGCGCCGAGGTCTTCCGCAGCGGCATCCAGGCTGTCCCGGCGGGGCAGATGCAGGCGGGCCGGAGCCTCGGCATGAGCTACCTGCAGACGATGGGCAAGGTCATCGTGCCGCAGGGCATCCGCAACGTCCTGCCGGCACTGACGAACCGCTTCATCATCGACATCAAGGAGAGCTCGCTCGTCTATCTCCTCGGCCTGTCCATCGGTGAGCGAGAGCTCTACTTCATCGCCCACGAACAGGCGGCCAACACCTACAACTCCTCCGCACTGGTGGCTGCCGGGTGCTGCTACCTGCTGATGACGGTGCCGCTGACGTACTTCGTCAACTGGTGGGACCGCCGGCTGCGCACGGGCAAGCCCACTCGCGGTGCTGGGTCGCCCGGCCCCACGGCCGCGTCCCGCCCGACCCCCATCACCGAGATGCAGGAGGCCTGAACGTGAGCGCCCTGACAGAGCATGCACCGTCGCAGGCTGCAGCCCTCGAGCCGGCGATCCGCATCCGCGGACTGCGCAAGTCCTTCGGCCAGCTCGAGATCCTGCGAGGCGTCGACCTCGACGTGGGCCGCCAGGAGGTTGTCTGCATCATCGGGCCGTCGGGCTCCGGCAAGTCGACCCTGCTCAAGTGCCTCAACCTCCTGGAGCCGCCCAGCGGCGGCACGATCCACGTGGGCGGCGTGGAGCTGACCGGCCGCAAGGTCGACGTCGACAAGGTCCGGGCCCATGTCGGGATGGTCTTCCAGCACTTCAACCTCTTCCCCCACGTGACGATGCTCGAGAA